>CBJLAJ010000001.1:0-120302 GCA_966421005.1 uncultured Paraburkholderia sp.
CGGCGACGACGTCACCACGTGTCGGCGCCGCCGACAACCACTCTCCCCGACGGTAGTGAAGTCTCCGCGAAATCGGCGGCATTCGCTACTGCGGGGATTCTCGGGCGGATACGCTTTAGTTGCGTCACTTGCTCAGGGCGCGAGGCAGCAACTATTTGATGAGCGCTGGGCATGCCCGCTGAAACCAGCCAGCGGTGGCTTCCAGATAGCGACGTGCGGTATCCAGGGCATCAGCGACATCAGCATCGCTTGCGGTAAAGGCTGCTTGATACTTGCGGTTGCGCCAGTCTCTCAGTGCATCGACAGTATCGATGAGTTCTTCCGAGAGGCTCATGACCCGCGCCGCAGCTTTCAAAGCCATCTGATGATGGCCTGGCTTCGACGATACTCGAACCGACTGGCTCGCGAGTACGGCCAGTGCACAGAAAAAGACCGAATCGTAGGCGGCGTCCGTCCGCGTGCTGGCACTGTTCGCTTGACGCTGCGCGTCGGCGTACTTAAGGGCGGCTTCATTGAGCCAACCCTGGATCTGCGCTTTGTTGATGGCCGATTGGCGGACCAACGGTGTGTCCGGCGTATCGAGCAGATCATCGAGCAGCGGCATCCATCTCTCCTATCAGGTCGATCCTTGGTTGTTGCATAACTTCAGTCGCGAAAGGGTCGCGTTGCGTCAGCAGTGCACGGAATTGTTCGATCGTGAAGACGGAGGCGTTGAATGGCCGATTGTATTTGCGGGCGAGCGGACGCAGCCGCGCATTGACCCTAAGTTCAGACACTTCCCCGAGCACAAGCACGTCGATGTCGCTCGCCGCCTTCTCCTCATGCCGCGCGAACGATCCAAAAATAAAGGCCGTTTGTACGCCGGTTGTCTCGCGCAACACTTGCTGGAGATCCGCAACCAGCGCGCTGCTCTGGCGAAAGAGGGTAATGAGCGGCGCGAGGGCCGGGTCCTGCGCGACTCGGTAGCCAGCTTTTGTCGCTCCGTGCGTCACGAGTCCCGCAGCCGCCCAGCGTTGCAACCATCGGTGTGTGTTCCCTGGGTCCACTTGCGCTTTGACCGCAAGTTCCCTGGCGCTGAATTCCTCCTTCGGATGTTCGAACAGGTAGCGGAGGGCTTTAAAGCGGCCCGCTCCGCCGAAGAGTTCGGCAAACATCTTCTCGTTCATGCCTTTCTCTCCTCACGAGGTGCTCACGTGTGTTGTTGATCGTACAACAATTGTTGTTTATTGTACAACTCACCATTCGACCTTCGTGAACTCCGTTGTTGATTGCACAACGCGCGTTGTTTGTTTTACAACACGGCGATGGCCCCGCGCGCCTTGCACCTACGCGTACGGGGCCAGCCAACTGAATCAGTCGGATACAGTGTCTTTCTGCCAAGACATCGCCGAAATGCGCCCATTTGCGCCCCCGTCGATCTCCATTATTTGCCTTTCAGATACCACCTTTCCGGAAAAAAAATCCGGTATGTAACCGAGCTTAACGAGCGAGTGCCGCGGATGAGGCTGGCATCGGTTGTCGGCCGCATGCGCAGTACGCTACCGGGGCGAGGCGCGAGCGGACGCTTTGAACCTGACAAATCTCTCCTTACAACTCTCCACAAGTCCGCATGGCCATCGCCTTTACCGTGGCCGTAGGCGTGGCGACGGGTATTGTTCTACTAACGAGCCCGCGCGTCGGCACGCTGAAAGGAATAGGGAGGTCACTATCATGAAAGCACGTTCCATCATTTATTCTGCTATGGTTTCGGTCGCTGCTACCGCGGCAGCGCTGACGACGGGAACCGCATTTGCACAACATTCACCATTGCAAGCGCGCTATGGTCAGGTGCAACTGATCCCGGTCGATGCCGACGTCGAGATTGGCATCCATAACGATCGGTACTGGGATGGCCACCGCTATTGGGAGCATGAAGAGTGGCGTCGTGACCACCCACGCGATCGCGACCCTTGGCGTCATGACGACGACCGACGAATGCGTCCGCATCGGGACGAGGAAGAACATCGCTATTGACCACACGGGAAGCCAGAGGCCCCAGGGCTTTGGGCTTACCACTTCAGCAAGAAGAGCCGGCTGCTTCGATGAGGCAGCCGGCTCTTGCGCATTTGCTTCCAGGAACAGAGAGACGGGGTGCGCTACCGATTGCGATTAAAGCAGCCGCAATCCCCCATCGCATTCGATCACCGCACCGGTCATGAACGTGTTCTCCATCAAGAACTGAATGGCGTGCGCCACGTCTTGAGGCTGGCCGACGCGCCGGACCGGCAGCGTTTCAGTCTGTTGGCGGAAGATGTCCTCCTTGAAATCGGCGGGAAACCTATCCCACCAGGCCGTATCGACCACACCCGGTGAAACCGCGTTGATGCGCATCGGCGCCAGTTCGCGTGCGAGCGTGCCGATCATGCGCTCGAGCGCGCCATTGATCGCCCCAAGGCCGGCTGTTCCCGGATTGGCCATGCGCGCAGAAATCGAGGTCAAGAACGTCATGCTGCCGTCGCGCCGCATCGCCGGCAGACTGGCTTGCGCAGCTTCGAGCTGCGGCCAGAACTTGGCTTCGAAGCCGCGGCGCAAGGCAGCAAGATCGAGTTCCGCGAACCGGCCCGCACCCTCGCCGCCCGACAGCGTGAGGACAAGATGGTCGATGTTTCCGATACCGCCGAAGAAACGGTCGAGTGCGGCGCGATCGGTGCAATCGAGTGCGACGCCGGCGACTTGCCCGCCGAGGCCCGACAGTGCCTTGTCCAGCTTGGCTCGATCGCGGCCAACCGCCACGACATTGGCGCCGGCTTGCGCCAACCGTGACACCGTCGCGAGCCCCATGCCCGACGAACCGCCCAGCACCACAACCTTTTGTTCGTTCCAGTCCATGTCAGTGCTCCTGTAGATGAAAGAGGGCGTTGGTCAGTGCTTTGCATCGATGCTCTGCATTGCGGCCCGTGACGCTAGAATGCGTCATGCACTCATATCATTCAAATCGTTTGGGATAATGGGCGACATCATTGAAAATGATCTCAGGCGTTTCGATCTGAACCTGCTTTTGACGTTTCGGGCGTTGCTGCAAGAACGTAGCGTCACGCGTGCGGCTGAGCGTCTGTTTCTCGGTCAACCGGCGGTGAGCGGGGCGCTCAAGCGGTTGCGCAAAACATTCGGCGACGAGCTCTTCGTGCGCACCCCGCATGGCATCGAGCCGACGCCGCGTGCACTGGAACTGGCGCGGGAGATCGAGCCGTTTCTCCAGTCGTTGCATCGAACGGTCACGCAGCCGCCGGCGTTCGATCCGGCGCACGCGCAGCGCGTGTTCCGTGTCGGCGTGAGCGATTCGCTGGAGGTGGTGTTGATGCCGGAGATTGTGGGCCGCTTGGCGGCTTCGGCACCCGGCGTAAGACTGATCGCGCGCTCCACCGACTCGACGCGTGCGGCGGCCATGCTGGACGAAGGCGCGATCGAGCTGGCGATCGGCGTATTTCCCGAATGCGCGCCGTGGCAGCAGCGCAGGCCACTGTTTCCCTGGCGTTTCGTGAGTCTCTACAATCCGCGCCTCATCAAGACGCGTCGCAAGCATCTATCGATGGAGGAGTTTCTGAAGCACCGCCATGTGCTGACTTCGTTTAGTGCCGGTTTGAAAGGCTTTATCGACGAACGGCTCGACATGCTGGGTTTCAACCGCGAAGTGGTGTTTTCCAGCTCGGCTTTTGCAACGACGCCCTTCATCGTGCGCCGTACGCCGGTAATCGCGACGGTGCCGGATTTCATCGGCCGTGTGTGGTGCGATACGTTGGATTTGGCGATGAGTCCACTGCCGTTCGATGTGCCGGGCTATGAGGTCTCTCTGATGTGGACCAAGGCCCATGATCGGGAACCGGGACTCGCGTGGCTTACCGGGGAGTTTGCGGATGCGTTCGAGGTCGGGAAAAAAACAAAGTGAGACCCGTCGCCGACGTTTGCGCAGACGCGGCAGCGATCGACCGTTTTCCCGCCGCCGTCGATTGGCGTGCCGGGCCATGCGGCTTCACTCGTCTGAGGCACTGCTGCTGAATGCCTGCTTTGCCAGCCGAACCTCGAGTTCGTCCAGACGCTCCTGAAAGAAAATTTGCATCGCATCCAAAGCGGGGGCGTCTGTTAGCAATTGTTCATAGCCCTCATCGCCCGGGTCCGGCTTCGATGCCCGTAGTCGCATCTCCGCGTTGTCGAACTTAGCCATGGCGCCGTAGCGCAAAAAGACATCGTGGAAGTCGACGATTGAAAAGCCATGCCGCGTCATCAACACGTATAGATCGAACCAATCCCGCGTCTTGGACCGTTCGGCACAAACCAGGCTCTTGAGCGCGAAGATCTCGTCCAGCGTCGCTACCCGCACGGGCAGCGACGAATCGCCGGCAATGACGAGTTGCGCGGGGGCATCGGGCGACATAAACGAAACCTTGACCGTATCGTTTGCCAAGAAGTCCTGTTGGTAATCCGCGAGTTCGAGCCCGGCATCCAGAAACTCCTCTTCCGCTCGTGGACTTTGGTTCAACGCAAGCGTGATACCGCGATCGCGCAGCGACCGGACGAGCAGGTCCAGCCTCGTTCGAGGCAGGTGCTCGCCCGTCGCATAGGCGAAGTCCAGGTCCTCGCTGACACGGTGCCCAACGCGCAACGCGAGCGCAGTGCCACCAATCAATACGAACCCCTTCAGGAGAGGATGACCATCCAGTTGCTCCCACACGGTACGGGTATCAACGCGAAGCTTGCTCAAATCCACGGCGAATGTTCCTCAATATACGGCTTGTCGTCGGCTGTGCACGCTGGACTTCTCTGCTAGGCGAGGCTGCCAACTCATCCCACTCCCGTTCGAGCCTCGCAATGCCGAATTCCTGAGCCGCGTCGAGCAATACAGTGAACCTTGGATCGAGAAGCGCACGCTGGATATAAACGGCATCGTCAGCGCCGCGATTGGACCATACGAGTTCCGGATGGCGGTCGCGAAACCGTTTGGGCAACTCAGTTGCAGCCGGTCGTTCCAATGTCGCGCACTTTGTTGCCGAACGCGGCTTCTCCGGAACGATCGCGATTCTCACGCCCGCAGCGTGAGCCAGTTTCAATACGGCGGACAAGCGCGCGGAGCCACGCTTCTTCATGCGCGACAGTGCTTCTTCCGACAGCTTGGCACGCGCCGCCAGTGCCTTTTGCGACAAATTTCTTCGAGCGGCTTCCCGCAAGATGTCAGCGATAAGCGAGTCATCGTCCGATGGGGCTGGCATGGGCGTCTCCCGGAATCTGCTTCCGCTAGTTTACCGCAATTGATCATTTGATCAATTGTCCACCTTCCAGCGCCGCTGACGCTCCTCGATCGGCACCGCCGCGACTGTGCTCAGCAAACAGCACCCCAGTAGATACCAACCGACCGATAAAGGGCTGCCCGTCCATTTCATCAACGCTGTCACCGCAAGCGGTGCGGTGCTCTCGAATACTCCAGCGCCAAGTGCATAACTGGCGCCATACGCTGTCGCACGCTCTGCACATGGCACGGCCTCGAGAAGCAGCACCGTCGCCGCGCATCCACCAAAGGCGATCAACGCGGCGATCGACGCGATCCCGATGACCAGAGGCAGTGCCGCGCTGCCTACTCTCGTCACGACGGCGAAAAGCAGATAAACGCCTATCGCTGTTCCGCCGATGCAGACAAGAAGCAGCGGTTTGCGGCGTGGGAACTTGTCGATGACGATGCCAGCCACCGGGGATAACGCAATGATCAACACGGCCGAGAATGCCGGTGCAAGAAAACCGACCTGCATCGTTTCATGAATGCCGCGGCTCATGATGTATGCCGGGATGAAATGGACGACCGCGTAAAGCGGCACAGTGCGAAAACCCATCAGCATCGTCGCGCAAAGGAGAAAGGCACGATGCCGTCGGACGACCTGCGCGACCGGCTTCCATTGGCCGTCACGCACAGCGGTTCCGTCGACGATGCCACGCGCCCGCAGCTTGTGCCGAAAATAGTAGGCCACGCCAATCAGCGGCAGGCCCGTGGCAAACGCGAGCCGCCAGCCCCAATCGAAAAGCTGCGCCGGCATGAGCAGATTGCTGAGCAGCACGCTCAGCGATGCGCCCAAAAGCGGCGCAAGTCCATGGCCCATCAACTGACATCCGATAAAAAAACCGCGCCGCGACGGCGGAGCGGCTTCGACCGCCCACGCAGCGGCGGCCCCGACTTCGCCCCCGACGGCGAAGCCTTGAAGCAACCGCGCCGCGACGAAAATGAGCGGCGCGGCTATGCCGATGCGCTCGTAGGTAGGACATAGCGCAATCATCGCCGTACCCAACGTGGCGAGCCAGCAACTGAGAAGCAATGCCGGCAGCCGGCCGCGACGATCGGCGCAGGCCCCGAGCAACAGACCCCCAAGCGGGCGAGCAAAAAAACCGACACCGAACGTAGCCACAACGAGCAGCAGCGAAGTCGTCGGCTCGGTGAACGGGAAGAATCGGTCGCCGATGACTGCGCCGAAAAAGCCAAACAAGATCAGATCGAAAAGAGCGAGGCCATCGAGCAGCGATGTCGCGAAAACAGCGCGAAGCAGTTGCGGCTCGATGCCTCCGTCTCTCGCCATGTTCGCCATGTCCTTGCCCTTTGCGTCGCTGCTGGATTCGATATGCAAGTGTCCGATATAAAAATCGAACAAGAAATAGACGCGCGCGGGGATATGACGTTTCGTCACGAGCAAAGCTGAAATCAATGGTTCACGCGAAGTGAATCGTTTTCTAGACTGGCTCTTCCGGTTGCGTTCGCAACGGTGCCTTTGTTCCGATCGATTTGCACACCTGACTATTTTGACTGGCGCGAAGAAATGCGCGATGGGGAACCTATGTCTTCAGAAAACGACGACCAACACGTGCCCGCGCGCCGCCGCTGGCTGAAGGCGGCCGCGGTAGGCGGTGCGATACTCGCGTCGGGAACGGCTGCCATAGGCCTCGGGCCGGCCGCCGCATTCGCGCAGCGACCTGCCAAAACGTTGCGTATCGGCTATCAGAAATACGGCACCCTCGTGCTGTTGAAAGCGCGCGGGACGGTGGAAAAACGTGTCGCGAGCGAAGGCGTGACGGTGAAGTGGCTCGAATTCCCCGCAGGGCCGCAACTGCTCGAGGGCCTCAACGCAGGCGCCATCGATTTCGGCACGGTCGGCGAAACGCCACCGATTTTCGCGCAAGCGGCGGGTGTCGATTTCGTCTATGTCGGCAACGAGCCACCGGCGCCGACCTCGGAAGCGATCGTGGTTCCACGCAATTCGCCGATCAAGACGGTTGCCGATCTGCGCGGAAAAAAAGTCGCGCTCAACAGGGGTTCCAACGTTCACTACCTGCTCGTGCGAGCCCTGCGGCACGCCGGTCTGGACTACGCCGACATTCAGCCCGCCTACCTCGCGCCAGCGGACGCGCGCGCGGCATTCACGCAAGGCAGCGTCGACGCCTGGGTGATCTGGGACCCCTATCTGGCTGCCATCCAGCGGCAGACAGACGCACGCGTGCTCGCCGACGGGACGGGACTCGTGGACAACACGCAGTTCTATCTCGCCGCGCGGCAGTTCGCGGCGGCCGAACCAAAGCTCGTGCGTACGGTACTCGAAGAGCTCGCCAAGGCCGACACGTGGGCCAAGGCTCACCCTTCAGAAGTAGCCAAGGAGCTTGCGCCGCTCGTCGGGCTCGACGTGCCCACTGTCGAACTCGCGGCTCGACGCGCGGCTTATGGAGCAGTGCCGGTTACCGCTCAAGTGCTGGCCGCGCAGCAGACGATTGCCGATACGTTCGGCGAATTGAAGCTGATCCCCAAGCGGATCGCCGTACATGACGCACAGTGGCTTGCGTGAAATCGTGAAATCGTGAAATGAGAGAAGGGGAACGATCGATGCGTGTGTTCTGGTTCATTCCGACGCATGGCGATGCGCGCTATCTGGGCACCTCCGACGGTGCGAGGGCAGCCACTTACGATTACTTCAAACAGGTTGCGGTGGCGGCCGATACGCTCGGCTACGATGGCGTGCTGCTGCCGACGGGCCGCTCCTGCGAGGATGCCTGGGTGATCGCATCGAGCTTGATTCCGGTAACGCGGCGCTTGAAGTTCCTCGTTGCGATACGTCCCGGATTGAGTTCCCCGGCGTTATCGGCGCGCATGGCGGCAACGTTCGATCGCCTCTCGAACGGGCGGCTGCTCATCAACGTCGTGACGGGTGGGGATCAGGCCGAACTCGAAGGGGATGGGGTCTTTGCCGATCACGACACGCGCTACGAGATCACCGATGAATTTCTGACGATCTGGCGCGAACAGCTGCGCACCGCTCACGAAGGTGGCACGGTCGATTATCAGGGCGCACATCTCGCATCGAAGGGCGGCAAGCTGCTCTATCCGAGCGTCCAGCGCCCGCATCCGCCTTTATGGTTCGGCGGTTCCTCGCCTGCCGCGCACGAGATCGCGGCATCGCACGTCGACACCTATCTCACTTGGGGCGAACCGCCGCAGGCAGTCGAGAAAAAGATTGCCGATGTCCGCGCGAAAGCACGCGAACAAGGCCGCGAGCTTCAATTCGGCATTCGCTTGCACGTGATCGTGCGCGAGACGGCCGATGAAGCGTGGGCCGCGGCCGACAGGCTCATCAGCCGCCTCGACGATGAGACGATCGCTCGCGCGCAAACGGCGTTTTCAAAGATGGATTCCGAGGGGCAACGCCGCATGGCGGCACTGCACGGCGGCAAGGGGCGCACCCGGGCAGAACTGGAGATCTATCCCAATCTTTGGGCGGGCGTCGGCCTCGTGCGCGGTGGCGCGGGCACAGCGCTCGTCGGAGACGCGAAGCAAGTTGCGGCGCGTATGAGCGAGTACGCGGAGCTGGGCATCGGGACATTCATCTTGTCTGGCTATCCCCATCTCGAGGAGGCCTACCGCTTCGCCGAACTCGTCTTCCCCCGTCTGCCGGGGCGCGTTCGAGAACGTATCGATGCGCCGCTGTCGGGGCCATTTGGCGAAGTGATCGGCAACAGCTATTTGCCGAAGGTATCGCAGAGCTGACGACCCGCCGATAACCGTAACTGCCATCCTGGGAGAACACATCGTGAAATGGCAAGGAGTCCTGATCAAACGCATTGCGCCGTGGATCGTGCCGGCACTGATCCTCGCGGCATGGGAAGCGAGTGCACGCGCCGGATGGCTCGCCGCGCGGGTGCTGCCCGAGCCGCTTGCGGTGGCCGATGCGGCTTGGCGGCTCTGGCGCAGCGGCGAGATACTGGCGGACGTGAAAGTCAGTGCCTGGCGTGCGCTGTCGGGGTTCGCCATCGGTGGCGGGGCGGGTTTCATACTGGGCCTCGCGACGGGGCTCGCGAAACCGATCGAGGCCGCGCTGGATTCGAGCGTGCAGATGATCCGCAATATTCCCGCGCTGGCGCTGATTCCGCTCGTTATCCTCTGGTTCGGTATCGAAGAGGAGGCGAAGCTCTTTCTCGTGGCGTTGGGCGTGTTCTTCCCGATCTATGTGAATACGTTCCACGGGATTCGCTCGGTCGATGCGAATCTCGTCGAAATGGCGAAGAGCTATGACGTGCGCGGGCTCGCGCTCTATCGTGACGTGATCCTGCCGGGCGCCTTGCCGACGATCCTCCTCGGCGTGCGATTTGCGCTCGGCCTCATGTGGACGATGCTGATCGTTGCCGAGACGATTTCAGCGCAATCGGGTATCGGCTACATGACGATGAACGCGCGCGAATTCATGCAGACCGATGTCGTCGTTCTGGGCATCCTCCTTTACGCGGTGCTGGGCAAGCTTGCCGACGTGCTGGCTCGTTGGCTCGAACGACAGCTCCTGCCGTGGCATCCCGCCTTCGCCGCGGCCTCTGCGCCGAGACATGGTGCGCGACGCCACGGCCCGCCGTGGACCAGGGCCATCAAGCGGCCATTGGGCCTCTTCAAGGGAGCGAAGGCATGACGGCCGCCGCAATGCTCGAGGCTGCTGTCAACCTGCGCTCGGTGACGAAACGCTATGGACCGCGCACCGTTCTCGACGGCCTGGACCTGACGATCGACAAAGGCAGTTTCGTAGCCGTCATCGGCCATAGCGGCTGCGGAAAGTCGACGCTGCTGCGCCTCGTGGCGGGGCTCGAAACAGCCGACGAGGGCGAAGTCGATATCGGCGAGCGCGGCGCGGAGCCGGGAGCGCCGCCGCGCACCCGAATCATGTACCAGGATGCACGCCTGCTGCCGTGGAAGAGCGTGCTCGGCAATGTCATGCTCGGCCTGCCGCGCACAGCACGCGACGATGCGCGCGCGGCGTTGCAGGAAGTCGGGCTGGGTTCGCGCGAGCACGATTGGCCGGCCCGGCTTTCGGGCGGCCAGCGTCAGCGCGTGGCGCTCGCTCGCGCGCTCGTTCATCGCCCCGAGTTGCTGCTGCTCGACGAGCCGCTCGGGGCACTCGACGCGCTGACGCGTATCGAAATGCACCAGCTCATCGAGCGGCTTTGGCGTGAATATGGTTTCACCGCGCTGCTCGTCACCCACGATGTTCATGAAGCGGTGGCGTTGGCGCAGCGCATCGTTCTCATCGAGCATGGGCGCGTGGCGTTGGACCGCGCAGTCGATCTGCCGCGACCTCGAATGCGCGGCACCGCCACGTTCGCTGCAATCGAAGACCATGTGCTGCAGCGTGTGTTGAACCCGGCATTCAAGAGGATTTGAGCAATGACTAACAAGTTGAAACTGGTTGCGGTATCCGGTGGGCTGCAGCGGCCTTCGCGCACGCTGGTGCTTGTCGAAGAGATCGTGGCGGCGTTGAGCGTGGTCATCCCACTCGAGGTTCGGCTCATCGAGCTTGGCGAGCTTGCTCCAGCGCTTGCGTGTTCGGTCTATCGCAATCAATTGCCGCCTGAAGCGAAGACACATATCGAAGCCATCGAAGGGGCCGATGCGCTGGTGGTGGCGAGTCCGGTGTTTCGCGGCTCGTTCACGGGGCTTTTCAAGCACCTGTTCGATCTGATCGGCCAGGATGCGCTTATCGATACACCTGTGTTGCTTGCCGCCACCGGCGGAAGCGACCGCCATTCGCTCGTGATCGAACATCAGCTGAGGCCGCTGTTCGCGTTCTTTCAAGCACTCACGCTGCCGCTCGGTGTCTATGCATCCGAGCATGACTTCGACGGGTACGAGATTGCGAGCGGGGCGCTGCGCCGGCGGATATCGCTTGCGGTCGAGCGCGCGAGGCCGTGGCTCCAAGGACGAGATGCGTTGGCTGCCGCGAGCGAAACGATCGCGGTGTGACTGCTGTTCGATGTGTGCTCCCGGAGCGCGTCGACATCGGGAGGGTGACAACGCCAAAGGATCGGACAGCTCGGCTGGGGTTTATCGTGTTTTGATGAAATCGATGAACGCTCGCAGCGGGGGAGGCACGAGACGTCGCCCCGGGTAATAGAGAAACGGGCCGGAGAACGGTCGCCACCACGCTTCGAGCACGGGCTCGAGGGCCCCCCGCTGCAGGTGTGGGCGCAACCAGGCTTCGAAGAGATGAACGATGCCGCAGCCCGCAAGGGCCGCATCGACCATCAGATCGGTCCCACCGCCGATCTGCACGCGCAAGGGCCCCGTAGGGTCGATTCGCACTACTTCGCCGGAGCGCTCGAACTCCCATGGCGGCATCGCACCACTTGGGAAACGACCACGCAGGCAAGCGTGCTCGAGAAGTTCGCTCGGATGCTCGGGGCGTCCGCGACGATCGAGATAGGCCGGCGCCGCCGCCGTTGCGAAGCGCTGGACGCGCGGACCGATTGGCACGGCGATCATGTCCTGCTCGAGCCGTTCGTCGTAGCGAATACCGGCGTCGCAGCCGGCCGCAAGCACGTCGACGAAATTCTCGTCGGTCATCACTTCCAGCCGTATCTCCGGATAGGCGTCGAGAAATGGCGGGAGGATCGACGGGAGTATCAATCGCGCGGCACTGAGCGGCACGTTGAGTCTCAGCGTGCCGGCAGGCCGATTGCGGAACCCGTCGATCTCGTCGAGAGCAGCTTGCACTTCCGTCATCGCGGGACCGAGGCGGGCCAGCAGACGTTCGCCCGCTTCGGTCGGAGCCACGCTGCGTGTCGTGCGATGAAGCAACCGTACACCGAGCTTCGTTTCCAATCGGCGTATCGCCTCACTCAGGCCGGACGCACTTGCGCCGATCATGCGCGCGCCGTCGCGAAATCCCTTGGCACGCGCCACCGTGACGAATGCGTTCAAATCGGCAAGATCGATCTGCATTGTTCGCCTTTTCGGACAACCCGTTCGCATTATGGCGGCTTATCGTGCAGCGATGCAACGCGTAGCCTTGGCTTTCCATTCGAGAGGAGAGCGAGCATGAACGTCATTCATTCGGCCGAAACCTTCGAGCTGGGCGATCGCGTCGTCAAGCGGCTCGGCTATGGCGCGATGCAACTGAGCGGGCCCGGTGTGTTCGGCCCTCCAAAGGATCGCGATACAGCGCTGGCCGTATTGCGCGAGGCTGTCGCTTCCGGCGTCAATCACATCGATACCAGTGATTTTTACGGGCCTCACGTCACCAATCAATTGATCCGCGAAGCGCTTCATCCGTACCGCGACGACCTCGTGATCGTCACGAAGGTCGGTGCCCGCCGAGGAGAGGGCGCGTCATGGTTGCGCGCCGATTCGCCGCGGGAGTTGGTTCAGGCCGTGCATGACAACCTGCGCAATCTCGGGCTCGATGTGCTCGAGGTAGTCAATTTCAGGAGCATGTTTGACGTGCATGGACCCGCTGAGGGTTCGATCGAAGCACAGGTGAGCGCACTTGCGGAGCTCAAGCAAAAGGGCCTCGTGCGACATATCGGTTTGAGCAACGTGACGGCCGCGCAGATCCAGCAAGCGCGGCGGATCTGCGACATCGTCTGCGTGCAGAACCACTATAACGTTGCACATCGCGGCGACGATGCGCTCATCGATGCACTCGCGCGCGATGGTATCGCCTACGTGCCGTACTTTCCGTTAGGCGGCTTTACGCCGCTGCAGTCGTCGACGTTGACCGACGTCGCCCGCGATCTGCAAGCGACGCCGATGCAAGTTGCGCTGGCGTGGCTGCTACGTCGTGCCCCCAATATTCTGTTGATTCCGGGCACGTCATCGGTCGCGCATCTACGCGAAAACCTTGCCGCGGCTTCCCTTGTGCTGCCGGAAGACGCAATCGCGAGGCTGGACCGACTGGCAGTCGGGGCGCGCGCGACTTGAGGCTTTGACCTAGAGCGCCGATCCGGTCCTCTGGGACATATGCCCCCGCTCCTCCAGGCAGGTGACATCGCTATAATGCGAAGTGGTCATTCATCTTATGTTTCATGGTCCGAACCGTCCGCGTCCTTTGCGCATTGCTGGTTTCGTTAGGCTGTCTCACGCAGGCCATTGCTGAGGAGCCCGAAACAATCGGCGTTGCCGCCGCTTCGTCGCCGCAGGTATCTGCCGACGCCCGCGCGCTCGCGGCCGCGCCGGCCGGTGCGAGCGATTCGGCGGCCGCCACCGAAACACACAAGCTCTCGGGCATGCTCGTGCGCAAATTCGGCCTCGCGCGGGCCAAGGCTGAGCAGATCGCTCAGGCCGTCATGGCTTCGGCATCGAAGTATTCGTTGCCGCCGGCGCTCGTCCTCTCGATCATTTCGATCGAATCGCGGTTCAAGGAGACGGCGCGAGGGGCGCATGGCGCAACGGGCCTCATGCAGGTCGTTCCCGCGGCACATCGCCGGCTTGTGCAGCATGTCGATCTCACGCAACCCGCGGCCAATATCGACGTGGGCTCGGCCATCTTGCGCGGCTATATCGAATCGGCGCAGGGCGATGTAGCCGCCGCACTCAAGAATTATGGCGGCTCGACGGCTTATGCCCATAAAGTAAGCTTGCATGCGCATGATTTCGAGATCAATGCGGGCGCCAGCGCCGCGAGCATCGATCGTTAAAGCGGCGCTTACGCCAAAGCATTCCCGCACTTCGTATTTCGTGTGAATTTCTCGTGTCCCGAGTATCTTCGTCGATCGCTCTGCTAGAATCGATCAACGTCGGCGTGCCGCGCGCATAAGCGAGAAGCAGCCAAAACGATAATTCAATCGACGGAGCTGGGCCAATTTCGCATAATCGGAACCACCAATGAAATTGATCCGTCGATGGCTCGTTTGTCTAATGCCCCTTGCTGCCATGGTTCATGCGGAAGCCACGCAGTGGAATTACCTGTCGGGCGAACGCGATCTTTCCTACGCAGTGGATACCGATAGCGTCGTAACCAATGCCGATGGTTACATCGAATACGTCGGCAAGACGACGTGGAAAGTCCCCGAGAAGGTGACGGGCGTCGCGCAGCCTGTGGCCGTTTCGCTCACCCGCTATCAGATCGATTGCAGCCACAAGCAGTGGCGCTCGGTCGATACGCATTATCTGGCTGCCGACGGCACCCCTGTCGGCTTCGTGCATCCCACCCGCGCCGAATGGACGCCCATCGGGCCGGGCACCGTCGTCGACGCCATGTTCCGCAAAGTCTGCTGAAAGCGGGTAGCGCACAAGCACTTCGGAGACAGGTTCCGGCACATGTTCTAGTATGTGGGCACCGCTTCGCGGGCGCGTCGTTTCCGGCGTGAGCGGCATCCACTGACAGGAGAACAAGATGGAACTGATGCGCAAACTTAGCTTGGCCATGTTGCTATCGGCTGCGGCGACGAGTGCAGCCTACGCGGAGACGGTCAAGTACGCGACGACGCTAACGCCCTCGGCCGAGGTCCCGCCTACTACGAGCACAGGTAGCGGCTCTGTCGACGCCACGCTCGATACGTCGACGAAAGCGTTCTCATGGACGATCAACTACAAAGGGCTCACCGGGCCCGCGACGGCTGCTCACTTCCACGGGCCGGCAGCCGTCGGCGCTAACGCCGCGCCGGTCCTCCCGGTGAAAGTGCCGGCGGAGACGTCGGGTGACGTCAAGGGCGAGCAGACCCTGACCGATGCTCAGATGGCCGATCTCCAAGGCGGCAAGTGGTACTTCAACGTCCACACCAAGAAAAACCCGGGTGGCGAAATTCGCGGCCAACTGATGCCGTCGCACTGAGCGCTTGATCCTTGAGCTGGCGAAGCACCATCGCCTGTTGGATTCTCGCACGGACCTTCCGTCCGGAGACCGAAAAGCCGCACGTGAGCGTGGAACGCGCGCGAGCCCGTACGGCCGCGCGCATATGGTCTCCACGGGTGCCCGCCGGCTGGCGCCTCACTGAGTGCTGCGGGCCGAATTATGCGCCGCTTACCGGCGAGTGGCTCGAGCCGATCGCCGAAATGGAGCGCGCAGCGCCGCTCGTCACTCTGCTTTATCTGCATGGCGGCGGTTACTACTTCTGCTCGCCCAAGTCGCATCGCTCGCTCGTCTTTGCACTGACTGTCCACATTGGCGCCCGCACGTTCTCGCTCGACTATCGACTGGCACCGGAGCACCCGTTTCCGGCTGCGCTCGATGACGCGCTGGCGGCCTATCGGCAACTCGTGAGCGGTGGGACGCCGGCCGAGTCGATCGTCGTCGCCGGAGATTCCGCGGGCGGCGGTCTCGCATTGGCGCTTCTCGTCGCGCTGCGCGATGCGGGCGATCCGCTGCCCGCCGCGGGCTTGTTGTTTTCGCCGTGGACCGACCTCGCCGCGACGGGGGCTACGCTCGTCAGCAACGATAGGCTTGATCCGATGTTCCGGGGCACCGCGATTGCGCGCGCGGCGCAGCTCTATCTCGGTACGACGAGTGCGACACATCCGTACGCCTCGCCGCTCTACGCCGACCTGACGGGCCTGCCGCCGCTGCTGATTCAAGCGGGCAGCACGGAAGTGCTGCTCGACGATGCTCGACGCGTGGCCGAGCGGGCGCGTGCGGCGCAGGTCGAAATAGACTTCCAAATCTGGCCGAAAATGCCGCACGTCTGGCAATTATTCGTGCCGTTCATCCCCGAAGGACGCGCGGCGCTCGCGCAGGCTGCCGCCTTCGCGCGCCGCCACGCGCAAGCGTGCCATATTCAACCGCGGGCCGAGCGTTCGATCGCCTGATAGGCGAGGCGCACCGTCTCGGCGCCGTATTGGCGCTCGAGCCGGCGTATGGCGAAATGACCGTGCGCTGTCTGCTGGAAGTGATCGATGAACGCCGTGTTGACGAGCGCGCCGAGCACGGCCCCGATGGCCGGTATCGACTTGGCCGCCACCTGCTCGCTGACCTGTACCGAAAAACGCGCGGCAATGGCATTGGTGAGCCGCATCAGCGCGGAGGCGCCGGGCGCCGCAACCCCTTTCGACGCGAGCTCGGACGACGCTTTCGAGATCGCCTGCGCGAGCGCCCCGCGCGTAACGAAATAGCCGAAATCGGCGTCCTCGTCGGCGTTGGCATGCCGGGTGGCACCGCCGCCCAAACCGAAGACCGACAGACATTGCAGGCGCGCTTCGGCGGAACTCAGGTCTTCGCCTTCGCTGCGCGCAATATCGCAAATCGAGCGGAACATCAGTGCCGTCGTCAGGGGCAGCTCGGCGGGCAGTGCGACGAGCCCGAATGCGCCGCCTGCCGCACCGGTTGTCGCCACGGCGACTTTATGCCAGATGTCGCGCGCGGGTTTCGACGGCCCCAGCGCGGCAGGTCTGGATTTGCCGACGCTCGCCAGCGCAGCCTGAAGGCATTTTTCCAGCGCGACCCGCGTCGCGGCAGCGACCGTATCGTGCGCGGCCGCAGGCAAACGCTCGATGAGCCGCTCGATGGGCGCGCCAACGGCCGCCGCGAGTTTCATGGCAAGCGGCTGACGCTCCAGCGCTTCCTTGGCGCGCGCCAGCACCGCTCGGTCCGCTTCGGCGAGCCGCAGCACGGCAGTAGTTGAAATCGGTTCCATCCAAGGCAGTCCTTCCAACGGTATCTGGCAAACGGAACACAGCCTCGCTCCAGCATGCTCGGCTGACTCATGCTAGCATTTCGATATCTTTGACGTATCAACGATTGTGTCGACAAAAAATGGCTGTCCATACCGCCGCTCATCATTCACGTGCGCAGGTGCTGCCGTTTCGTGAGTCGTTGCTCGCGATGCTTGGCATTTCTTTCGTCACCATGCTCGTTGCGTTCGACCAGACGGTGGTCGGCACGGCGTTACCGACTATCGTCGCCGAACTCAAAGGGTTCGAGCTTTACGCCTGGGTGGCGACGTCGTATTTGCTGACGTCGGTCATCACCGTTCCGATCTTCGGACGCCTGGGCGACTATTACGGCCGCAAGCCGTTCGTGCTGGTCTCCATCGGACTGTTCACCGGGGCATCGGCGCTGTGCGGAGCGGCGAACAGCATGCTGTTCCTGGTGCTCGCACGCGGGCTGCAGGGAATCGGCGGCGGCATGCTCGTCGGCACCGCCTTCGCCTGTATCGCCGATCTCTTTCCCGATTCCGTCGTGCGCCTGCGCTGGCAGGTCATGATGAGTTCCGCGTTCGGTATTGCGAATGCAATCGGCCCGTCGCTCGGGGGTTTTCTCACCCAGTACTGGGGATGGCGATGGGCGTTCTACGTCAATCTACCGGTTGGGTTGCTTTCCCTCACCTTCGTCTGGCGCTATCTGCCTCATCTTCGGCATATGGCGCATACGGTGCGCGTAAGACTCGATTGGATCGGGGCACTGCTGATTGCCGTGGCGCTCAGCACATTGCAGCTTTTCGTCGAATGGGTTGCCCACGACGGCTTCACTCCGGGAGTCGTCACGCTTGCTGTGGTCGGTCTCGCGTCTGCCTTCATTCTCCTGAAGTGGGAGCGCGCGAACGCGCAGCCGATTTTGCCGCTCGACATGTTCCGCAACCGGTCGTTGGCCGCGCTATTCTCGCTTTCGGTGCTCGGCGGCTTCTCGATGTTTTCCCTGTTGTTCTATGCGCCGCTGTTGCTGCAAGGCGGCTTTGGCCTCTCACCGCGCGATGCCGGTCTTGTCGTCACCCCGCTCGTGGTGTTCATCACGATCGGTAGCATTACGAATGGACGGGTCGTCACGCGCATTCGCAATCCGAGCACAATGCTCTACGTGGGTTTTGCCCTCGTCGCCCTCGCTTGTTTCGGCACCGTGCTCGCCACGCGCGCCATGCCGCATGCCTTGTTGATGGCCTTCATGATGGCGGGCGGACTCGGCCTCGGCTTCGTTTTACCGAACCTCACAGTCTTCGCACAACAGACCGCGGGCCGCGAGCATCTTGGAATCGCGACGGCGCTCTTGCAATCGTTGCGCATGATTGGCGGTATGATCGGCACCGCGTTCACGGGGACGCTCGTCACGCGGATGTACGAGCATGGCGTACACGATGCGCTCGCGACGGGCCATGCGACAGCCTGGCTCGAGCGATTGCGCGATCCGCAGATCCTCGTGAATATCGACGCTCAGCACGCGCTCGCGCGCGAGTTGGCCGCGCGCGGCTTGAACGGCACGGCATTGATCGAGGCTTCGCGCGCGGCGCTGGTCACAGCGATCCATGCCGGCATTGCCGTCGCCATGGTGGTCGCCGCGTTTTCGATCTGGCAATGCCGGCGCGTGCCGCGCATCAGGATTACGCGGGCCGCCGAGCCGGTGCCCGCGGCAGAATGAATTTGGGAATCAGGCACGACGCTCCATGGAAGAACACGATTACGTCGCTACCGTCCAGCAGTTTGGCCGGACCTACCGCGCCTTCATGTCCGCGTTCGAAGCGCAGGTCGGTCATCCGATGACGCGCTGGCGCATCTTGCGCGCGCTGGCGTCGGAACAAGGGGAATGGTCGCAAAAGCGCCTCGTCGAGCAACTCCGTATCGATCCGGGCGCGCTCACCCGGCAATTGAAGGCGCTCGAACTGCTCGGCTGGGTCGCCCGCAGCACCGATGCGCGCGACAACCGCATCACCAACGTCGCATTGACGCGCTCGGGCGCCGCCGCCGTGGAAGAGAGCCTGCCGCGGCGCAATGCGTTCTTGCGCGACACGATGGGGGCGCTACCCGACGATGCGCGAGCCGCGCTGGCGTCGGCGCTTTGCCAGCTCGAGGCACGCATCGCTCAAACAGCTACGGTCGGTCAAAAGTAAGTCTCCACGACTTCCGTCACACGATAGTCGGCATCGACGACGAGAATTTGCCGCCATTTGTCGAACGTGAGACACGGGTGCGAGATGTCGAACGCGAGCATGTCGCCCACTTTGAGATCGGTGCCCGGCGCAAGGCGCAAATAGGCGTGCTGATCCATCATGTTCGTGACTTCGAAGCCTTCGGCAGGCCCGATATCGCGCGGGGCCTTCATCCCCGGGCGATAGTGGCGCGCGGCAATAGGCGCGCCCGCATCGAACGCCGTATCCCGTTTGCCGAAGCCGACGATCGCCCGATCGGGTTCCGGAATCGATTGCACATAGGCCCATAGCTGCAGCGCGGGTAGCAGCGCTTCCCCCATCTTGCGCGCGATGGGATTTCGCGCGAGCACGCCCGCCTGGGCCTTGGCATAGATGCCGGCATCGTGCGTCACATAACAGCCGGGGCGCAAGACCACTTCGATGCGTCCGCTGGCCGATTCGCGCGCGAATTCTTCCGCAACGATGTCATACCAGGCCGAACCCGCGCCCGACAAAATGGCCGGCGTCCGCGCGAAACGCCCTTGCGCCGCGAGCAGGTGCACCGTCTCGAGCGCGCGCCGCAAGAACGCGCGCACGGCTTGTTCGTCGGCGAGAATGCCTTCATAGAGCTCGATGCCTGCGAGTTTCACTGTGTCGGCGTTGCGCTCGAGGGCGGATAACACGCCGTCGCGTTGGGCATCGTTACGCACGCCCGTGCGTCCGCCGGGTACGCCCAGCTCCAGCAGCACCGAGAGCGGCTTGCGCACGGAGCGGAAGAATGCGCCCAACTGATCTACGCCCTCGGCCGAATCCACGAGACAGAAAAACTCGAAATCCGGATCGGTCAACAGCTCCGCGATCATCGCCATATTGCGTCGGCCGACCAGTTGATTAGCCATCAGCACGCGCTGAACACCGCCCGAATAAGCCGCGCGCGTTTGATGGGCGGTGGCGAGCGTGATCCCCCAGGCACCCGCGGCGAGCTGGCGGCGAAAGAGCTGCGGCGCCATCGTCGTCTTGCCATGCGGCGCCAGCTTGACCCCGTACTCCGCCATGAAGGCCTGCATCCATTTGAGGTTGTGCTCCATGCGGTCCGCGCGCAGCACGGCGGCCGGCAGGCTCACGTCCTCGGCCAACAGATTCCATTCGAGATTGACGGCCTGGCTGAGCGGCACGCTGGCGCTCGGCACGGAGCCCAGTCCCTTGCCGTAAGGGTCGATCGTGGCGGTTTGATAGGCGATTTTCATGGCGATCCTTGCGAAGCGTGGCGAATACGGCGCGGGAATGCGCGCGAGCGAGCTCGTTGCGGCCGCAACGACGACGATGGTACGAAGGCGGCCGGCCGGACGCCAGTGAAAAAACCGCGTTGCGTGCATCGAACGTGATGGTCGAGTACGATCGTGCGAATGGCGCGCCATGTCCCCGCGCCGCATCCGCCGTAGGAGCCTGGCTATGCACTCCCATCCTGAAGCCGCAGACACGTTGATCGTGGGCGCAATGCTTTACGACGGCACCGGCAAGCCGCCCGTCGAGCGCGATGTGGCGGTCCGCGACGGCCGCATCGCCGCCATTGGCAACCTGTCGAACTGGGTTGCCGAGGAATTCGTCGAGGCCGAGGGGGGCGCGCTCGCGCCGGGGTTCATCGACGTCCATACCCATGACGACATTCACGCGATTCGCTCGCCGCAGATGCTGCCCAAGCTGACCCAGGGCGTGACGACGGTGATCGTCGGCAATTGCGGCATCAGCGCATCGCCGGTCACGCTCGCGGGCGATCCGCCGGACCCGATGAACCTGCTGGGCGGCCCCGACGCCTTTCGCTATCCGACGTTCGCGGCGTACCGTGCCGCAGTGGATGCGGCACGGCCAGCGGTCAATGTCGCGGCGCTGGTGGGACATACCGCGTTGCGTAACAATCACATGGACCGGCTGGACCGTGCCGCCACGCAAGCGGAGATCGCGGCGATGCGCGCTCAACTCGAAGAAGCGCTCGCGCATGGCGCGCTCGGCCTGAGTTCCGGGCTCGCATACGGTTCGGCCCACGCGGCCCCGACGGAAGAAGTGATGGCGCTTGCCGAGCCGCTGGCGGGGGCCGGGGCGATTTACACGACGCATATGCGCAGCGAGTTCGACGCGATTTTGGAGGCATTCGACGAAGCGTGCCGCATCGGCCGGCATGCGCGCGTGCCGGTGGTCATCTCGCATCTCAAATGCGCCGGCCCGCGCAACTGGGGCCGCAGCAAGGAAGTCCTCGCCTCGTTCGACGATGCGCGGCGCTTGCAGCCGATCGGTTGCGACTGCTATCCCTACGACCGCAGCTCCACGACGCTCGATCTCGCGCAGGTGACGGGCGATATCGAGATCACGGTGACATGGTCGACGCCGCACCCGGAGCAGGCCGGCAAGCGCGTATCGGCCATCGCGCGCGAGTGGGGCGTGAGCGAACGCGAAGCGGCCGCGCGCCTGCAGCCGGCCGGCGCCGTCTATCACAACATGTCGGAAGACGACGTGCGCCGGATTCTGTCGCATCCGGCAACGATGATCGGCTCGGACGGGTTGCCGAACGATCCGCTGCCGCACCCGCGACTATGGGGAGCGTTTCCGCGTGTGCTCGGTCACTACGCGCGCGACGAGCAACTGCTGCCGCTCGAGGAGGCGGTCCGCAAGATGACGGGGCTGCCGGCGCGGCGCTTCGGCCTCGAGGGGCGCGGGGAAGTGCGGCGCGGCGCGCATGCGGATCTCGTGCTGTTCGATCCCGCGCGCGTGCTCGATGCCGCGACGTTCGAGCGTCCGCAGCAGGCTGCCATCGGTATCGATGCGGTCTGGGTCAATGGCGTCGCGAGCTATCGCGGCGGCGAACCGACAGGCGAGCGGGCCGGCTACTTCGTGGCTCGCGGCGCGAGAGCGTCAGGCGATGACGCGTCGCAGGCTTTCTGAGCGCTCTCGCGCGCGTGCGTCACTGGCGCGCGGTGCGCGCGTTGTCGGGCATCGGTTGATTGTAGTTGGTGCGAAACGGATTGATGTCGAGCCCGCCACGGCGCGTGTAGCGCGCATAGACGGCGAGCTTCACGGGCCGGCACTCGCGCAGGATATCGGTGAAGATGCGCTCGACGCACTGCTCGTGAAAGCCGGTGTGATTGCGATACGAGATGATGTAGCGCAAGAGCCCGGCATGATCGATCTGAGGCCCGACGTAATGGATCTGCAGGCTGCCCCAATCCGGCTGGCCGGTGACCGGGCAGTTCGACTTCAGCAGATTCGAGACAAGCGTCTCTTCGACGGGCGCTTCGTCGTGCGCGGCCGTGAGCAGCGCGGGGTCGGGATGATAGACATCGGCCTCCAGATCGAGCCTGTCCAGCGAGAGCCCGTCGAGTTCGTCGAGGGCGAGCTTGCCGAACTCGGCAGGCGTGGCGAGGCGCACCGAGACGCTTGCGCCGCAGGCCGCCGATACGTCGCGCTTGAGCATATCGCGCAAGGCATCGGCGGATTCGATACGCGTTTGCGCGAACGATCCGAGATAGAGCTTGAACGACTTCGATTCGACGATGTTCGGCGATTCGGCCGGCACGAGGAACGTCGCGATCGCGATCTGCGGCTTGCCGCGCGTGTTGAGCCACGAAAGCTCATAAGCGTTCCAGATGTCGGTGCCGAAAAACGGCAACTGCGCGCCGATGCCGATCGCCTCGCGCGCCAGTGCGCGGGCGATCGGAAACAGCAGAGAGGGATCGTATTGCTCGGTATAGGCGGCCGGTTTGCCCAGCGGCGATTGGTCGGGGGTCATGGCGATGCTCGATAGACGGTGTCCGATGCGCGAAAGCGCCGTCAGGCCAAAAAGAGGCGATAGACGGGGTTACGGCTTTCATCCCAATACGGATAGCCGAGCGTCGACAAAAAGCGCGCAAACGCTTCGTTATCGGCGTCGGGTACCTGGATGCCGACGAGAATCGAGCTGTAATCCGCGCCCTGGTTCCGATAGTGGAAGAGGCTGATATTCCAGTCCGGCGCCATCGACGAGAGAAAGCGCATGAGCGCGCCGGGGCGCTCCGGGAACTCGAAGCGAAAGAGGCGCTCGTCGTGCGCGAGGGGCGAGCGCCCACCCACCATGTATCGGATGTGCTGCTTCGAGAGTTCGTCGTTGGTCAGATCGACGGTGGCAAAGCCGTGCGTCTCGAATGAGCGCGCGATGGCGGCCGATTCGTCGCGGCTCCTGATCTGTACGCCGACGAAGATATGAGCTGCGCTTGCGTCCGCGATACGGTAGTTGAACTCCGTGACGCTGCGCTCGCCGACGAGTTCGCAAAAGCGCTTGAAACTGCCGCGTTCTTCCGGAATCGTCACGGCGAAGACGGCCTCGCGCGCTTCACCGACTTCCGCGCGCTCCGCGACGAAGCGCATCCGGTCGAAATTCATGTTCGCGCCCGATGTGACCGCGACGAGCGTCTCGTTTTCGATGCCGGTGCGCTCGGCATACTGCTTGGCGCCCGCGACGGCGAGGGCGCCGGCCGGCTCGAGCAGGCTGCGCGTGTCCTGGAAGACGTCCTTGATGGCGGCGCAAAGCGCATCGGTGTTGACGATGAGGACATCGTCGAGATATTCGCTGCACAGCCGGAACGTCTCCGTTCCCACGAGCTTGACGGCGGTGCCGTCCGAGAAGAGGCCGACTTCCGAAAGCGTCACCCGCTCGCCCGCCTTGATCGACTGCGCCATGGCGCACGAATCTTCGGTCTGCACACCGATCACCTTGATTTCGGGGCGCACCGCTTTGACGTAAGCCGCGACGCCGGCCGCGAGGCCGCCGCCGCCGATCGGTACGAAAATCGCATGAATCGGGGCCTGGTGCTGGCTCAGGATCTCCATGGCGATCGTCCCCTGGCCGGCGATCACGTAGGGATCGTCGAACGGATGGACGAACGTCAATCCGCGTGCTTCCTGCAGCTCGAGTGCATGCGCGTAGGCATCGCTATACGATTCGCCGACCTGCACGACCTCGACCGTCGGCCCGCCGTGGGCGCGCACGGCATCGACCTTCACCTGCGGCGTCGTGACGGGCACGACGATGACGGCCTTCACGCCGAGGCGCGCGGCCGAGTAGGCTACGCCTTGCGCGTGGTTGCCGGCCGAGGCCGTAATGACACCGCGGGCGATCGCGTCGGCCGGAATATGGACCATCTTGTTGTAGGCACCGCGCAGCTTGAACGAGAAGACAGGCTGGTTGTCCTCGCGCTTCAGATAGACACGGTTCGCCAGGCGCGCCGAAAGGTTGCGAGCGGGTTCGAGTTCCGTTTCGTGCGCCACGTCGTAGACGCGTGCCGTGAGGACTTTCTTGAGGTAATCGTGGGAGGACGAGGTCATGGGGCGGTGCGCCGAAAGCGCTTGCAATGCCGGCAGAGGCTTAAAAGAGTCAATGATAGCGCCAACGGCGCGGGTTTCGGCTGTCGGCGGCATGCCGACTCCCGGCCGTCCGGCCGGTCGGGTAATGGGCCGCGCGGCGGTTCCAGGCCCGAGCGTCGGGCTGCGTCATGCGGTAGAATTCCGTTTTGAGACCAGGACCGGAAAATGCGCTGGCAGCCTCGGACCGCCCACTTGATCCCCGCTCCGCGAGAAGCGCGCCCCGCGGCGGAAAAGTATGTCCGTCACGCGCGATCGCGTCACGCATGAGCCTGCGCCCATGAAGGCTTGCTGGCGCCGCGTCGTGCGGCGGCCAATCGCTTTGAAGCCCAGTTTCCCTATATTGCGCGTGACGCGCGCCGCCGTTTGCGTAATCGACCCGATGCGCACACCGGCCCATCGATCCGTCCGACCATGAACGCACCACAAGTATTCGATCCGCACGGCGCCGACGCTGCATTGGCTGCCGATCCCGAACCGCGCCTGCGCGAGATCCCCTACAACTACACGTCGTTTTCCGACCGGGAAATCGTCATCCGTCTGTTGGGCGCCGATGCCTGGAGCATCCTCGACGAACTGCGCAACGAGCGCCGCACCGGCCGCTCGGCACGGATGCTCTACGAAGTGCTTGGCGACATCTGGGTGGTACGTCGCAATCCATATCTGCAAGACGACCTGCTCGACAATCCCAAGCGCCGCACGCTGCTGATCGGGGCGCTCGAGCATCGACTCAAGGAAATCGAGAAGCGCCGGCACGCCGATCTGGCCGAGCACCGCGACGAGGCGGGCCGCGAGCGTGCTGCGCGCGTGGAAATGCTGGTGGCCGCCGCGCGTCGCGCGGTCGAGGCGTTCGCCGGCGAATTCTCGGCGATGGCCGAGTTGCGCCGCCGTGCGCTGAAAGTGCTCGGACGCTGCACGCAGAAGGACAATATCCGCTTCGACGGTTTGTCGCGCGTCTCGCACGTGACCGATGCGACCGACTGGCGCGTCGAATATCCGTTTGTCGTGCTCACGCCCGACACCGAGCAGGAGATCGCGCGCCTCGTGAAGGCATGCTTCGAGCTCGGCCTGACGGTGATCCCACGCGGCGGCGGCACAGGCTATACGGGCGGTGCGGTGCCGCTCACGCCGTTTTCGGCCGTCATCAACACGGAAAAACTCGAGCAGCTAGGCGCGGTCGAACTTACCGAGCTGCCCGGGCTCGCGCGCAAGGCGCCGACGATCTTCTCGGGCGCCGGCGTCGTCACGCGCCGCGTAACGGAGGCGGCCGAGGCTGCCGGCTATGTGTTCGCGGTCGATCCGACGTCGCTCGACGCCTCGTGCATCGGCGGCAACATCGCGATGAACGCGGGCGGCAAGAAGGCCGTGCTCTGGGGCACGGCGCTCGACAATCTCGCCTGGTGGCGTATGGTCGATCCCGAGGGCAACTGGCTCGAAGTCACGCGGCTCGGTCATAACCTCGGCAAGATCCATGATGTCGACATGGCCCGCTTCGAGCTGAAGTGGTTCGACGGCGAGCACGCGCCCGGCGAGCGCCTCCTGCGCACCGAAACGCTTGCCATCGAAGGCCGCCGCTTCCGCAAGGAAGGGCTCGGCAAGGACGTCACGGATAAGTTTCTGGCTGGGTTGCCCGGCGTGCAAAAGGAAGGCTGCGACGGCCTCATCACATCGGCGCGCTGGGTGCTGCACAAGATGCCCGCGCATACGCGCACGGTCTGTCTGGAGTTCTTCGGCCAGGCGCGCGAGGCGATACCGAGCATCGTCGAAATCAAGAACTACCTGTTCGAGACGGCCAAGCGCGGCGGCGCGATCCTCGCGGGCCTCGAGCATCTTGACGAGCGCTATTTGCGCGCGGTCGGTTACGCGACCAAATCGAAGCGCAATGCATTCCCGAAGATGGTGTTGATTGGCGACATCGTCGGCGACGATGCCGATGCCGTGGCGTCGGCCACCTCGGAAGTCGTGCGCATGGCCAACGGCAAGAGCGGCGAAGGGTTCGTGGCAGTGAGCGCGGAGGCGCGCAAGCGTTTCTGGCTCGATCGCAGCCGCACGGCGGCGATCGCCAAGCATACGAACGCGTTCAAGATCAACGAAGACGTCGTGATTCCGCTCGACCGCATGGGCGAATACACGGACGGCATCGAGCGGATCAACATCGAGCTGTCGATCAAGAACAAGCTGCAGCTCGTCGATGCGCTCGAAGCGTTTTTCAAGGCTGGCAAGCTGCCGCTCGGCAAGACCGACGATGCCAACGAGATTCCGAGCGCGGAGTTGCTCGAAGACCGTGTCCAGCAGGCGCTTGTGCTGCTTGCGCACGTGCGCGCGCGCTGGGTCTTCCTGCGCGAGAACCTCGATATGCCGCTTCGCGAGGCGCAGCACACGCTCGTGCAGCTCGGCTACGAGGCGCTCGCCGAGAAATTCGCCGATCGCGTCGACAGCCAGCCCGATGCGAAGGTCTTTCATGTCACGCAGGATCGCACGGTGCGCGTATCGTGGAAGCAGGAGATCCGCGCCGAACTGCGGCAAATCTTCAACGGCGGCGAGTTCAAGCCGATCCTCGAAGAGGCGCAGGCGATCCACAAGCAGGTGCTGCGCGGGCGTGTCTTTGTCGCGCTGCATATGCACGCGGGCGACGGCAACGTGCATACGAACATTCCGGTGAACTCGGACAACTACGCGATGCTGCAGGACGCGCATGCGGCGGTCGAGCGCATCATGAAGCTCGCGCGCTCGCTCGATGGCGTGATCTCGGGCGAACACGGCATTGGCATTACGAAGCTGGAGTTCCTGACCGACGACGAGATCGCCGAATTCCGCGCCTACAAGGAGCGCATCGATCCGGAAGGCCGGTTCAACAAGGGCAAGCTGCTGCCTGGAGCCGACTTGCGCAACGCCTATACGCCGAGCTTCGGCCTCATGGGCTACGAGTCGCTCATCATGCAGCAGTCCGATATCGGCGCGATCGCCGATTCGGTGAAGGACTGTCTGCGCTGCGGCAAGTGCAAGCCTGTGTGCGCGACGCACGTGCCGCGCGCGAATCTGCTCTACAGCCCGCGTAACAAGATTCTTGCGACATCGTTGTTGATCGAAGCGTTCCTCTATGAGGAACAGACGCGCCGTGGCGTGTCGATCAAACATTGGGACGAGTTCAACGACGTGGCGGACCATTGCACGGTCTGCCATAAGTGCGTGACGCCGTGCCCGGTAAAGATCGACTTTGGCGATGTGTCGATGAACATGCGCAACCTGCTGCGCAAGATGGACAAGAAGAAGTTCAACCCGGGCACCGCGGCGGGCATGTTCTTCCTCAATGCAACGAATCCGCAGACGATCAATCTGGCGCGCACGGCGATGATGGGCGTCGGCTACAAGGCGCAGCGGCTCGGTAACGATCTGCTCAAGCAGTTCGCGCGCAAGCAGACCGCGCATCCGCCCGCCACGACCGGCAAGCCCCCTGTCGTCGAGCAGGTGATCCATTTCATCAACAAGAAGATGCCGGGCGATCTGCCGAAGAAGACAGCACGCGCGCTGCTCGACATCGAGGACAACAAGATCGTGCCGATCATCCGCAATCCGAAGACGACGACGGTCGACTCGGAAGCGGTGTTCTACTTCCCGGGCTGCGGCTCCGAGCGCCTTTTCTCGCAAGTCGGGCTCGCGACGCAGGCGATGCTCTGGGAGGCGGGCGTGCAGACGGTGCTGCCGCCGGGCTACCTCTGCTGCGGCTATCCGCAGCGCGGCGCGGGGCAGTACGACAAAGCCGAGAAGATCGTGACCGACAACCGCGTGCTGTTTCACCGGGTGGCGAACACGCTGAACTATCTCGACATCAAGACCGTGGTCGTCTCGTGCGGCACTTGCTACGACCAGCTGGCCGGCTATGAATTCGAGAAGATCTTCCCGGGCTGCCGGATCATCGACATCCACGAATTCCTGCTCGAAAAGGGCATGAAGCTCGATGGCGTGAAGGGTACGCGGTACATGTACCACGATCCCTGCCATACGCCGATCAAGACGATGGACCCGGTCAAGCTCGTCAACGAGCTGATGGGTGCCGAGAAGGACGGCTACAAGATCGAGAAGAACGAGCGCTGCTGCGGCGAATCGGGCACGTTCGCCGTCAGCCGCCCCGACATCTCCACGCAAGTGCGCTTTCGCAAGGAAGAGGAGATCAGAAAGGGCGCGGCGAGATTGCGCGCGTTGCCGATCGTCGATGCGAACGCCGTGGCCGTCGCGCATGGCGAACCCGATGTCAAGATTCTCACGAGCTGTCCTTCGTGCCTGCAGGGGCTCAAGCGCTATAACGAGGATGCCGACATCGAGGCCGATTACATCGTCGTCGAAATTGCGCGGCGGGTGCTTGGCGAAGATTGGATGGTGAATTACGTGCGGCAGGCCAACGATGGCGGGATCGAACGCGTACTGGTGTAATAGCGGCCATTGGCTGCCGTTGACGGCCATCGACCGATGACGGGCTGAGCCGCAACGACGCGAAAGGACGACCATGGACTGCGTATTTTGCCGTGAGGAAGGCGGAACGGTGCTTTGGCAGGACGACACCATGCGTGTCGTCCTGGCCGAGGAAATCGACTATCCGGGATTTTGTCGGGTGATTCTGAACGCCCACGTCGCCGAATTCTCGGATCTTCCGGCGGCTTCCCGCGAACGTTTGATGCGGGTGGTCTATGCTGTCGAACGGGCGCTTCGCACGGTCATGCAGCCCGCCAAGGTCAATCTCGCGAGCCTTGGCAACCAGGTGCCGCACGTGCACTGGCACGTGATCCCGCGCTTCACGAACGACGCGCATTTTCCCTTGGCCGTCTGGGCGCCTCGGCAGCGCGCGGTATCGGAGGCGCTGCTGGCGTCGCGGCGCGCACAGGCGACGCTGTTGGGCGATGCGGTGCGCCGCGAGGTCGCGCAAGTTTTTGCCTGATGTTGCGGCCCGGGGCTTGCTCGCTCGACCTTCATCTGGCGCCTGGTTGACCCCCGGTTGACCCATAGCGCAACGAACATAACGAATAGCGAGGCACTCATGAGCGGACTCACTCCCGATACGCCGGTTCCGACGGGCGTCGTCGTCCATGCGAAATCGCGTGTGCTGGAATTGCAGTATGCAGGCGGGCAGAGCTACCGGGTCCCGTTCGAGCTGCTGCGTGTCTTTTCGCCCTCCGCCGAGGTGCGCGGACACGGGCCAGGGCAGGAAACGCTGCAGACCGGCAAGCGCGACGTCACGATCGTCTCGATTGCGCCCGTCGGCAACTATGCGCTGCAGCCCACGTTCTCCGACGGACACACCACTGGCCTCTACTCCTGGGACCTGCTCTACGATCTGGCCACACACCAGGACGCGTACTGGCGCGAATATCTCGACAAGCTCGCCGCGGCAGGCGTCGAGCGCGATGCCCCGATGAGCGAGCCGGGCGAACCGCGCGCGCCGCACGGGCATTGCCACTAAAACCATGGAAATAAAAAGCGGAGGATATTCGCGATGAGCAAGACCCACTTCGGCTTCGAAACAGTCGACGAACGGGACAAAGCCAGGAAGGTCGCGGGCGTGTTCCACTCCGTCGCGTCGAACTACGACTTGATGAACGACTTGATGTCGGGGGGGCTGCATCGGGTCTGGAAGCAGTTCGCCATCGCCCAGGCAAACGTGCGGCCGGGCGCAAAGGTGCTCGATATCGCCGGCGGCACGGGCGATCTCTCCAAGGCATTCGCGAAGCGCGCGGGGCCGACCGGGGAGGTGTGGCATACCGACATCAACGAATCGATGCTGCGGGTGGGAAGGGACCGCCTGCTCGACGAAGGCGTCATTACGCCGGCGCTTTTGTGCGATGCGGAGAAGATCCCTTTTCCAGACCATTACTTCGATGTGGTGACGGTGGCTTTCGGGTTGCGCAACATGACGCGCAAGGAAGTGGCGCTGGCCGAGATGCGGCGCGTGCTGAAGCCCGGCGGACGGCTGCTCGTGCTCGAGTTTTCGAAGGTATGGGAGCCGCTGAAAAAAGCGTACGACCTCTATTCGTTCAAGGTATTGCCGTGGCTGGGCAGCAAATTCGCCAGCGACGCCGAGAGCTACCGCTATCTCGCCGAATCGATCCGCATGCACCCGGATCAGGAAACACTGAAAACAATGATGGAACAAGCAGGCCTCGACGCCGTCAAATATTACAATTTGTCAGCTGGCGTGGTAGCCTTGCACGTGGCGACTAAATATTAGCGCCACTAACCGTATGTTTTCGTGAGGAATTTAGAGATGGACGATCCCCTTCCGGTTTCTTCCAAACACCTTTCGTCGTCTCTCGCGAGGCGAATCGGCTCCGTCGCGATGGTCGCGGTGCTCGCCGTGAGCACCGTTGCCTCGCTCGATGCCGAGGCGAAGCGGTTGGGGGGCGGACGCACGTTCGGGCGTCAGGCCCAGACCACGCAAACCGCGCCGTCCACGGCTACGCAGTCGTCCACGCAGCAGCCGGGAATGCAGTCCGCTCAACCCTCGGCCGCGGCACGCGCGCCTTCCACTCCGGCCCAGCCCGCTCCCGCCTCCGCGCGTTCCCGGTGGCTCGGTCCTATCGCCGGCTTGGCCGCCGGCCTCGGTATCGCGGCGCTGCTGTCGCATTTCGGGCTCGGCGGCGCATTTGCCAGCATGATGGCAAATGTCATCGTCATCGCGCTGTTGGCGATGGCCGGGATCTGGATCGTGCGCAAGTTGATGTCGCGCCGTCGCGAGCCGGTACCCGCCTATGGCGCGGCAGGCGCCGGTGCGTCGCAGCGGGGTTTCGATCTATCGCGCATGCAGGCGGCTGAGCCTGCCGCGTCGGGCGGTGCGATGCCGGCCGGGGCGATCGGTGCCGCCACAAGTGCCGCGTTGCCGGCCGGCTTCGACGCCGAAAACTTCCTGCGCCACGCCAAGGTCAACTTCGTCCGGCTGCAGGCAGCGTGGGACGAGGGCAATCTCGCCGATATCCGCGAATTCACCACGCCCGAAATGTTCGCGGAATTGAAGGTCGATATCGATTCGCGAGGCCGCGAACGCGATCAGACCGATGTCGTCCAGCTCAATGCGGAACTGCTTGGGGTGGAGGATCGCGGCAGCGAATATCTCGCGAGCGTGCGGTTCAGCGGCTTGATTCGCGAGACGGCCGGCGAGTCGGCCGGGCCGTTCAGCGAAGTCTGGAACCTCTCGAAGTCGGCCCGCGCAGGCGAGGGCTGGGTGCTGGCCGGTATTCAGCAAACCGCGCATCACTGAGTTCGGCGCGTCGTTCGGGCGCGGGACGTTGGTGCGAGCGGGCGCGCGAACCGACGTTACAATAGTGGCCCGCGCGGGCAGACGCCTCGCGCGGGCTTTCATATTCCGAGCCCGATGATCCTTGCCGCCAAGCCCTTTGCCGCAGCCGTCAATCACCTGCTCGCCCGGGAAGCTTGGGCGCGTGAGCGGCTCGTGCCGTATTCCGGGAAAACGGCACGCCTTGTCTTCTCGTCGCTATCCGTGACGCTGGCGGTGCAGCCGGAGGGCTATCTCAACGCTGTCGACGAGCGTGAGAGTGCGTTGCCGGACGTATCCATCGCGGTGCCCGCCGAAGCCGTATCGGCATTCGTGCAGGGCGGACAGGCCGCCGTCATGAAACATGTGAGGATCGAAGGCGATGCGGAGTTCGCCACGCAGCTCGGCAAACTGGCCGAGCACTTGCGGTGGGAGCCGGAAGAGGATCTCGCCCGGGTGATCGGCGATGCCCCGGCATATCGGGTTTCGGCGCTTGTGCGCGCGGCGGGGGAGCGCGCGTTGCGGACCGGACGCAATCTGCGCGACGCGGCGGCCGAATATTTGCTCGACGAGAACCCGCAGCTCGTGCGGCGCGCCTCGCTCGAGGTCTTCAACACCGAGCTCGCGCGGGCGCGCGATGCACTCGCGCGCGTGGAAAAGCGTATCGAGCGCATCGAGGCTCAAGCCGGCGCCCGCCGCGCGTCCATTTCGCGCGGCACCCGCTAGCGAGGCCACGGATTTCTCCATGCGTTTTCTGCGCTTTATCAAGATCGTCTATACGGTCATCCGGTTCGGTCTCGACGAGATGATGTTGGCCCGCATCAACGACCGGCGCGTGCGGTTCTTGCTGCGCATCGGTACGATCGGGCGCCGCTTCAAATCTCCGCCAGCCGTGCGATTGAGACTCGCGCTCGAGAGCCTGGGCCCGATTTTCGTCAAGTTCGGCCAGGTGTTGTCCACGCGGCGAGACCTGCTTTCCCTCGACGTCGCGATCGAGCTTGCGAAACTGCAGGATCAGGTACCCCCGTTCGATTCGGATGTCGCCATCGATATCATCGAAAAGTCGCTCGGTGCGAAAGTCGATGCACTCTTCGACGAATTCGAGCGGGTGCCGGTCGCGAGCGCGTCGATCGCGCAAGTGCATTTCGCGAAGGTCAAGGCAGGGCAGCATGCGGGTAAGCCCGTCGCCATCAAGGTGTTGCGGCCGAATATGCTGCCCGTCATCGATTCCGATCTGGCGCTGTTGCGCGATATCGCCGTCTGGGCCGAGCGACTCTGGGCGGACGGCAAGCGGCTCAAGCCGCGCGAAGTGGTTGCCGAATTCGACAAGTACCTGCACGACGAACTCGACCTCATGCGCGAGGCCGCCAACGGCAGCCAGTTGCGCCGCAACTTCATCGGGCTCGATCTGTTGCTCGTGCCCGAGATGTACTGGGAGTTCTGCACGCCGAACGTGCTCGTCATGGAGCGCATGGTGGGCGTTCCCATCAGTCAAGTCGAGACGTTACGGGAGGCTGGCGTCGACATCCCGAAGCTCGCTCGCGAAGGTGTCGAGATTTTCTTTACGCAGGTGTTCCGGGACGGCTTTTTTCATGCCGACATGCACCCGGGCAACATTCAAGTCAGCCTCGATCCAGCGCATTTCGGACGCTATATCGCGCTCGACTTCGGCATCATCGGCGCGCTGTCGGATTTCGACAAAAACTATCTCGCGCAGAACTTCCTGGCGTTTTTCAAGCGCGACTATCACCGCGTGGCGACGCTTCACCTGGAGTCGGGCTGGGTTCCGCCCACGACGCGCGTCGAGGAACTCGAAAGCGCGATTCGCGCCGTTTGCGAACCTTATTTCGATAGAGCGCTGAAAGATATCTCGCTCGGCCAGGTGCTGCTGCGCCTTTTCTCGACCTCGCGCCGCTTCAATGTCGAGATCCAGCCTCAGCTGGTTCTGTTGCAAAAGACGATGCTCAACGTCGAGGGGCTCGGCCGTTCGCTCGATCCGGAGCTCGATCTCTGGAAGACGGCGAAGCCTTATCTCGAACGCTGGATGAACGAGCAGATCGGCGTGCGCGGTTGGCTCGACAGGCTACGTGTGGAAGCGCCGCAGTGGAGCAAGACGCTGCCGCAGTTGCCGCGCCTCGTGCACAACGTGCTGGCCGCTCGGCACGACGGTGCGCGCGTTGCACAAGATGCCGTGATTCAGATGCTGCTCGTCGAGCAGCGCCGGACGAATCGGCTGCTCCAGGCACTGCTGCTGTTCGGCGTGGCAATGGGCGTCGGCGCGGTGGCCGCGCGCTTCTGGCTCGTTCTGGCGTACGGCGGCTGAGGCCGGCACCGTATGAGCGCGCCGACCAAGCCCGGTAGTGCGCCCACCTTCGAGGCCCGCGATCCCGGCGCGGCCGCGTTCTGGGACGAACGCTTTCGCAAGGGTTATACGCCGTGGGATCAGGCGGGCGTGCAGCATGCTTTTCTCGATTTCATGGCCCGCACGGCGCGGTGTCCCGTACTCATACCGGGGTGCGGCAGCGCGTATGAAGCACGTGCGCTCGCCAAAGCGGGATGGACCGCGCGAGCCATCGATTTTTCGGCCGATGCGGTGGCGGCCGCTCGGGCCGGGCTTGGCGAGTTCGGTGCGCTGGTCGAGCAGGCCGATTTTTTCACCTACACGCCGCCGTTCGCCCCGGGATGGATCTACGAACGGGCGTTTTTCTGTGCGCTGCCGCCGGCGCGCCGCGTCGACTACGTCGAGCGAATGGCGCAACTACTGGCGCCGGGCGGCTTGCTCGCCGGCTTCTTTTTCCTTGGCGCGACGTCCAAGGGGCCGCCTTTCGGGATCGAGCGCGCTGAATTGGAGGCGCTCTTCGCGCCGTCGTTCGAGCTCGTCGAAGACAAGCCTGTCGACGACTCGCTGCCAGTCTTCGCTGGGCGCGAACGCTGGCTGACGTGGCGCCGACGCTGAGGCCCTCCCGGGGCCTTGAATTTCTCGCCGATGCCCCCATCTCGAAGCAGCCCGGCTCCCGGCCGCCTGAAACGCGGCCGGGGGCCGGTTGCGGTTATAATTCAACGCTTTGTACGCATCGAACCGTTTTGTCGGAATTGCCGGGAAGAGAATCATGCCCATCTACGCTTATCGCTGCGAATCGTGCGGCTTCGAGAAAGACGTGCTTCAGAAGATGAGCGACGCACCGCTCACGCAGTGTCCGGAGTGCAAGAGCGAGACATTCCGAAAGCAAGTCACTGCGGCAGGCTTTCAACTGAAGGGCTCGGGATGGTATGTCACCGATTTTCGCGGCGGCTCCAAAGGTGCGGGCGGCGCGGCGAACGGTCAAAAAGAGAGCGGTGAATCGAAAGCGGCGTCGGGCGATGCCGCGAGCGCGTCATCGGCTCCCGCGGCATCCGCGGCTTCGACGAGCGCGTCCGACTCGGGTGGTGCGTCTGGCTCGGGTAGTTCGACCGGCTCGAGCACGCCGGCCTCCAGCACGGCTAACGCCTGAATTGCCGGACCGCCGGACCGCCGGATCGCCGGACCGCCGGACCGCCGGATCGGTGACCGGGCAGGCGGCCGGGCGGCTTCCGGCGTTTTTTGAGGCTGGCCGTCCTCGAAGGCGCTTTCGCGAACCGCGCCGAACCTTTTCCGCGGTTTTCTGGCGGTATACATGAAAAACACGACGCTCAAATCCGTATTTCTGACCGGTCTGCTGGTTCTCGTGCCCCTGGCGATCACGCTCTGGGTGCTGGGTCTCATCATCGGCACGATGGATCAGACGCTGCTTTTGCTGCCTGCTTCGTGGCAGCCCGAGAAGCTCTTCGGCTTTCATCTGCCCGGCATCGGCGCGCTGTTGACGCTGGCATTCATTTTCATCGTCGGCCTGTTCACGCAGAACTTCGTCGGTCAGAAGCTCGTGACATGGTGGGACGCAATCGTGCGTCACATCCCGATCGTGGGGCCGCTCTATACGAGCGTGAAGCAGGTGTCGGACACGCTCTTGTCGAGCAGCGGCAACGCGTTTCGCAAAGCGCTGCTGATCGAGTACCCACGGCGCGGCTCGTATACGATCGCCTTTTTGACGGGCGTGCCGGGCGGGGATGTCGTCAATCACCTGAATGCCGAGCACGTGAGCGTCTACGTGCCGACGACGCCCAACCCCACTTCCGGTTTTTTTCTGATGGTGCCGAAAAGCGAGGTCATCGAGCTCGATATGACTGTCGATGCGGCGCTCAAGTACATCGTCTCGATGGGTGTCGTCGCCCCGGCGGCGCCGTCCGCGGTCGCCCCGGCGCGCCGGCCCGTCGAACCGCCTCTTTAATACCGGGCGGGTCGCATAGCGCGCCTCGCTCAATCATGCAAACGATAGACGAACACCATGTCGATGAGATCTGAATACTGCGGTCTGGTGACCGAACACCTGCTGGGTCAAACGGTTGCGCTGTGTGGGTGGGTGCATCGCCGGCGCGACCACGGCGGCGTCATTTTCATCGACCTGCGCGACCGCGAAGGGCTCGTCCAGGTGGTCTGCGACCCCGATCGGGCCGAGATGTTCAAAGCCGCCGAGGGCGTGCGCAACGAGTTCTGCGTGCGCATCGTCGGCGTCGTGCGCAACCGCCCCGAGGGAACGGTCAACGCCGGCTTGAAGAGCGGCAAGATCGAGGTGCTCTGCCATGAGCTGACCGTCCTCAACGCATCGGTCACGCCGCCGTTCCAGCTCGACGACGACAACCTCTCCGAAACCACGCGCCTGACGCACCGCGTGCTGGACCTGCGCCGCCCGCAAATGCAGCACAACCTGCGCCTGCGCTACCGCGTGGCGATCGAAGTCCGCAAGTACCTCGACGCGCAGGGATTCATCGATATCGAAACGCCGATGCTCACGAAGAGCACGCCCGAAGGCGCACGCGACTATCTCGTGCCGTCGCGTGTGAACGCAGGGCAGTTCTTCGCGTTGCCGCAGTCCCCGCAGCTTTTCAAGCAGCTGTTGATGGTGGCGAACTTCGATCGCTACTACCAGATCGTCAAGTGTTTCCGCGACGAAGACCTGCGGGCGGACCGCCAGCCCGAATTCACGCAGATCGACTGCGAAACGTCGTTCCTTTCCGAACAGGAAATCCGCGATCTTTTCGAAAACATGATCCGGCACGTGTTCAAGGAAACGATCGATGTCGCGCTCGACGATCCGTTCCCGGTCATGCAGTACGCCGAGGCCATGGCGCGTTTCGGCTCGGACAAGCCCGATCTGCGCGTGAAGCTCGAATTCACCGAGCTGACCGACGCCATGAAGGACGTCGAATTCAAGGTGTTCAGCGCGCCCGCCAATACGAAGGACGGCCGAGTGGCCGCGCTGCGCGTGCCGAAGGGCAGCGAGCTCTCGCGTGGCGACATCGACGGCTATACCGAGTTCGTGCGCATCTACGGCGCGAAGGGCCTTGCCTGGATCAAGGTCAACGATGCCGCGAAGGGGCGCGACGGCCTGCAAAGCCCGATCGTCAAGAACCTGCACGATGCGGCGATTGCGGCAATCCTCGAGCGCACGGGTGCGCAAGACGGCGACATCATCTTCTTTGCGGCCGATCGCGCGAAAGTCGTCAACGATAGCCTCGGGGCGCTGCGTCTGAAGATTGGCCATTCGGAATTCGGCAAGGCGAACGGCCTCGTCGAACAAGGCTGGAAGCCGCTTTGGGTCGTCGATTTCCCGATGTTCGAATACGACGAGGAAGAGGCCCGCCATGTGGCCGCGCACCATCCGTTCACGAGCCCGAAGGACGAGCATCTCGAGTATCTCGAAACGGATCCGGGACGCTGCCTCGCCAAGGCTTACGACATGGTGCTCAACGGCTGGGAAATCGGCGGCGGCTCGGTCCGGATCCATCGCGAAGAGGTGCAGAGCAAGGTGTTCCGCGCCCTCAAGATCGGGCCGGAGGAGGCGCGTGCGAAGTTCGGCTTCCTGCTCGACGCGTTGCAGTACGGCGCGCCGCCGCACGGTGGGATTGCGTTCGGCCTGGACCGCATCGTGACGATGATGGCGGGTGCGGATTCGATTCGCGACGTCATCGCATTTCCGAAGACGCAGCGCGCACAATGTCTGTTGACGCAAGCGCCGAGCCCTGTCGACGAGCGCCAGCTGCGCGAGCTGCACATCCGGCTGCGTCAGCCCGAGCAGTCCAAGGCGTAAGCAAGCTTTCGCTCTCGCGCGGCCCCCCGCGCGGATCATCGGAAAAGGCGCTTCGGCGCCTTTTGTCAAAGCCATGCAAAAACCGCCGAAGATCCCGGAGTCCGTCCTCGTCGTCATTTACACGCCCGAACTCGACGTGCTCATCATCGAGCGCGCCGACCGGGCGGGCTTCTGGCAGTCCGTGACCGGTTCGAAGGACAGCCTCGACGAACCCCTCGCCGAGACCGCTGTACGCGAGGTGGCCGAAGAAACGGGTATCGAGATCGGTGGCGATGAGGTGCCGATGGACGCGCTCGTCGATTGGGGCGAGCACATCGAGTACGACATCTATCCGGTCTGGCGCCATCGCTATGCCGAAGGGGTGACGCGTAACCTCGAACACTGGTTCGGGCTCGAAGTACCGCGCCGGCTCGACGTAAAGCTCGCGCCGCGCGAGCATACCGCTTACCTCTGGCTGCCCTACGAGCAAGCGGCGGCCCGTTGCTTTTCGTCGTCCAACCGCGACGCGATCCTGCAACTGCCGCGTCGCCTACGCGCGCGCGGCGCATGAGCCGTCACGGCGCGCGCCGGCTCGCGCGTTTTGGCGCCGCGCTGATCTCGCGGCGGCAAAGCGCCCGGCTCGCATTCACGGCGGGCAATGAGGTGCGGCTTTTCGGCACGGGCGATGCTTATTTCGCCGCGCTCATTGCCCGCATCGATGCCGCCACGAAAGACGTGGCGCTCGAAACCTATATCTACTGCGACGATGCCGCGGGCCAGCCGGTGTCCGAGGCGCTGGTGCGCGCCGCAGCGCGCGGCGTACGCGTGCGCGTGATCACGGACGGGATCGGCACGGGCCGGCTCCCTTTGTTCGACGCCTGGCGCGCGGCCGGTATCGAACACCGCATCTACAATCCGCACCTGTTCGGGCGGTTCGGCTTTTCCCGCACGCATCGGAAGATTGCCTTCGTCGACGGCGTCGCCGCGTTTTGCGGCGGGATCAATATCGTCGACGACTATGACGCTGGCGCTTTGCGTCTGCCGTTCCCGCGCTGGGACTTTGCTGTCGAAGTGAGCGGTCCCGTCGTTGCGCAGGTGCGGGCGGCCTTCGACACGCAATGGCGCCGTCTCGAGATCGGCTATCGGCCGCACCCGTTCGACGCGCTACGCGCGGGGGTGCGGGGCGTGTCCGCGACGGGCGCTATGCGGCCGCGTCGGGCCGCGTCCGTCGCCGCCGGCGAGCCAGCCGTCGCATTCATCGCGCGCGATAATCTAGTGAACCGTCGCGCGATCGAAAAGGCCTATCTCGTTGCAATCGGCCGCGCGCGCCGCGAAATCCTCGTTGCCAATCCTTACTTCATGCCGGGGCGCCGGATGCGGCGCGCGCTCGTGCGCGCGGCACGGCGCGGCGTCGACGTGCGAATCCTGGTGGGCAGAAAGGAATTCGCCGTGCTCGATCATGCCGTGCGCTATCTCTACCGGACGTTACTGATGGCGGGCGTGCGTATCGGCGAGTACGAAAAGACGATGCTGCACGCCAAGGTGGCGGTCATCGATTCGAGCTGGGCGACGATCGGCTCGTCGAACCTCGATGCGCTCAGCCTCGTGCTCAATAACGAAGCGAATGTCGTGCTGGTCGAACACACGGAAATCGGCCTTTTGCGCCAGGCGATTCTCGCGGCCTTCGACGATGCGGGCGCGATCGATGCCATTCGCTATGCGGCGCGCCCTTGGTACGAGCGGGTCGTGAACCGGCTGGCCTATGTGGTCTACCGCATGGCGATGAAGCTGCTGACGATCGGTGGTTACGATTGAGGCTTTTCGGCGAAAGCCCTCTATGCGGATCGGTACGAATGCAGCAATACTCCGATCATCGGAACGTCGCTCGGTTAGACCGGGTTTTCTAATAAAGTCCTTGTTTCGAGGGCGGTCGCGCTCAATAATAGTACGGCCGTTCGTTTTTGAGTGGGTCATATAAGAACGGTGTTAGGCCATGCGAAAAGGTGAACAGACGCGCGCCGCGATCCTCGATGCTGCGCTTGACCTTGCGAGCCGCGATGGGCTCGAGGGTTTGACGATCGGACTTTTGGCCGAGCGTATGCAGATGAGCAAGAGCGGTGTGTTCGCGCACTTTGGCTCGCGCGAGGATTTGCAGGTGGAGGTGGTGCGTGAGTACCACCGCCGGTTCGAGGAAGAAGTTTTCTTCCCGAGCCTGCGCGAGCCGCGCGGGTTGCCGAGGTTGCGTGCGATGCTGAGCCGGTGGATCGAGAAGCGCATCCAGGAAGTGACGACCGGGTGCATTTATATCAGCGGCGCGGTGGAGTACGACGATCGCGGCGACAACCCGGTGCGCGAACAGCTCGTGGCGAGCGTGTCGACCTGGCGTGCCGCATTGCTGCGCGCGATTTCGCAGGCGTTGGCAGAGGGGCATTTGCGCGCGGATACCGATCCGAATCTGATGCTCTTCGAACTGTATAGCTTCACGCTCGGTCTGCATCATGATGCACGCTTTCTGCATCTACCGGATGCGGTGCGTCTGACGTGGGCCGCGTTGGAAAAGACGATCGTTTCGTATCAAGTTCAAGGCGAAAGCCGTTAGCGGGCGCGAGGGCCACCGATACCCGCCCGCATGACGGCCGAGCTGGTCGCTGCATATTTTGGGAGGGGAGTCATGGGTCAGTACGCCGCGCCGTTGCGGGACATGCAGTTCGTCATGCACGAGCTGCTCGATGTCGAAGCCGAACTCAAGGGCATGCCGAAACATGCCGATCTGGACGCCGATACGATCAACCAGGTGCTCGAAGAAGCCGGCAAGTTCTGCGCGGAGGTACTGTTTCCGCTGAACCAGAGCGGCGACCGCGAAGGCTGCGTTTATCAGGGCGACGGGGTGGTCACGACGCCGAAGGGCTTCAAGGAAGCCTACGCGCAGTACGTTGCTGCGGGCTGGGCCGCGCTCGGCTGCGACCCCGAATACGGCGGCCAGGGGCTGCCCGCGTTCGTCAATAACGCACTCTACGAGATGGCGAATTCGGCCAATCAGGCCTGGACGATGTATCCGGGGCTGTCGCACGGCGCCTACGAATGCCTGCGCGCGCACGGCACGCCCGAGCAGCAGCGCGTCTATCTGCCAAAGCTCGTCGCTGGCACCTGGACGGGCACGATGTGCCTGACCGAACCCCATTGCGGCACCGATCTTGGCATCTTGCGTACGAAAGCCGAGCCGGGCCCGGATGATTCTTACTCGATTACGGGTACCAAGATTTTCATTTCGAGTGGCGAGCACGACCTTGCCGAGAATATCGTGCACCTCGTGCTGGCCCGGCTACCTGATGCGCCACCGGGAACGAAGGGAATTTCGCTCTTCATCGTGCCGAAGTTCGTGCCGAATGCCGACGGCGGGATCGGCGAGCGCAACGGCGTCAAATGCGGCTCCATCGAGCACAAGATGGGCATTCATGGCAACGCCACCTGCGTGATGAATCTCGACAACGCGAAAGGCTGGCTCGTGGGCGAACCGAACCGCGGGCTGCAGGCCATGTTCGTCATGATGAACGCGGCTCGGCTCGGCGTCGGCATGCAGGGGCTGGGGCTCACGGAAGTGGCGTACCAGAACTCGCTCGCCTATGCGAAAGAGCGTCTGCAGATGCGCTCGCTGACGGGCCTCAAAGCGCCGGACAAGCCTGCGGACCCGATCATCGTGCACCCCGACGTGCGTCGGCTGCTGCTCACGCAAAAGGCCTATGTCGAAGGCGGGCGAGCGTTCACATACTGGTCCGCTCTGCAGATCGACAAGGAACTCTCGCATGCCGACGAATCGGTGCGCAAGGAAGCCGCCGATCTCGTGGCTTTGCTGACGCCGATCATCAAGGCGTTTCTGACCGACAACGCTTTCGAGTGCACGAACCACGCTCTGCAGGTATTCGGCGGACATGGCTTCATTGCCGAGTGGGGCATGGAGCAGTACGTGCGCGACGCACGTATCAACATGATCTATGAAGGCACGAACGCCGTGCAGGCGCTCGATCTGCTGGGCCGCAAGGTACTCGGTGACATGGGCGCGAAGCTCAAGAAGTTCGGCAAGCTCGTGTCGGATTTCGTCGAAGAGCAAGGCGTGAAGCCCGAGATGCAGGAGTTCGTCAACCCGCTCGCGGACATCGGCGACAAGGTCCAGAAGCTGACGATGGAAATCGGCATGAAGGCGATGCAGAACCCCGACGAGGTCGGGGCGGCTGCCGTTCCTTATCTGCGCACGGTCGGGCATCTGGTGTTTTCTTATTTCTGGGCCCGCATGGCGCGCATTGCGCTCGACAAAGAGGCGTCGGGCGATCCGTTTTATCGGTCGAAGCTTGCCACCGCGCGTTTTTACTTCGCCAAGCTGTTGCCCGAGACGGCCGCCACGATTCGTATGGCGCGTGCCGGGGCGAAGCCGTTGATGGATATCGACGAAGCGCTGTTCTGAACGGCGGATGCAAATGCCTGCGTCTTCGTTCGACGCGTCCGTTTCATATTTGGCCGGCTACCGCATGGTGCGCCCGAGGGCACCGACGCGGAGTCGGCGAACCGCATGACTCCGAGGGAGAATTGACGTGAGCAACCTGATCATTCGCAAGGTGGCCGTGCTCGGTGCCGGCGTGATGGGTGCGCAGATCGCGGCGCATCTCATCAACGCCAAGGTTCCGGTGCTGCTGTTCGATCTGCCGGCCAAGGAAGGTCCAAAAAACGGAATCGCCCTCAAGGCGATCGAGAATCTCAAGAAGCTCTCGCCCGCGCCGTTCGGCATCAAGGACGACGCGCGCTTTCTCGAGCCAGCGAATTACGAAGACGATATCGCTCGCCTTGGCGAGTGCGATCTCGTCATCGAGGCGATCGCAGAGCGTATGGACTGGAAGCATGACCTCTACAAGAAGGTCTCGCCCCATCTCGCGCCGCACGCCATCTTCGCGACGAATACTTCCGGCCTATCTATCGGCACGTTGTCGGAAGGATTCCCGGACGAGCTCAAGGCGCGCTTTTGCGGCGTGCATTTCTTCAATCCGCCGCGCTATATGCATCTCGTCGAGCTGATTCCGACGCCGCATACGCGCGCGCAGATTCTCGACGATCTCGAGACGTTCCTGACGAGCGTCGTCGGCAAGGGTGTCGTGCGTGCCAAAGATACGCCGAACTTCATCGCCAATCGCGTCGGTGTCTTTTCGATCCTCGCGGTGATTGCCGAAGCGCAGAAGTTCGGCCTGCGCTTCGACGAGGTGGACGATCTGACGGGCGCCCGGCTCGGCCGCGCCAAATCGGCGACCTTCCGGACCGCCGATGTCGTGGGCCTCGACACGATGGCGCATGTCATCAAGACAATGCGGGACAACCTCGCCGACGATCCGTTTTTCCCCGTCTATGAAACGCCGGCCGTGTTGGCAGAGCTCGTGAAGCAGGGCGCGCTCGGCCAGAAAACCGGTGCGGGTTTTTACAAGAAGGAAGGCAAGGTCATCAAGGTGCTCGATCCGAAATCGGGCACCTATGTCGAAAGCGGCGCCAAGGCCGATGAACTCGTCGGCCGTATCCTCAAGCGTCCGCCCGCCGAACGCCTCAAGCTGCTGCGCGAGTCGGAGCACCCCCAGGCCCAGTTCCTTTGGGCGATTTTCCGCGATGTGTTCCATTACATCGGTGTGCATCTGGAAGCGATCGCCGATAACGCTCGCGATGTCGACCTGGCGATCCGTTGGGGCTTCGGTTGGAACGATGGTCCGTTCGAAGGCTGGCAGGCAGCCGGTTGGAAACAGGTCGCCGAGTGGGTGCAGGAAGACGTGAGCTCGGGCAAGGCGCTTTCCAAGGCGCCGCTGCCGTCGTGGGTGTTCGAGGGCGCCGTGGCAGAACAGGGCGGCGTGCATACGCGCGAAGGCTCGTGGTCACCGGCTGCGGCCCGCTTTGTACCGCGCCCGACGCTTCCCGTCTACGAGAAGCAGGTGTTTCGTGCGCCGCTCGTGGGGGAAACCGGTGTCGATCCCAAGACCTACGGCAAGACACTTTTCGAAACCGACACGGTGCGTGCCTGGGTGGATACGCGAGCGGGCGAGGACGATGTCGTCATCGTCTCGTTCAAGAGCAAGATGAATACGATCGGCCCGAGCGTGCTCGATGGCCTCGTGCAGGCGATCGAGATCGCCGAGAAGGAGTACAAGGCCGTCGTGGTCTGGCAGCCGACTTCGCTCAAGCTCGGCACGCCTGGTGGCCCGTTCTCGGCCGGCGCCAACCTCGAAGAGGCCATGCCCGCTTTCATGATGGGCGGCGCCAAAGGCATCGAGCCGTTCGTGAAGAAGTTCCAGCAAGGCATGTTGCGCGTGAAGTATGCGAATGTGCCCGTGGTTGCCGCAATCTCGGGCATCGCGCTCGGCGGCGGGTGCGAACTCATCCTGCATAGCGCCAAACGCGTAGCGCACGTCGAGAGCTACATCGGTCTCGTCGAAGTGGGCGTGGGGCTCGTGCCGGCGGGCGGTGGGCTCAAGGAGGCGGCGTTGCGCGCCGCCGACGCGGCGGCCGCCGTCGGTGCGCCGACCGGCGAGCTGCTCAAGTTCATCGGCAAGTCGTTCGAGAACGCGGCGATGGCGAAGGTCTCCGGCTCGGCGCTCGAAGCGCGCGCGATGGGCTATCTGAAGCCGTCGGACACCATTGTCTTCAACGTCTTCGAATTGCTCGACACCGCGAAGAAGGAAGCGCGTGCGCTGGCAGCGGCGGGCTACCGCCCTCCGCTGCGCGCGACGCAGATTCCGGTTGCGGGGCGCTCGGCGATTTCGACGATCAAGGCCCAGCTCGTCAACATGCGCGACGGCAACTTCATCAGTGCGCATGACTTCCTGATTGCTTCGCGTATCGCGGAAGTGGTCTGCGGCGGCGACGTCGAGGCAGGCAGCCTCGTCGACGAGGAGTGGCTGCTGACGCTCGAGCGGCGTGCCTTCGTCGAACTGCTCGGCACGCAAAAGACGCAGGAGCGAATCATGGGCATGCTGCAGACCGGCAAGCCGGTGCGCAATTAACGAGAGTCGCATTGAGGAGCTGCAAATGAGCAAACAGTTGCAAGACGCATACATCGTTGCTGCGAGCCGCACGCCGATCGGCAAGGCGCCGCGCGGCGCGTTCAAGAACACGCGACCCGACGAGTTGCTCGTCCATGCGATCAAGGCGGCGGTGGCGCAAGTGCCGGGGCTCGACACGCATGCGATCGAAGACGCCATCGTGGGATGTGCCATCCCGGAAGCCGAGCAAGGGCTCAATGTCGCGCGTATCGGCGCGCTGCTGGCCGGCCTGCCGCAGTCGGTGGGCGGTGTGACGGTCAACCGCTTTTGTGCGTCGGGGCTGACGGCGCTGGCGATGGCGGCCGATCGCATCCGTGTGGGCGAGGCCGAAGCGATGATCGCGGGCGGCTGCGAATCGATGAGCATGGTGCCGATGATGGGCAATACGCCGTCGATGTCGCCGCACATCTTCGATCGCGACGAGAACTTCGGCATCGCATATGGCATGGGGCTCACGGCCGAGCGCGTCGCCGAGCGCTGGAAAGTGAGCCGCGAGGACCAGGACAAGTTCTCGCTCGAATCGCACCAAAAGGCGATTGCCGGTCAGCAGGCGGGCGAGTTCAACGACGAGATCGCGCCTTTTGCGATCGTCGAGCGCGTGCCCGATCTCGCGAGCGGCGAAGTCAAAACGAAAACGCGCGAGATGGCGCTCGACGAAGGGCCGCGCCCCGATACGTCGGTCGAAGGGCTCGCGAAGTTGCGTGCCGTTTTCGCCAACAAGGGCTCGGTGACGGCCGGCAACAGCTCGCAGACGTCGGACGGCGCGGGCGCGTTGATCGTCGTTTCCGAAAAGGTGCTCAAGCAGTTCAATCTGACGCCGCTCGCACGCTTCGTGAGCTTCGCGGTGCGCGGTGTGCCGCCCGAAGTCATGGGTATTGGCCCGAAAGAGGCGATTCCGGCCGCACTGAAGGCGGCGGGCCTCAAGCAGGACGATCTCGACTGGATCGAACTCAACGAGGCGTTCGCCGCGCAATCGCTCGCGGTGATTCGCGAACTCGGCCTCGATCCGGCCAAGGTCAATCCGCTGGGCGGCGCGATTGCACTCGGCCATCCGCTCGGCGCGACGGGCGCCATTCGTGCGGCTACGGTGGTGCATGGTCTGCGCAGGCGCAATCTCAAGTACGGCATGGTAACGATGTGCGTCGGTACCGGCATGGGCGCCGCGGGCATCATCGAGCGGCTGTAAGCGGCGATTCGCGGCTACGACCGCGTAAGACAGCCTGACGACGGTTCGCGTCCTCTCGCGGTGCAAAGGGGGCGCGGACCGTTTTTTTCCGCAGAGAGGAAACGATGACGACGGATATCCTGGTCGAGCGTCGCGCCGAGGGCGTGATGACGATAGCGTTCAATCGGCCCGAGAAAAAAAATGCCATCACGTCGGCGATGTATACGGCAATGTCGGATGCGTTCGATGAAGCGCATAACGATGCCGGCGTGCGCGCCATTCTCGTGCGCGGTAGCGGCGGGATATTCAGCGCGGGCAACGATCTCGAAGATTTCATGAAGGCGCCGCCGACGAGCGACGATGCGCCCGTCATGCGCTTCTTGCGTACGATCAGCGCGGCGAGCAGGCCCATCGTCGCGGCGGTGGACGGGGCCGCCGTCGGCATCGGCACGACGATGCTGCTGCATTGCGATTTGGTCTATGCGGCCGATTCCGCGGTGTTTTCGCTGCCGTTCACGCAGTTGGCACTGTGTCCGGAGGCGGCTTCGAGCCTGTTGCTGCCGCGCCTTGCGGGCTATCAGCTCGCCGCCGAAAAGCTGTTGCTTGGCGAGCCGTTCGATGCACAGGAGGCGTATCGCTCGGGCATCGTCAACCGTTTGCTGCCTGCGGGAGAGGTGGACGGGTTTGCAATGGGGCAGGCGCTCAAGCTCGCGGCGCTGCCGGCGTCATCGTTGCGCGTGACGAAGGCGCTCATGAAGCATGCGGGTGACGCCGAGGTTTCAGAGCGCATCCGCGAGGAAGTCGTCCATTTCGGCAAGATGCTGCTCGCGCCCGAGGCGCGAGAGGCGATGACGGCGTTCTTCCAGAAGCGCAAGCCCGATTTCAGGCAGTTCGATTAGTGGTGTGCTGGCCGCTACGCCGTGCCGTAGTCCACAAAGCCAGCTTCGCGGCAGAAACTCAACAAGCGAATGCCCGCTTGCCGCGCAATTGCGACGGCAAGCGACGAAGGCGCCGAGATCGTTGCCACCATCGGAATACCTACGCGCGCCGCCTTGCGCACCAGTTCATAGCTCGCCCGGCTCGAGAGGAAGACGAAGCCCTCCCGCGTATCGGCGCGCTCGAGGACGAGTTGGCCAATGAGCTTGTCCAGCGCGTTATGACGGCCCACATCCTCGAACGCATGGACGATCGCCCCGCTCGCATCGCACCAGGCCGCCGCATGCAGCCCGCCTGTCATGCGCGTGAGAGCCTGATGCTCCGGCAGTGCAGTGGCCGCGCGGGCAATGGCGTCGGGCGCGAGCCGTGTCAAAAAACCGGTATCGGGCACGCGCTCAGGCGCGAGATCGAGCAGATCGATGCTTTCGATGCCGCACACGCCGCAGCCCGTGCGGCCCGCCAGCGCCCGCCGTTTTTCCTTCAACGCCATAAACGACTGTTGCACGACCGTGAGCTGAACTTCCGCATAGGGAATCGGCGCCGCGTCGGCATGGATTGCGACCTCGATATCGTGGATGTCGCTGCCGCGCTCGACAATGCCCTCCGAAATCGAAAACCCGACGGCGAATGCCTCCAGGTCCCGCGGCGTGCACATCATCACGGCATGCGAAATGCCATTGAAAACGAGGGCGACGGGCCATTCCTGGCCGATATGGTCGGTCAGGGACTCGACTTTGGCCCCCCGGTGGCGGCGGACCTGCTGTTCGATGACGCCGGCCTGTTCTGCGTAGTCCAATGGGTCGTTCAAGGTCGTTCCTCGACGTAAGACGGTTGGCCGCATGGCGCCTCGCGCAGTTGTCGGCCGAATAAGGTTCTAAAATACCCGAAGCCGGCCAAGGCTGCCGGATGAGGCGTTGCCGCCGCAAGACGCGAGGACACGATCATGGGATTGCATGATTCGCCGCTGATGTTCGATTTCGAAGCGGTATCGTCGGAAAATCTGAAGTTCATGCCAATGTCGGTCCGCTTCAATCTGGATCGCTTCGGTCTGCGCATCTCGCTCGCACAGTGGCAGAGTCTGCCGCATGCGGATCGCGTGTTACTGGCCCGTTTTCCCGTCGATGAGGACAAGGCGATCGAACCGAACTTCGATCACGCGCTGTTCGAGATGATGCGCACCCACGCGAACGTGGAGCCCGACTGGTTCGCGCCGGAGACGCATCCGGCCTGGCGCGAGACTTCGGATGTGCCCGAGGGCGTTCAAAATCAGTGTCGGATCGCCGGCTTGCCGCCGGTCGAGACTGCGCGCTGGGCCGGGCTCGATCCGTTCAAGCGCTACGTGTTGGCCAAGTTGTCGCGCAAACCGGACGGTAATCACGATTTCATGCCGGCTATGCGGGAATTCGGGCTGGCCGATTTGACCCAGCCATAGCGACGCCAGGGCTTTTTTCGACCGGCGCCCTCAACTTTTGCCGGTTGCTGCCGTTATCGACAGGTTGGCACGTCAAAAAATCGATTCATTCGCCGTGCCACCGTAGGTGGGAGCGCCCGGCGCCGTAGCGGTTTCGAGGCGCGCTCAGCCCCGTTCGAACGGCGTTCGGAATCCATGACTTCCTTTTTATCGAAGCGACTGCTGATCAATCTCGCAGTCGTGGCTGCCGCGGTGGGCGCGAACGCGTTTGTCGCCTACACGCAGATTCGCAGCGAACGCGCGACGAACGAGCGTACGCTGCGCTCGATGAGCGTCAAGCGCGACCTCGATGCGTATCGCATGACGCTCGGCACGGGGCTGGCCGCGCTCGGCCGGTTCGAAATTTCGGGCGCCGCCGTATCGCCGACGATTGGCGCCGCCCAGGAGGCGCGCCTCGGCGACATCAAATCGCGGCTCGCGGGCGAGCTCGCCGACGAGCCCGGCATGCAGGCGCCGCTCGAAGTGCTTTTTGCGGCCACCGAAGACGCCGAAAAGGGAACGCTTGCGGCACTCGAGCGTGCGGCCGCCGCCGACGACTCCGACCCGCATGGTTGGGCGACATCGGCTTATGCGCGGCTCGGGGCGAAGTTCGACCGGGTGGACGATGCGCTCGCCTCACTGCGTATTCGCGAGGACGAGGCGCTCGAAACCTCGCTCGCCGAATCGACGCGCTCGGCGCGTCTTGCGACATTGCTCGTCGTCGTCACGATGGTGTTGGGCTGCGGCCTGCTCATCTACACGTTCGGTGCGCGCGAAAGCGCGGCGCGCACCAAACTGCGTGTCGCTCGTGCCATGCGGCGCAGCGACGAGCGTTTTCGCGAGCTTTTCGACGCGCACCCGGTCCCGATGTGGATTTACGACCGGGAGACGCTGCGCTTTTTAGCGGTCAACGCCGCGGCGCTCGAGCAATACGGCTATAGCGAGAGCGAGCTGCTTTCCATGACCATCCGGGCCATCCATCCACCCGACGAGCTGCCGCGCCTCGAGACCTATCTCGACCGTAGCGCCACGCTGTCGAGGCGGGGCAGGGTGATGGCCGGTGTCTGGCGCCATCGGCGGCGCGACGGCTCGCAGCTTTCGGCCGATATTTCGAACCATGCGCTGAGCTTTATGGGCCGCTCGGCGATGTTCGTGCTCGCGGACGACGTGACCGAGCAGATTCAAGCCGAAGCGGAAGCGCAGCGTTCGAATCAGATGCTCGAAAGCATCATCGACAATATTCCGCAGCGCATTTTCTGGAAGGACCGCGAATCGCGCTATTTGGGCTGCAACATGGCCTTCGCGCGCGATGCGGGACTCGCCTATACCGAGCAGGTCGTCGGCAAGACCGACTATGACTTGCCGTGGAAGAACATGGCCGAGGCGCTGCAGCGCTCCGACCTCGAGGTGATCGAAACGGGCGTGCCGAAGATGAACGCCGAGTTCGAGGTGATGATCGATGGCGCGCATCGCGCCGGCATCACGAGCAAGATTCCTCTGACGAACGGCGATGGCAAGGTGATCGGCGTGCTCGGTTCCTACACCGACGTGACCGATCGCAAGCGCTCGGATCTCGCGCTGCGCTTGCAAAGCCGGGCACTCGACGCGAGCGTCAATGCCATTTTGATCACGGGGCCAGCCGAGAGCGGGCATCGGATCGAATATGTGAACCCCGCGTTCAAGCGGATCACGGGCTACGATCCGGCAGAAGTCGTTGGCCAGGACTGCCGTTTTCTGCAACGTAACGACCACGACCAGGAGGGTCTTGCCGAAATACGCGAAGCGTTGGCGGCAAACCGCGAGGTGAGCGCTGTGCTGCGCAACTATCGCAAGGACGGTGCGCTGTTCTGGAATCAGCTGTTTATCGCGCCCGTGCCGGACCCCGACGGCAAGACGATGCACCATATCGGTGTCATCAACGATGTGACGGAGCTGATCCGCTATCAGGAGCAACTCGAGTATCAGGCGAACTACGACAGCCTCACGAGACTGCCCAATCGCAATCTGTTGCGCGAACGGTTGCAGCAGTCAATCGCGCGTGGCTTGCATCTCGCCGTCGTCTTCATCGATCTCGATGGCTTCAAGAACGTCAATGACAGCCTGGGCCATAGTGTCGGCGATCGTCTGCTTGCTGTCGTTGCCGACCGGCTCGCGCGCAATGCGCGCCCGGGCGATACCGTGGCGCGCCACGGCGGGGACGAGTTCGTGATCGTGCTCGCGGATCTCGTCGAAAAGGACGCCCTGATCCATTGGATGGAGCGCGTGCGCGCGACGATTTCCGAGCCTGTCATGTTGGACGGCACCGAGCTCTATGTCGGATGCAGTATGGGCGCGAGCCTTTATCCGCAAGACGGCGAGGATGTCGAGACCCTGCTGAAAAAGGCCGATCTCGCGATGTACCGCGCCAAGGACATGGGCCGCAATACGTTCCAGTTCTATCAGCCGGAAATGAACACCAGTGTCGGCGCGCGGCTGAATCTGGAGAGGCGCCTGCGCCGCGCGCTGCGCGATGGCGAATTCCTGCTGCACTATCAGCCGCAGGTCGATATCGGAACGGGCCGCATCGTCGGGATGGAGGCGCTCGTGCGCTGGCGCGATCCCGAAGTCGGGCTCGTGCCGCCTTCGGCTTTCATTCCCGTGGCGGAGGAAAGCGGACTGATCGGGCCGCTTTCGGAGTGGGTGCTGCGCGAGGCGTGCCGGCAGAATAAAGCCTGGCAGGATGAAGGGCTGCCGCCCGCGCGCGTGTCGGTGAATCTTTCGGCCCGGCAGTTTCAGCAGCGCGACATCGCGCGGCTGGTCATGTCGATTCTCGAGGAAACGGGCCTGGAGCCGCAGTACCTCGAACTCGAGTTGACCGAAAGTGCCATCATGCGCAACGCCGAGGAGGCCGTCGTCATGCTCAACGAGCTGCATGCGCTCGGCATCGGTCTCGCGATCGACGATTTCGGTACGGGCTACTCGAGCCTCAGCTACCTGAAGCGATTCCCTGTCGATCGCTTGAAGATCGACCGCTCGTTTGTCTCGGACATCGGCGCGTCGAGCGATGACGAGACGATTACCTCGGCGATCATCGCGCTCGCCCATTCGCTCGATCTGCAAGTGATCGCGGAGGGCGTCGAGACCGCCGCGCAGCTCGACTTCCTGAAAGAGCGCGCGTGCCACGAAATGCAGGGGTATTTCTTCGCGCGCCCGATGCCGCACGACGCCATTCCACAGCTGCTGCAAGCGGAACGCTCGGGTGTGGCAATGAACTGACCGCTGCGCTACTTCAGATCGGGTAGCTTGCGCGGGCGGCGGTCGTGATCGGTCGCGACATAGGTGAGCGTCGCCTCGGTCACTTTGACGACTTCCTCGGCGAGACTCATGCGCTGCGCAAACACCTCCACGTCCACGGTGACCGACGTATTCCCCGTCTTGACGATGTCGGCATAAAAGCTCAGCAAATCGCCGACGAATACCGGCTGTTTGAAGATAAACGAGTTGACGGCGATCGTCGCCACGCGGCCGTTCGCGCGCCGGCTGGCCGGAATCGAGCCCGCGATATCGACTTGCGCCATGATCCAGCCGCCGAAGACGTCGCCGTGGACGTTCGCGTCGGCGGGCTGCGGCACGACGCGCAGCGTGCAAGGCTTTTGCGGAAGCAAAGGGGAAGTCATAAAAACACCGTGAAAAGGGAAAAAGGCGCAGCTCAGGGACGGCGCCAACGCGCCCGATGCGCTTCTGCGACAATACTTACTGCGCCGAGTCGAGCGTAGGAATTGTACAGATAACCGCCGTCCCCCGGCCCACGATACTGCCATGCGCCGCTATTCCACCTCGAGCGAACTTGCCCCGCCGTCGAGCGCCCCGCGGCGCGATTGGCAGACCATTCGCTCCCTATTGCCCTATTTGGCCGGTTACAAGGCGCGCGTCGCGCTTGCCCTCGCTTGTCTGATCGGCGCGAAGGTGGCCAACCTGGGCGTGCCGATCGTCATGAAGCGTATCGTCGATGGGCTCGCCTCCGTGCGGGAACTCGTTGCGCTTGGACGTGCCGCGAACGACTCGATGTTCGTCGTGGCGGGCGGACTGGGGCTGCTTGTCGTCGCCTACGCCGTTGTGCGGCTGTCGACTTCGCTTTTCACCGAATTGCGCGAGATCCTCTTTTCGAAGGTTACCGAAAGCGCGGTGCGGGAGCTTGCGCTCAAGGTCTTTCGCCATTTGCATTCGCTTTCGCTGCGTTTCCATCTGGAACGGCAAACGGGCGGCATGTCGCGCGATATCGAGCGTGGCACGCGCGGCATTCAGCAGTTGATCTCGTACTCGCTCTACAGCATTTTGCCGACGCTCGTCGAGGTCGGGCTCGTGCTCGGGTTCTTCATCGTCAAGTACGAGGCTTATTACGCCATCGTCGCGTTCATTGCGCTCGTTGCGTACATCGCCTTCACGGTGAGGGTGACTGAATGGCGCACGCATCTTCGCCGCACGATGAACGATCTCGATTCGCGTGCGAATTCGAAGGCGATCGATTCGCTGCTCAATTACGAGACGGTCAAATACTTCGGCAACGAGGCATGGGAAGCGCAGCGCTACGACGAAAACCTCAAGACGTTTCGTGCCGCGGCCATCAAATCGCAGAACTCGCTGTCGCTCCTGAACTTCGGTCAGCAGACGATCATCGTCACGGCGCTCGCGTTCATTTTGTGGCGCGCGACTGTGGGGGTCATGGCAGGGCGACTCACGCTCGGCGATCTCGTGCTGATCAACACGTTCATGTTGCAGCTTTATATCCCGCTGAATTTCCTTGGCGTCGTCTATCGCGAACTCAAGCAGGCGCTTACCGACATGGATCGCATGTTCACGCTGCTCGGCGCCGAGCGGGAAATTCCGGATCAGCCCGGCGCGATGCCGCTTGCCGTGCGCGGGGCCGAGGTCGAATTTCGGCATGCCTCGTTCGCTTATGAAGCGCCGCGGCAGATCCTGAACGATGTGAGTTTTACGATTGCGGCCGGTACGACCACGGCTGTCGTCGGCGCAAGCGGTGCGGGCAAATCCACGCTCGCGCGGCTCCTGTTCCGCTTTTACGATCTCGATCGCGCGTCGGGCGGCTCAATCTTGATCGATGGGCAGGACATTCGCGATGTCACCCAGGACTCGCTGCGCCAGGCGATCGGCATCGTGCCGCAGGACACGGTGCTGTTCAACGATACGATCTACTACAACATCGCTTATGGTCGGCCGACGGCAACGCGCGAGCACGTGGTCGCGGCCGCGCGTGCGGCGCATATTCACGATTTCATCGAAGGCTTGCCGAAGGGATACGAGACACCGGTCGGCGAACGCGGGCTCAAGCTGTCGGGTGGCGAGAAGCAGCGCGTCGCGATTGCGCGGACCTTGCTCAAGAACCCGCCGATCCTTGTCTTCGACGAAGCAACTTCGGCGCTCGATTCGCGATCGGAGCGCGCGATTCAGGGCGAACTCGATCAGATCGCGCGAGGACGGACGACGCTCGTGATCGCGCATCGGTTGTCGACCGTCGTGCATGCGCATCAGATCATCGTCATGGAGCATGGCCGCATTATCGAGCGAGGGACGCACGCGCAACTGCTGGCAGCGGGCGGGGCATTTGCGCAGATGTGGGCGCTGCAGCAGCAGCGCGCCGTGCTCGATGCGGTTTCGCGGGAGCAGGACAAGGAGGGGGCGGTTCGACAGACTTCGGATTAGCACTGCGCTCAATTTGCTGGCGCGGGACGCGCTCGACAAGACGTCGATCAGTCAAAAGACAAGCACCCACCGCCGCGCGACGAGCGATGGGTGCGCTCCCAGTAAGCGAAGCGGCGCTTGCCTATTTGTGTCGGCCGAGACCCGCTCCGGTGACTTCAACGTCGGTATCTCTTATTTCCAAAAACATTCTGTCTTCTTTCCCGGCGCCTTTTGTCCCGCTTGGATATATTTCGATTAGTGGAAAGGCATGTTTGCCACCGACGATACCGACCTCGACGCCATGGCTACGTAAGAGATTCAGCCATTGCGACACCCGGTCTGGCTTAACTTCTTCGTCTCGGCAAATCTGATCGATGATGTCCATGACAGCCGTTGCGTTATCCGGCTGATCGAGCTTCGCAATCTTTTTTCCGATCGCTTCTTTATCTGTCTTGTTCTGGTATTTGCACATGTTAGCCTCAGTGAAATATGAACGCGGTGGATGATAAGTTCGTCGACGTTGCAACACCGTACGGCGGCGTTTCTATACTTCTCGCGCGTGAGTGGATCCCGGCCAGACGCCGGTCATTTCGATTTCGCGACGTCCCGTGAGCCACTGCCCCAAAGGCGTGGCCCAATTGAACGTGTACTGGTCGTGATTGGCCACGCCCTGAAACTTCACTTCTACGTGAATGTTCGTCGCGCTGAGCGGGATGTTGCCGACGGTCTTCGAAATGCCGCCCGAGAGCGAAAATTCATCGTTTCGGCGGCCTTGCGGCGAATCATAGGCCAGCTTGATGTGAGTGATGTAAGTACACCCCGGTTTGTTGTTGAAATAGATTTCGAACGCCCCGAGCCGGGTGATCCAGTTCGGAATCAACAGATGTCCGTCGAACGATGCGACCGTGTAGGCGATCGGAATCGACTCGGGCGCGATCTCACCAGGCTTGAATGGCCACAGATGCTGATCGACGCTTTTTTGCTGGTTGACCGAGAGATACGAGCCTTTGCCGTTGGCGCCACCGAGCATGTCGTGCACCGCGCCCGCCGAGCCCGTCAGCGAAAACGACGAGCTGTTGTCCTGCGAGCCGGCGTTCACGCCGCTATGCGCATAGATCGCGCTCGTGATCAAGCCGAATCCCTGAGAGATGTTGTCGCCCGAGCCCATGCTCACGGACTGAGCCTGTTCGGCCAACCACTTCAGGGTTTCAGGCTTCGATAATGAAGTCAGGTCATTGATGTACTTCTCCGATTCGATGCTGAATTCGGAGGCGATTGCGCCCGCAGACGAGAACTCCCACTTCACTTCGAGCCCGGCTTCGATCTTCGTTCCCGTATTCGGATCGGTGGCCGATGCATCGAGACTGACCTGGGATTCCGTGCGGTGGACATTGTTCGACGACAGCTTCCACTGATTCGCAACGGTTCGGCTACTGATGGCGACGCCTGGCGTTGCTTCCTTGACGAGCGTGAAGTCCCCCGTGTCTGGGGTAATGATGCCGACGGCTCCCGGGGCGAGTTTGGGCGAAAGCGTCCAATTGCCCCAATAGGCCGGACGGCCGTTACGGATCAAGTCGGTGAAGGCACGATTCCAGTTCATGGTGATCTCCTTGCGGGTCGAATCGATGCGAGCTGCCGCGGCTTTGATCAGCCGTTGGCAGCAACGCAGGCGGAGCGTCAATCGATGTATCGAACTTGCTGGATGGCTGAAACGTTGCAGCGATAGGGGAAGATTCTTTGCTATCCCCAATTGGGCAGAGTAGCCAGTGTCTGCACGTCCTGCTTTGAGATGAGCTTGTTAGTCAACAGGCCGCCGAGGATTTGATCGTCAAAGGCGTCTTTTTTGTGCGGTAATGGAAAGTGACCGTGCCTGCCGTTGATGGTCTTGCCACGAAGATCTTCGCCGAACCCCTGGAGAATCTGGTTCTCGATATTGGCGTGATAGCGGACGTGCTCCGAGACGTCCTCCGGCACGTTCGTGTCTTTGAGCTGGCGCCCGTCGGCGAATTGCTCCTTGAACACGGCCAAGCCACCGTCGTTGGAAAATAGCGGTGTGAGCAGACACAGACTGTCATCCACGACCAAATACGTGATGTAACACTTATTGGCGTTGGCGCCTGGGAATATGTGAAGGCTCATGATTGGGTATCCTAATTGATTGATAAAACCGCTTTGCGCGTTTCTGCTCGAAACAGCTTGCGCGGTGTTTAAACGCAAACCATCATTCGCTCGCCGGCCGTCGCACCAGCTCGCGACGATGGATCGCGCGAAATCATTGTGCAGATGAATATTGCTGGGCCGCTATACGGCAAATGAGGTATGCGCAAGTAGGAAGAGAAATCCCCGGCGGGGGATGACGGATGCGCAGGCTCAACGCGGGCGGTGGCGCATACGTGCAACTCGTTTCTAGCCCGCAAGGGCCCGAAGCCGTGCCCTTGCTTTCACTAAACTGGGTGATCGATCCGCCGCGCGGGCCGGCTCCCATGCTTGACGGATGACTTGTCCAAGGCGGGCGTTGTACCCGAGCCCCTGGGACGCGACGCTACCTCGGTTTGCCACGATGTCCTCTCTCACGTCCCGTTTCGCGCGTTGAGCCAAGGAGAGCAGGGTTTGCTTCGGGTCGGGCAAATCATCGGGCGCCTCTGGAAGCTTCCCTGCTTTTTGCCCTAGCAGACTACGCATTGCCTGATGGTCCGCGAGTAACCATGATTCAATTTCGCGAACCGCCACCCTGAACATCAATGCGTCCGGTCGTTGACGGCCATTTAGCCAGTCGGCAATCAGAGTTGGTGCGCACGGACAGCGATCCAAATCGGTGATAAGTAACACCGGCTGTTGTCGGGCCATTTCGCAAAACTTCGATATCTGTTTTCTAAGGTAGCCGTTGCCGTTTTTTCTCAGTGAAAGACAGACTTCCAGTCCCGCTTCGCTCGCCAGCTTCGTACCGACTTGTACGTTGTTTCGCTAAAAAATGCCGCCAGTTCTCGGAACGCCACGTTGCCCTGAATTTGTTCCAACGCTGTTTGCGTGAGACGGACAACGTCCTTCTTGTCGTCTTTTTCCGGTCGGTCAAGAATTTTTTGGGCGCCCTTCCAGACTTGCCCGGCGGAGATCAGCGTCCGCTGCGCCCCTTTTCCCTCAGGTTTGAACGCCAGTTTGTACCGCCACAACGGTTCAGTGTCGTCGGCTGTTTCCGCAACATGCACCTCAATGCTCACTTCAGGATCGCGGCGAGCATGTAAACAGCGCAATTTCTGAATGCCATCCCGATCATGAATCGCTTTTTGCAGACCACCGCCTTGGGGTTTGCTTATGTCGCGGAGAAAGCGAAAAACGTCGAGCAGGTTGGACTTTCCCGAAGCATTTGCGCCAAGCAGGTACGTCCGCTCGCGCAGTGGGATATCCACGTCACGAAAGTTTCGCCAGTTCTTTAGTATGAGACGTGTGACGATCATGGTTGTTGTCTCTTTAGCTCCGCTCATAGTGGAGCGAGATGGCTGCGGCACGCTGCGCTGCCGCACTCAAAGGGTCCCCGTTCACCACCTTCGCCGGGCGACGCTTATTATCGACCGGATTTCGATGCTATGAGCCGCTGATCCAGCGCATCGAGTTGCTCGGGCGTACCGACGTTCTCCCAGAGGCCATCGAATACTTCCCCGCTTGCGCGCCCCGCGGCAATGGTCTCGCGATAGTAAGGTCTCAGCGCGCAGCGCTCGCCCGGCGCCAGTGCCCGAAACATCCGCGTGTCGTAAAGCCCGATATTGCCGAACGTATAGCGTGGTGAACCATCGAGCGAGAGCGTCCCGTCAATGAGCGCAAAGTCCCCGTCGGGATGAAACGATGGATTCGGCACCATCACGAGATGCATGCCGGGCTCGTCCATTGCCGCCATGCGCGCCGCCGGGCCGGCGAGCCGTTCATAGTCGAAATCGCAATAGACATCGCCACTGACAGCGGCGAAAACGGCCGGTGCGCCGTCGTCTTCGAGAAGCGGTAGCGCCTGAGCGATGCCGCCAGCCGTTTCAAGTGCGGTGTCTTCCGCTGAATAGGCGAGGCGCACACCCCAGCGCGCGCCACTCCCAAGCGCGGCTTCGATCTGCTCGCCGAGCCACGCATGATTGATGACGATCGTTTCGAAACCGGCCGCAGCAAGGCGCTCGACTTGCCAGACGATGAGCGGTTTGCCGCCCACTTCGAGCAGCGGTTTCGGACAGGTGTCGGTGAGCGGGCGCATTCTTTCGCCGCGCCCGGCGGCAAAGATCATCGCGTTGATCAATGTTTTTCTCATTGTGTGGGGCACCGTCAGAACGTATAGCCGACTTCATGCGCCCGCCCCTCGAGCTCGTCGAGCAGTCGCGCGAATGGCGCGAGCGGCCGATAGCGCTCGCTCACCTTGCGCGCGTAGCCCACGAAACGCGGTAGATCGGCGAGATAGCGCGATTTACCGTCGCGATGAAAGAGCCGCGCAAAAAGCCCGAGCACCTTGATGTGCCGTTGCAATCCCATCCATTCGATCTGCCGGTAGAACTCGCCGAAGTCGGCATCGACGGGCAGCCCGGCCTTCTTTGCGCGCTCCCAGTAGTAGGCGATGCAGTCGAGCTCGAACTCTTCGTCCCAGCTCAGGAACGCGTCGCGCAACAGCGAGGCAACGTCGTACGTGATCGGACCGTAGACCGCATCCTGAAAATCGAGCACGCCGGGATTCGGCTCGCAGACCATCAGATTGCGTGGCATGAAATCGCGCAGCATGAAGACCTGCGGCTGGGCGCGGGCGCTCGCGATCAAGAGCGCGTACGTGCGATCGAGCACGCCGCGCATGTTCTCATCGACGTTGCGCCCGAGATGCCGCTCGATGAACCACTCGGGCATCAATTCCATTTCGCGGCGCAAGAACGCCTCGTCGAACGCAGGCAGCACGCCCTCGCGCGAACTCGATTGCCAACGGATCAAGGCGTCGAGCGCGTCGCGCATGAGCGGCCGGGCGGCTTGCGTGTCGTCTGGATCGAGCACCTCGATGTAAGGTTTCGTGCCCAGATCGGTGACGAGCATGAAGCCTCGTTCGAGATCGCATTCGAGCACACGCGGCACGTGGACGCCGGCGCCTGCGAGCAGACTCGCGACCTGGGCGAACTCCCGGCATTTTTCGGGCGGCGGCGCATCGACGGCGATCAGCGTCGGTCCATGCCCGCCCGAGCTCGCGAGGCGGAAGTAGCGGCGAAAGCTCGCATCGGCGGATGCGGGGGCGAGTGTTGCGAGGCTCAGGCCATAGCGGGCCTCGTGTGTGCGCAGCCAGTTGGCAAGCGCCTCCACACGGGCGTCGGCCGGGAAAGTATTTGTCATGACGGGGGAGGGCAAAACGTCTTGCCATATAATACCCGACGACTTTTCACGATGCGCCCCGTGTCGGCCTTTGCACGGTCCAGATTGACCGCCCGTCGTCCCGTGCGTCGAGCGCGCTGCTCGTGCACGACGAGACCGCCACCGGATGCCGGCGGTGCACGTCGTGCGACGGCGCCGTGCCTGGCTGCCGGGCCGATTCGCCAAACGATACATGCCGCCCAGACAGTTTCTTCGAACGAATTTCTCCGGCGATACCGCGCCGCGCATGAAACGCCTCGCGGCTGCGCTGATCGCCATGCCGGGCCTGATGCCGTCCGTCTCGCACGCGCAGCTGGCGGGCGCGGCTGCCGCGCCCCAGCAGCTCGACGCGCCATGGGGCTTGAGACTCGCGCCGCAGATCGAAGAACATGCGGTCGCGCCGGGCTCGGCGCCCGCCACGTTCGTCTTGGGCGATCACGCGGGCGGCACGACCGATCGCGATGTCGCGGCCAAGGGCTCGGCCGAGATTCGCCGGCCGACCACGATCATCAAGGGCGATGCCCTTCACTACGACGAAGATACCGATCGCGCGGATGCGTACGGCAACGTGCGCCTGATCGGCAATGGCGTGCTGTTCGCCGGCCCTGAAGCGCATCTGAGGGTCGAAGCGAACGAGGGGTACATGCCCGCGCCGAAATATCGCTTCTCGCTGCGCGGCGGATCGGGCAGTGCCAAGCGCGTCGAACTGCTCGACCGCGAGCGCTCCGTGTTCACCGATGGCACCTATACGGGCTGCGAATGCCAGACGCGGCCCGCTTGGTACATCCGCGGCAGCGAGTTCGATTTCGATACTGGCGCCGATGAAGGCGTTGCGCACAATGGCGTGTTGTTTTTTCAGGGCGTGCCGATTTTCGCGAGCCCCTGGCTCTCGTTCCCGCTAAGCGGCGAAAGGCGCAGCGGCCTGTTGCCCCCGCTTTTCTCGGTAAGCTCGACGAACGGCATCGAATTCTCGCAGCCCTATTATTTCAACATTGCGCCGAATCGCGATTTCACGCTCACGCCGCGCATCATTTCCAAACGCGGCGTGCAAACGCAAGGGTCGTTTCGATACCTTTCGCCATCGTACACGGGCACCTTTACGGCCGAGTACTTGCCGCACGATGCGATCAAGCGCAAGGATCGCTACGCGATCTACTGGCAACACAGCCAGAACCTGGGCGGCGGCTTCGGCGCGTACGTGAACTACAACCGGGTATCGGACGACACCTACTCGCAGGATCTCGCGACCGTCGGCAACCAGTTCCTGGTCGGCACGCAGATCATCTACGACCAGGAAGCGGGCATCACGTACAACAACGGGCCGTGGTCCGTGCTGGCCCGCGAGCAGCATTGGCAGACGTACAACGACGCGGCGGCACCCTACGGCCGCGAACCGCAGTTGAACGTGAAATACACGCGATACAACGTCGGCGGGTTCGACTACGGCGTCGAAGCCGATTACACGCGCTTTCATATCACGGCCGACGATGCGACGCAGGGCAACCGCCTCATGTTCAATCCGTACCTGTCGTATGGATTGATCGGGCCGGGCTATTTCGTCGTGCCGAAAGTGCAGATGCACTTCGCCTCGTACAACCTGACGAGCCTGGGTTCGACGGCCCCGGCCGGGCAACCGAAAAACTTCACCGAGTCGATTCCGACCTACAGCTTCGATACGGGCCTCATCTTCGAGCGCTCGCTGCGGCTTTTCGGCGAAGACTATATCCAGACACTCGAGCCGCGGCTCTACTACGTCTACACGCCCTATCGAAACCAGAACTTCGCGCCGCTTTTCGATACCGCGGAATCGGACTTCGGGCTGGCGGAAATCTTCACGCCGAACACGTTCGTCGGCAACGACCGCATTGCCGACGCGAACCGTCTCACGGCCGGTCTCACGACCCGTTTCATCAACGCGGCGACGGGCGATGAGCGTGCCCGGTTCGTGATTGCCCAGCAGTACTACTTCCGGGATCAGCGCGTGAGACTTACGGCGAGCGACCCGGTTCCGGCCACGAGCCATTCGGACCTGATCGCGGGCGCGTCGATCAAGCTCGGTGCGGGTTTCGCCTCCGAAACGGCGTTCCAATATAATGCCGACAACAACCAGCTGGTGCGTTCGAGCGTCGGCTTCGGCTTCAGTCCGGAGGCGCGCAAGGTCGTGAACATGGCCTATCGTTACACGCGGGCCAACGACACGCTCGACAATGTGCCGATCAACCAGTTCGTGGTATCGGGCGAATGGCCGATTACGCGTCGGCTCTACGGCGTGGGGCGGTTCAACTACGACCTGGCCGGTCACCGCATCGTCGACGGGCTCGTCGGCTTCCAGTACGATGCCGACTGCTGGACGCTCGGCGTCGGCGTGCAGCGCTACGCGAACGGCGTCAACTCGGCAGGCGGTGCCCGCTCGTCAACGCGTATGCTGGCGCAGTTGACGCTGAAAGGCTTGTCGAATGTCGACAACGGACTCACGGCAGCATTCAGGGCCAGTGTGGCGGGCTATACGCCGCCGCCGCCCCCACCGCTGCCGGTTTCGCGTTATTCGGACTACGAATGATGCGCGACGATGCTGCGCTTGGATGTGCGCGATCGATTTTCGCAAAAACGGGGCAGGGCCCGGTCTTGGCGGCCCGATATGAATGGAGTAGCTGTGGCAATTTCGAATAAGCTTCGCTGGGCAACGCTCGCGGCCGGTATCGGGGCCGCTCTCGTCTTCATGCCGGCGGGGCCGGCCGCGGCCCAGACAGGGGCAGCCCTGAGCGCGCAATCGGTCGATTCCGTTGCGGCCGTCGTCAACGACGACGTCATCACCGAGCGCGAGCTGCAACAGCGCGCCGATCTCGTGGCGCGCCGCCTGCGGCAGCAAAACGCGCCGGTGCCGCCCACCGACCAGCTGACGCGTCAGGTGCTCGATCAGATGATCCTCGAGCGTATTCAACTGCAGCGCGCGAAGGAAGACGGTATCACCGTGGATGACGCCGCTGTCGAGGCGGCGCTGCAGCGTCTGGCGAAGGCGAACAACATGTCGCTTGCCATCTATCGCGCGCGTATCGAGGCGCAAGGCGTGCCCTGGTCCGTCTTTACGCGCGATGCGCGCACCGAGTTGACGCTGTCGAAGCTGCGCGAGCGCGAGGTGGACAGCAAGGTCACCGTATCCGATGCCGAGGTGGCGAACTACATCGCGAGCCAGCGCGGGCCCGAGGCGAAGGTGCAGCAGGACCTGCGCATCGAGCACATTCTCGTCAAGGTGCCGGAGGGTGCCTCGCAAGAGGTACTGGCGGCCGCGCAGCAAAAGGCGCAGTCCATCCTCGATCGCGCCAAGGGCGGCGCGAAGTTCGAGTCGCTCGCGAAAGAGGAATCCCAGGCGAGCGACGCCAAAAAGGGCGGCGACCTCGGTTTCCAGCCACCGTCGAGGCTGCCCGAGGATTTCGTCAAGGCGTCGTCGCAACTGCGTCCGGGTGAAGTGAGCCCGGACCTCATTCGTACGGCGGACGGCTTCGAGATCGTGCGCCTCGCCGATCGCCGTACCGGTGTTGGCGGCAGCGCGGGCGATGCACCGAAGCTCGTGCAGACGCACGTACGCCATATCCTGTTGCGCGTCGTTCCCGGCAGTGTCAGCGAGCAGCAGGCGCGCCAGCAGGAACTCGATATCCGTCAGCAGATCGAGGCGGGCGGCGATTTCGCGAAGTTCGCACGGACCTACTCGCAAGACGGTTCCGCATCGCAGGGCGGCGATCTCGGCTGGATCAGCCCGGGCGAGACCGTACCCGAATTCGAGCGCGCGATGAATAACCTCAAGGACGGCGAAATCAGTCAGCCGATTCGCACCGAATACGGCTACCACCTCGTTCAGGTGCTCGGCCGCCGCGAGGCGCAAGGCTCGATTCAGCAGCAGATGGACCTTGCACGGCAGGCGATCGGCCAGCGCAAGGCCGAGCAAGCTTACGCGGACTGGTTGCGTCAATTGCGCGATTCCGCCTACATCGAATACAAGCTCGGCGGCTCGCTCGCAAAGCAATGAGTCAGTGAGCCATGACACGCGCCCTTCGCCCTCCGCTGCAGATCGCGATCACGACCGGTGAACCCGCCGGCGTCGGTCCCGAATTGACGGCGATGGCGCTGGCGGGCGCCGCGGCGCACTGGCCAGACGCAAGCTTTACCGTATTCGGCGACGCAGCGCTGCTGGCCACGCGCGCGCGCGCCGTGGGCGTCGATTGGGCGTCGCTCGCAGTCGATGCGGCCGCGAACCCCGCGGCTCCGGTACGTGTCGAACACCGTCCGCTCGCCAAGGAGGCGGTGGCGGGGCGGCTGGACGCGGCGAACGGGCCTTACGTGTTGCGTCTGCTCGACGATGCCATCGACGGCGCGTTGGCGGGTACGCTCGACGCTATCGTCACCGCGCCGCTGCAAAAGAGCACGATCAACGACGCCGGGGTGCCTTTTACGGGGCACACCGAATATCTCGCCGAAAGGACGAATACGCCTCGCGTCGTCATGATGCTGGCGGGAACGGGTGCGCGGCCACTGCGTGTCGCGCTGGCCACCACGCATTTACCGTTGAAGGATGTACCGGCTGCATTGACGATCGACGGTATCGTCGAGACGCTCGCGATCATAGAGCGCGATCTGCGGCGCGATTTCGGCCTGCCCGTGCCGCGCATTCTCGTGACGGGACTGAACCCGCACGCGGGCGAGAGCGGCTATCTGGGGCGTGAGGAGATCGATGTGATTTCACCCGCACTTGCGCTTGCGGCGCAGCGCGGAATCGATGCGCGCGGCCCGTATCCGGCCGATACGCTGTTTCAGCCTCGCTACCTCGAGCAGGCCGACTGCGTGCTGGCGATGTTCCACGATCAAGGCCTGCCTGTGCTCAAGTACGCGACATTCGGCGAAGGCATCAATGTGACGCTTGGTTTGCCGATCATTCGAACATCGGTCGACCACGGCACGGCGCTCGATCTGGCCGGCACCGGCCGGGCCGATGCGGGCAGCCTCATTGCCGCCATCGATACGGCCGTCGCGATGGCGCGCAACCGGCGCGGCGGGTGATATTACGCAATGTCCAACAGCAGCAGCAAACAGCATCAAGGTCATTTCGCACGCAAGCGATTCGGCCAGAACTTCCTCGTCGATCTCGGCGTGATCGATTCGATCGTTGCGACGATTCGCCCGGTGCGCGGCGAACGGATGGTCGAAATCGGCCCGGGACTCGGCGCGCTGACCGAACCGCTGATCGAACATGTGGCCGCGCCAGGTTCGCCGCTTCATGCCGTGGAACTCGACCGCGATCTGATCGCGCGGCTGAACGACAAGTTCGGCGAACGCCTGGCGCTGCACGCCGGGGATGCGCTTGCATTCGATTTCGCGACGCTCGTCGATACGCTGGCGCATCCGACGCTGCGTATCGTCGGCAATTTGCCTTACAACATCTCGAGTCCGTTGCTCTTTCACTTGATGGCATGGGCGCCGATCGTCGTCGATCAACACTTCATGCTGCAAAACGAGGTGGTGGAGCGCATGGTGGCCGAGCCCGGAACGAAGGCGTTTGGGCGGCTTTCGGTGATGCTGCAGTACCGCTATGCGATGGACAAGCTGCTCGATGTGCCGCCCGAATCGTTTCAGCCGCCGCCGAAGGTCGATTCCGCGATCGTGCGAATGATTCCCTATCGACCGGGCGAACTCGTGCCCGTGGACGAGCAGGCTTTTTCCGAGTTTGTCACCGCGGCGTTTTCGCAGCGCCGCAAAATGCTCCGCAATACGCTCGCGGCCTATCGCGACAGAATCGACTTCGAGGCACTCGGCTTCGATCTCGCGCGCCGCGCGGAAGATGTACCTGTCGAAGAATACGTGCGCGCAACGCAGGCGCTGACGTCTTCGAATGGCGCCGGCGCGCCCAGGCGCTGAACTCAGGTGGACGAGGCGCCGACGCGGCGAGCGGGCGCATTCACGAGTACGATGCCGCCCAAAACGAGCGCCGATGCAAGCAGAAAGCGGGCGCTGAACGACTCCCCGAGCAATACCACCCCAAACGTCACGCCGAACAGCGGGGTGAGGAACGAGAACACCGACAGGCGCGACGCCATATAGCGCGTCAGCAGCCAGAACCAGGTCAGATAACTCACGAAGGCCACGATGACCGCCTGATAGGCGAGGCTTGCGATGGCCAACGCCGTGAGATGGACTGTATGGGTTTCGCCGCGCAGCAGCGCCAACGCGAAGAGCACGATGGCCGAGACCGATAGCTGATAAAAGAGCGTTTTGCTCGCGCTTGTGTGAGACAGCGACGTGGCCCGTACGACGACCGTCGTCGCGGCCCACAGTGCCCCGGCCAGCACGCCCAGCGCGTCGCCGAGGAGCCCTGTCAGCGTCGAGCCCGCGGCGGGTGCGCGTGCGAAGCCGTCGGCGAACGCGAGCGCCATGCCCGCGAAAGCGACGACGATTCCAAGCCATTGCACCGCGCGCATGCGTTCGCCCGGCACGAAAAGATGGAGCCCCAGCGCCGTGAAGCAGGGCGCCGTATAGAGAAAGACAGCCATCCGGGACGCACTGGTGAAAGTCAGGCCCAGAAAAATGCAGATGAATTCGCCGGCGAAGAGCAGACCTGCAAGGAGGCCGGCACCGAGCGTTCCGTCCGCCGTGAAAAGCCGCGTGCCGCGGGCCCGCGTCCAGCCCCAGACCAGCACCGTGGCGATAGCCGAGCGCAGGGCGGCTTGCAGCATCGGCCCGATCAATCCGTTTGTCGATTTGATTGCGACTTGCTGGAATCCCCAGATGGCGCAGAGCACGACCATCGCCAGAATCGCGAACGTGTCCGGCGCGCGACGCAGGTGCGAGGAGGCAGAGGCGGCAACGCGGGAGGCGGCTGTGTTCATTGTGTCCTGTCGGGCAGGCGCGATGGATGGGGGAGCGTGCCGCGTAACATACCAAAATGTCGCAGCCACCGCATTGCGCGCGCCGAGTAACCGTACGGACGAGAGGGGCAACGCGCGGCCAGCGCTTTATTGCTAGAGTCTGCCTTTTCAACGACGCAACGAGGAGCACACTATGCGTTTGCTGCATACGATGTTGCGCGTCGGCGATCTCGATCGCTCGATCGCGTTCTATACGGAACTGCTGGGCATGAAGGTGCTGCGCCGGCAAGATTATCCCGACGGCCGCTTCACGTTGGCGTTCGTAGGCTATGCGGACGAGAGCGAAGGGACGGTGCTCGAGCTCACGCACAACTGGGATACGAAAACGTATGACCTCGGCAATGCGTTCGGCCATCTCGCGATCGAGGTCGACGATGCTTACGCGGCCTGTGAAAAAATCAAGGCGCAAGGCGGCACTGTCGTTCGCGAAGCCGGCCCGATGAAGCACGGAACGACCGTGATCGCATTCATCGCCGATCCGGACGGATACAAGATCGAGTTCATCCAGAAAAAGCGCTGATAGACGACGCAGGCCGGCGCTCGGCCGAGCCTGGCGTTACAACGCAGGAAGCAGCTCGGGCGGGTGATGCTTGAGCGTGTGCCGCGCTTCGCGAAACTCGGGAAAGATCGACTCGACCGTCTGCCAGAAGCGCGGACTGTGGTTCATTTCGCGCAAATGCGCAAGTTCGTGGGCGACGACGTAATCGACGATCGACAGCGGAAAGTGAATCAGCCGCCAGTTGAGACGGATGCGTCCGTCGCTCGAACAACTGCCCCAGCGCGTTGCGGCCGACGAGAGCGCGTAGCCCTTGAACGCGACGCCAAGCTTTTGCGCGTAGACATCGAGCCGCTCGCCGAACACACGCTTGGCCTCGGTCTGCAGCCAGCCTTGCACGCGATCCTTGATTTGCTGGGCATCGGCATGGGCGGGCAAGGCGAGTGCGAGCACGGCTGCCTCGAGATCGAAGCGTAACGCGCCATGCGACGATCCCAGCGCGACGGTGACCGGTTTGCCGAGAAAGGGAATCTGCGCCCCGTCGCGCCATTCGATACGCGGCAGCGCGCGCTGCTCCGCGCGCGTTTGCCATTCCGACAGCTTCGCAAAAATCCACCGCTGCTTGCCGGCAATGGCGGCTTCGATATCGGCGAGCGTGACCCAGCGCGGCGCGGTGATCGTCAGGCCGCCGCCGTCGATCGTGAAGCCGATGGTGCGGCGCGGCGAGCGTTTGAGGCCATATTCGAGCGTGCGACCGTCGAGCGTCAGCCGGCGAAGCTTGACGCCGGGGGCAAGCTTCGCAGCGGGATCGGGCGGTTGAAGCGCCGCAGGTGCGGGGGACGTTTCGACGGGCGGCTCGGCAAATAACGGCAAATCGAGTTGCCGGTTTTCGAGCGCTTTAGCGCGGCTGGGTGGAGCAGGCTTGGGCATCGCTGTAATAAGCATCCGGATCGATACGGCGCATCTCGGTTTCGATCCACCTCTCGACGCGCGTGTTGACCTCATCCGCCGAGAGCCCGACGGTATCGATCGGTTTGCCGATCGACACCGTTACGATACCAGGGTATTTGATGAACGAGTTGCGAGGCCAGACACGTCCCGCATTGTGCGCGATCGGCACGACGCACGCACCCGCGTCGATCGCGAACCGCGCGCCGCCCGACTTGTACTTGCCCTGCGTGCCGACAGCCGTACGCGTGCCCTCGGGGAACATGATGACCCACGCGCCTTCGCTCATACGCTGCCGGCCCTGCTTCACGACCGACGCAAAAGCGTATTTGCCTTCCTTGCGATTGATGTGAATCATCTTCAGCATGCCGAGCGCCCAACCGAAAAACGGCACATAGAGCAGCTCGCGCTTGAAGACGTAGCACAACGGGCGCGGCATGATGGCCGGCAGCGCGACGGTCTCCCAGGCCGATTGATGCTTGGGAAGCAGTACTGCGGGGCCGTCGGGAAGATTTTCCATGCCTTCGACGCGGTAGCGAATGCCGTTCAGATGACGCGCGACGACGAGCGTCGCCCGGCACCAGCCGACAGCCATCCAGTACCGCTTGTCGGCCCGCATGAACGGAAATGCGATGAAGCATGCCGTAGCGTAGGGGATCGTGAAGACGATGAGGAAACAGAAAAGGACGAGTGAGCGAAGAAAGCGCATCGGAATGAGAGTCTACTCGTCGTGCTCGGCGAGGAAATCGAGCGCGAAGTGTTTCAGGTCTTCATGCACCTTGGTGCCTTCGGGCAGACCGCCCGCGGCGAGCGTCTTCGCGCCTTTGCCCGTCAGCACGAGATGCAGGTCGAAGCCGAGCGCCGCACCGGCTTCGAGATCGCGCAGCGCATCTCCGACGACGGGCGTGACCGACGGCTCGATCTCGAAGCGGTCCATGATCATCTTGAGAAGCCCCGGTTTCGGCTTGCGACATTCGCATTGATCGTCGGCCGTATGAGGGCAGAAGAACACGGCATCGATGCGACCGCCCACCGCGGCCGCGGCGCGCTGCATTTTCGCATGCATCGCGTTGAGTGCCGCCATGTCGAACAGGCCGCGACCGATGCCCGACTGGTTCGATGCAACCACGACGCGGTAGCCGGCCTGATTGAGCCGGGCGATGGCTTCGAGGCTGCCGGGAATCGCGATCCACTCGTCAGGCGACTTGATGAAGGCATCCGAATCGACGTTGATGACTCCGTCGCGATCGAGGATGACGAGCTTCTTGCTGAAGGTCATGGCGATCGTTCCCGGCGTCAGGCCGCAAGCTTCGAAATGTCGGCGACGCAGTTCATCTGCGCATGCAGCGCCGCAAGCAAGGCGAGCCGGTTTTTGCGCAGCGCTTCGTCCTCGGCGTTCACCATGACATCGTTGAAGAACGTATCGACCGGTGCGCGCAGCGCGGCGAGCGCGGAAAGCGCACGCGTGTAGTCGCGCTCGGCGAGCTGCGATTGCACCGCGGGTGCCACCTTGCCCAGCGCGTCGCTCAGCGTCTTTTCGGCGTCTTCGACCAAGAGGCCCAGATCGACTCCGTGCGCCGAGGCCTGCGCGTCGAGCACCGGCTTCGCGTCGAGTTCGGACTTCTTGAGAATGTTCGAAATACGCTTGTTGGCCGCCGCCAAGGCTTCGGCTTCGGGCAGTGCGGCGAACTCGCGAACCGCGTCGAGGCGCGCGACGACATCGTCGATACGCCGCGGCTCGAGGCTCAGCACGGCCTCGATTTCGCCGGCCGAATAGCCGCGCTCGCGCAGCAGCCCGCGCAGGCGGTCCATGAAGAAGGCGTAGAGCGCTTTCGACGAATCGGCGACTTGTTGCTCGCCCGCGAAGACGCCGCATGCCGCGTCGATGAGCTCGAGGAGATCGATCGGCAACGCGTTTTCGATGAGAATGCGCAGCACACCTAGCGCGTGGCGACGCAGTGCGAACGGGTCTTTTTCACCGGTTGGCACGAGGCCGATGCCCCAGATGCCAGCCAGCGTTTCGAGTTTGTCGGCGAGCGCCACCGCCGTGCCGACGCGTGTCGAAGGCAGCGCGTCGCCTGAAAAGCGCGGCTGGTAGTGCTCGCTGCAGGCCAGCGCGACATCCTCGGCCTCGCCGTCATGGCGCGCGTAGTAGGTGCCCATCGTGCCTTGCAGCTCGGGGAACTCGCCGACCATATCGGTCAACAGATCGGCTTTGGCGAGATACGCCGCGCGCTCGGCCTCGGCGATGTTCGCGTCGACGAGCGGAGCGATCTTGCCGGCGAGTGCGACGAGGCGCTCGACGCGCGCCAATTGCGAGCCGAGCTTGTTGTGATAGACGACGTTCGCGAGCAGCGGCACGCGCTCGGCGAGCGGCTTTTTCTTGTCCTGCTCGAAGAAGAACTTCGCATCGGCGAGCCGCGGCCGCACGACACGTTCGTTGCCTTCGACGATCTCGTCGGGTGTTTTCGTTTCGATGTTGGAGACGATCAGAAACCGCGAGCGCAACTTGCTTTCGCTGTCGGTCAGCGCGAAATACTTCTGGTTCGTCTGCATCGTCAGGATCAGACACTCCTGCGGGACCTGCAGGAACTCGTCTTCGAAACGGCAGGCATAGACCACGGGCCATTCCACGAGTGCGGTCACTTCGTCGAGCAGCGCCTCGGGCATGACCACGACATCGTCGCCCGCATGCGCGCGCAATTGCGTCACGATGCTCGCGCGGCGATCGGCGAAGTTCGCCACCACGTGCCCCTTCGCGCGCAGCGTGGCAGCGTAATCGTCGGCATGGAGGATGGCCACGAGACCGTCCGACAGGAAGCGGTGGCCGACCGTGGTGTCGCCGGCATCGATACCGAACGCGGTCACCGGTACGACATCTTCGCCATGCAAGACCGTGAGCCGCTGAACGGGGCGGACGAACTGTACGCTCGTGCCGTCGGGACGCTGATAGGTCATCACCTTCGGGATCGGCAGCTTCGCGAGCGTTTCGTCGAGCGCGGCCTGCAACCCCGCGGCGAGTGTCGCGCCGGGCGCCGAGTAGCGCAAAAAGAGCGCTTCGGCCTTGCCGTCTTGCGCGCGCTCGAGCTGATCGATGGCGATATCGGGAAAACCGAGTGCCGCGAGCTTCTTGGCGAGCGGCGCGGTCGGCTGTCCGTTCGCATCGAACGCGACCGACACGGGCAGGACCTTTTCCCGCACTTCCTTGGCGGGTGCGACGGTACGCACGTGCTTCACTGCGACGGCCAGGCGCCGCGGTGTCGCAAAGCGCTCGAACGAGGGCTCGCCGGCGATGAGATCTCGCGCGGCCAACCGCTCCACGAGGCCGGTGGCAAAAGCTTCACCGAGGCGCGCGAGTGCTTTCGGCGGCAATTCTTCGGTCAGCAGCTCGACGAGGAGCGTGGCTTGTTCGTTCTGATTCATGTTCGGGTGCTGGATGTGGGTCACTGCTCGTCGATCGTACGCTCGACCTTGAGCGGCGGCGCCCAGGCGGGCAGTGCGGCTTCTTGCGCATCGGTCGTGAGACCGCGTACGCCATGCACGGGGTTGCCGAGCATCGGAAAGCCGAGCTTTTCGCGCGAATCGTAGTAGGCCTGGGCGACGAGGCGCGACAGGGCACGGATGCGGCCGATATAGGCAGCGCGCTCGGTCACGGAGATCGCGCCTCGCGCATCGAGAAGGTTGAACGTATGGGCCGCTTTGAGCACGAGCTCGTAGCCGGGCAGCGCGAGCTGCGTTTCGATCATGCGCTTCGCTTCCGACTCGTAGCTTGAGAACAGCGTAAAGAGCAGATCGACGTTCGCGTGCTCGAAGTTGTAAGTCGATTGTTCGACTTCATTCTGGTGGTAGACATCGCCATACGTCAGCCGGCGCATCTCGGGGCCGTTCGGGCCCGCTTCCTCCCACTCCGTCCAGATGAGGTCATAGATGTTCTCCACCTTTTGCAGGTACATGGCGAGCCGTTCGAGCCCGTAGGTGATTTCGCCGAGCACGGGCTTGCAATCGAGGCCGCCGACCTGCTGGAAGTAGGTGAACTGCGTGACTTCCATGCCGTTGAGCCAGACTTCCCAGCCGAGGCCCCATGCGCCGAGCGTGGGGTTCTCCCAATCGTCCTCGACGAAGCGCACGTCGTTTTGCTTCAAATCGAAGCCGAGCGCCGCGAGCGAGCCGAGATAGAGGTCGAGGATGTTCTCGGGCGCAGGCTTCAGCACCACTTGATATTGATAGTAATGCTGCAGGCGGTTCGGATTGTCGCCGTAACGGCCATCCTTCGGACGGCGCGACGGCTGAACGTAGGCTGCGCGCCACGGTTCGGGGCCGACGGCCCGCAAGAACGTATGCACGTGCGACGTCCCCGCGCCGACTTCCATATCGATGGGCTGAAGCAGCGCGCAGCCCTGTTGGTCCCAATAGGACTGCAGCGTCAGAATGATTTGCTGAAACGTGAGCATATCGTGCCTTTTGCGGCGCGCGGCGGCTGAGCCGCGGATCGAGCCGATGGTTGGCCGCGCGAATGGAATCTCACGCGGACCGGGGCGCGGGCCGGCGCATCGTCCGCCGCTTCCCGCCTGCTAAAACGATGAATTTTACCGGATTGGGATGGGCTTGCGCCTTTCGACGGGTCGGGAGCGCTCGGATCGGCCTCACCGGCGCCGGCCGAACGCCACGCAAAGCGCGAGCAGCAGGAGGGAGACGGCCAGCACGACGATGTTGCCCGTCGCGATGTAGGGCGTCGCGCCCGTCATGCCTTGCACCTGCACGTCGAGCGCGCCGGCCGCAAGGACGGGCAACCGTGCGATGACGCGCCCCTTCGAGTCGATCGAGGCGGTGGCGCCCGTGTTCGTCGCGGCGATGAGAGGCCGCCCTGTCTCGAGCGTGCGCATGCGTGCCATCTGCAGATGCTGATCGAGCGCGATCGTGTTGCCGAACCACGCGAGGTTCGACACATTGACGAGCACACTGGCCGGGGTCGCCGCTTCGCGCAATCGGCGTGCGATCTCTTCACCGAAAATATCCTCGTAGCAGATATCCACATCGACGCTCCGATGGCGAACCTGGAACGGCGGTTGCACCGGTTTGCCGCTCGCCAGATCGCCGAGCGGAATGTTCATGAGCCGTACGAACCAGTGAAAGCCCCAGGGCACGAATTCGCCGAACGGCACCAGGTGGTGCTTGTCGTAACGGTAGAGTACGCCCGAGCCGGGCGTCACGCCGATCAGGCTGTTCGTCGGCTCGGTGATCTGCCCGTCGGGGGTGATCTTCGCGCCGAATGCGCCAAGCAGGATGGACGAGCCTGTGCTGTCGGCGAATTGGCGCACGGCATGGCCGAAGGCCTCGGGAAACTGCTGGGGCAGCAGCGGAATGGCCGTTTCGGGCGTGACGACGAGATCGGCCGGTTTGGCGGTGATCATGTTCTGGTAAAGCGCGATCGCCGCCGCGACACCGGCTTCGTCGAACTTCATTTCCTGCTTCACGTTGCCTTGCAGAATGCGCGCGGAAAGCGGCGCGCCGTCAGCGCGCGTCCAGGCAACGTGCGAAAGCGCCATGCCGCTGGCGACGAGCGCAAGCGCGACGAATGCCGGCGGGACGACGCGCGTGCGCTGCGCCGGGCGGGCGACGAGCCGGTCGATCGCCTGCGCCAACAGCGCGGCGACCAGTGCGGCGATCCAGCCGACGCCATAGACGCCCACGAGCGGCGCGAAGCCCGCGAGGGGGCCGTCGACTTGCGCATAGCCGTTCGCAAGCCATGGAAAACCGGTGAAGACGGTTCCGCGCAGCCATTCGCCGAGCGCCCACGCGCTCGCGAATGCGAACGCGCCATGCCAGTTCGGCGAGAACGCGGGCTCGGTGCGGCCGGGGCGCGAATGGCCCGCGCTGACCGACCAGATACCGGCGGCGAGCGCGGGATACAACGCCAGATAGAGCGAGAACAGCACGAGTGCCGCGATGGCGAGCGGCGCGGCCATGCCGCCGTAGTCGTGCATGCTGACGTAGAGCCACCACACGCCCGTCACGAAGTTGCCGAAGCCGAACGCCCCGCCTGTCAGTGCCGCGCTTTTCCAATGGTTCGTGCGAACGAGGCAGCCATAAAAGAGCGCGAAAAGCGCGAGTTCGAGCCAGCCGCCCGAGCGCGTCGGCGCGAACGACAGCGTATTGGCCGCGCCGAGGGCGAGTGCGGCCAGATAGTGCCAATGCGGCACGCCACGCACGGCCGCGAGCGCTGTGCGATCCGCTTCGGCGTGGGCAGGCGTGCTGTATGCGGCGCGCGCCGCGTGGCGCGCGCGAGAGGAAATCGGTTCGGCCATGAACGATGAAGGCGGAAGTGGGATGCGGCTCAGGTCTGCACGTGCTGGGCTTCGCGTTCGCGCTGGCCGGCGAGCGGATCGCGCCGCACGAGCAGCACATGGACCTGGCGTGCGTCGCCGCGCAGGATTTCGAAGATCAGATCGCCGATGCGAACGCGCTCGCCGCGATGCGGCACGCGTCCGAAGTGATGCGTGACGAGCCCGCCGATCGTATCGACCTCCTCGTCGGAAAAGTCGGTGCCGAACGTCTCGTTGAATTGCTCGATCTCGGTCAGCGCGCGCACGCGATAACGGCCGTCGGGCGAGGCGATGATGTTGCCGCTTTCCTCGTCGAAGTCGAACTCGTCCTCGATATCCCCGACGATCTGCTCGAGCACGTCTTCGATCGTGATGAGACCGGCCACGCCGCCGTATTCGTCGACGACGATCGCGATATGGTTGCGGTTCACGCGAAAGTCGTGCAGCAGCACATTGAGCCGCTTCGCTTCGGGAATGAAGACGGCCGGGCGCAGCATCCCGCGCACGTCGAATTCCTCTTCGGCGTAGTAGCGCAGCAGATCCTTCGCCAGCAGCACGCCGATGACGTTGTCGCGATTGCCTTCGTAGACCGGGTAGCGCGAGTGCGCTTTTTCGAGGACGACAGGGATGAACTGCTCGGGGCTGTCCGCGATATTGATCGCATCCATCTGCGCACGCGGGATCATGATGTCGCGCGCGCAAAGATCGGATACCTGGAACACGCCTTCGATCATCGAAAGCGAATCGGCATCGATGAGGTTGCGTTCGTGCGCGTCTTGCAGGATGTCGAGCAATTCGGCGCGCGAATCGGGCTCGGGAGAGATGAAGTCGGTCAGACGCTCGAGCAGCGAACGCTTTTCGTGCGGTTTGTCGGTTTGTCGTCGACTGGGATAGGAGTCGTTCATGGCGAGGCGCCCGGAAACAACCGGACGCGTGGTACACGGAAAGTCAAGGATACACCAGCCGTGCGACACCTCAGCGGACATCCCGTGCTGATAAAGTCGCGCAGCATTGCGGTATTTTGAGACACGCCTATTTTGAGACAAGATAGCGCGCAGCCATTTTTCTTCTACCCTTTTTTCGCGAAACAAATATGTCGGAAGAATTCGAGGTCCGGGGGCCCCATGAAGAGGCGCTCGAACATGCGGGCCACGGCGGACATGGTCACGGTGACAGTCCTCACGGCGGATCGGGCGCCACGCCCGATCCGTTCGCCGGACGTGTTGCCGTCATGACGGCGATCCTCGCGACGATTGGTGCTGTCTTTTCTTACCAGGGCGGCTCCACCGAAGGGCTCGCGCTCTTCTACAAGAACGAAGCGGCCATCCGCAAGACGGAAGCCGCCAATCAGTGGAGCTACTACCAGGCGAAGGGAGAAAAGCAGAATCTGGCCGAGCTTGGCGCCGCGCTTGCCGCGAGCGACGCGAAGGCGAGCGCCAAGTTCACGGCTGACATGGCCAAGTATGCGCAGCAGAAATCGGCGATCCGGGAGCACGCCGAAGCGCTTGAAAAAGGGGTGCGGGAAGCCGACGAGGCCAGCGAGCACCAACTGCACCTGCACCATCGTTGGGCGCAGGCAACGACGCTCACGCAGGTGGCGATTTCGCTCGCGGCGATCACGCTGTTGACGCGGCGCCGCTGGCTGCTGGCAGGCGCGTTCGCTGTGGCGGTGGCGGGTGTCGCGGTCGGCGGAGCCGCGCTGCTCGGCGTTTGATGTGCGTCTGATGTGCGTCTGATGGGCCGGCTAATGCTGCCGAAGTGATCACTCGCTTCGGGCCGTCCGGCTCGAGCTATTCCCCGAGGCAACGCCGGAGCAGCGCTTCCAGCGCACGGTCCGGCATGCCGCTTTTGCGCAACGCGTCGACGGTGCGGCTCACGTAGTCGAGTGTCGTGCCGTAGCGGCCGCGCGCGCAACCGAGCACCGTCTTGACGACCGTGTCGGGCAGCTTGCCTGTGTAGGTCGGCACATCGCGGCGCATGACGAACGCGAGCGCGGCGACGCGGCGTCCGTCGGCGAGCGAGCAGGGCAGCCATGCGGGCCGGTACGAGCCCATCACCATTTCGCGACGCCAGAGCGCCTGCAAGTGCGGCATGGCGCTTTGCCCATCGAGCCGGAACGCCACGCCCGTGCAGGACCCGCCGCGGTCGAGGGCGAGTACGAGGCCCGGCTGCTCGGGGGTGCCGCGATTGACCCGCGACCACAGATAGAGCCCGCGGTGATAGCCGCGCACGCGCGCGTGGATCGTCTCCGCGGCCGGCATGCCCGGGTTCCAGATCAGCGAGCCATAGCCGAACAGCCACACGTCGGATGCGCGGTCCCAATGTTCGAGCGTCGCGGCCAGCGAAGCGGCGAGTTCGTCGTCCGAGAGCAGGCGCGCTTCGCCGAGCGACGGCGGATAGGCGCATGCCGGCTCGGGCACGTTGTCGTCGGGTTCGGAACACACGGCTGAGGACATGGCGTCGGAGCGGGAGGTGGCGTTCGTGGGCGCTCGCTAGCGCTCGCGGTACGGGTCGGTAAAGCCGAGCTTGCCGAGAATCTCGGTCTCGAGCGCCTCCATTTCGTGCGCTTCGTCCTCGGCCTCGTGATCGTAGCCCTGCGCGTGCAGCGTGCCGTGCACGATCATGTGCGCATAGTGGGCTTCGAGCGGCTTGCGCTGCTCGGCCGCTTCTTTTTCGATGACTGGACAACACACGACGATGTCGCCCGAGACGGGATCTTCCTCGGACTCCGCATAGGCGAAAGTCAGCACGTTGGTCGCGTAGTCCTTGCCGCGATAGGTACGGTTCAGCAGGCGCGCTTCGTCGGTGTCGACGAAGCGTAGCGTGAGTTCGCCGTCAGCGAAAAGCGCCGCCTTCACCCAGCTGCTCACGCGCGCGCGCGTCAAAAGCGTCTTGTGCTCCGGATAGGCGCCGGCCGCCGGGAATTGCAGCGAGAGCGCGAGGCGGGGAGCGCCGCTCATGCGGGCGCCTTCAGCGTTGTGCCACGAAACGCAGGCGCGTGGCGGCGACGGTGGCTCGGGCGGCGCGTCATGGAGGCCCCGCTCATCAGCGGTCGTCGGACGAATGACCGTCCTCTTTCTTCGTGTGCTGGTCATACGCTTCGACGATGCGAGCGACGAGCGGGTGACGCACGACATCGGCGCTCGTGAAGCGTGTGAGCGCAATGCCGCGCACGTTGGCGAGCACGTGCTGCGCTTCGATGAGGCCGCTCTTCGAGCCGCGCGGCAAATCGATTTGCGTGGTATCGCCCGTCACGACGGCTTTCGAGCCGAAGCCGATGCGCGTGAGAAACATCTTCATCTGCTCGGGCGTGGTGTTTTGCGCTTCGTCGAGGATGATGAAGGCGTGATTGAGCGTGCGTCCGCGCATATAGGCGAGCGGTGCGATTTCGATCATCTGGCGCTCGAACATCTTGGCCGTCTTGTCGAAGCCGAGTAGATCGTAGAGCGCGTCGTACAGGGGCCGCAGATACGGGTCGACCTTCTGTGCGAGGTCGCCGGGCAAGAAGCCCAGGCGTTCGCCGGCCTCGACGGCCGGGCGCGTCAGCACGATGCGCTTGACCTGATCGCGCTCGAGCGCGTCCACCGCGCATGCCACGGCAAGATAGGTTTTGCCCGTGCCGGCCGGGCCGACGCCGAATGTCACGTCGTGCGAGACGATCTGCTTCAGATATTCGCGCTGCGCGGGCGTGCGGCCGCGTAAATCGGCGCGGCGCGTGTAAAGCTTCGGGCCGAGCTCCTCGAGGTTCTCGTCGTCGATGCCCGCGGGCTCGTCGAATGGATGGTCGGGATCGTATCGCGTGCCGGAGTCGCTCCGTTCGTCATCGGACGATGCGGCCGAGCGATTGCCCGGATGGCGCGATTCGACGAGCGCGAGCTGGATGTCGTCGACGGAAAGCGGTTCGCGCGCGCGGTTGTAGAACGTTTCGAGCGCGCCGAGCGCCAACTTGGCGCCACGCCCGCGGATGGCGATGCGATGGCCGCGCCGCTGCAGCGTGACGTCGAGCGCCTGCTCGATCTGGCGAAGGTTCTCGTCGAGCGGGCCGCACAGATTGGCCAAGCGGGCGTTGTCGTCGCGCGGTGCGGTGAACTCCAGCGGTTGAGCGGTCTTCAAGGCGAAGGGCGGTCCTGGTACGGGTAAGGGCTCAATGCACGGCCGCATCGGCGAGCACGAGCTCGCCGCGCAGCGAATGCGGATAAGCATGGTTGATGCGCACGTCGATCATCTGGCCGATGAGTCTCGAATGCGCGGCGAGCGGCGCCGGGAAATTCACGACACGATTGTTCGCCGTGCGTCCTGCGAGTTCGGTCGGGTCTTTGCGCGACGGCCCCTCCACGAGGATGCGCTCTACCTTGCCGACCATCGCGGCGCTGATCCGCACGACGTTCGCGTCGATCGTCGCCTGCAAATGCTGCAGGCGCTTCAACTTGATTTCGCGCGGCGTGTCGTCGTGCAGATTGGCGGCTGGGGTGCCGGGCCGCGGGCTGTAGATGAACGAAAAACTCGTGTCGTAGCTCATCTCGTCGACGAGTGCCATTGTCTTGTCGAAGTCCGCTTCGGTTTCGCCGGGAAAGCCGACGATGATGTCGGTCGAGAGCGAGAGATCGGGGCGGATGGCGCGCAGCCGGCGGATCACGGACTTGTACTCGAGCACCGTATAGCCGCGCTTCATCGCCATCAGGATGCGGTCCGAGCCGTGCTGCACGGGCAGATGCAGGTGCGAAACGAGCTTGTCGACCTTCGCGTATGTGTCGATGAGGCGCTGCGTGAATTCTTTGGGATGCGATGTCGTGTAGCGGATACGTTCGATGCCGGGAATCTCGGCGACATATTCGATGAGCGTGGCGAAATCGGCGATTTCCGCCGCCCCGGCCGCGAGCGGACCGCGATAGGCATTGACGTTCTGGCCGAGCAGCGTGACTTCGCGCACGCCTTGATCGGCGAGGCCGGCGATCTCGGTCAAGACGTCGTCGAGCGGGCGCGAGACTTCCTCGCCGCGCGTGTACGGCACGACGCAGTAGCTGCAGTATTTGCTGCAGCCTTCCATGATCGAGACGAAGGCACTCGGGCCTTCGACGCGCGCAGGCGGCAGGTGATCGAATTTTTCGATTTCGGGGAACGAAATATCGACTTGGGCGCGGCCGCTCGCGCGACGCGCGTCGATCATCTGCGGCAGGCGGTGCAGTGTCTGCGGGCCGAAGACGAGGTCCACGTAGGGCGCGCGAGAGACGATCGCCGCACCTTCCTGGCTCGCCACACAGCCACCCACCCCGATCAGGAGGTCCGGCTTCGCTTCTTTCAGCTCGCGTACGCGGCCGAGGTCCGAAAACACCTTTTCCTGCGCTTTTTCGCGCACCGAGCAGGTGTTGAAGAGGATGACATCCGCGTCTTCGGGGGTGTCCGTCTTGATCAATCCTTCCGCTTGCCCGAGCACGTCGACCATTTTGTCGGAGTCGTACTCGTTCATCTGGCAGCCGAAGGTCTTTACATACACTTTCTTGGTCATGAAGCTCGCCGTTCGCAGTGGTTGACCTGGGGGCGGTAAATTCGAAGGAATGAGGGCGCGAGCAAGGCGCCGACCTACTTCGCATAGCCCTACATTATAGCCGCTCCGGGGCTGGGGCCCTGGCGACCTGGCCGCCCAACATCGGCAACTCGGACCATGCCGCTTCGGCCTGCGCAAAACGTTCCACCAGAAACTCCAGCAACGCCTGCACGCGTGCCGGCCGGTACCGATTCCGGTGAAAAAGCGCCGTGATCGGTGAGTCCGCCGCATAGCGCCATTCGGGCAGTACAACCTGGAGGCTGCCGGCGCGCAAGTCGGCGTCGATGTCCCAGAGCGACTTCAATACGATTCCGTGACCGTCGAGCGCCCATGTCCGCGTGACCGCGCCGTCATTCGTTTCGCGCGATGTCTCGAGCGGTGCCGTGTAGGTTTCCGTCTGCGTGCCACGCACGAACCGCCACTCGTTGAGTGGCCCGGAGGCGATCACGAGCACGATGCAGTCGAAGCGAGCCAGATCGGCGGGCGTTGCCGGCGTCCCGTGCCGTGCCAGATAGTCGGGCGAAGCGACGAGCACGCGCCGGTTCGTGGCGAGCCGGCGGGCGACGAGCGAACAGTCCTCGTGCGGCGCGCCAAAGCGAATCGCCATATCGATGTCGTCTTGCAACAGGTTCGAGACCGAATCGGCGAGCGAGAGCGCGAACGTGACATCGGGATGCAGGGCATTGAACGCGTCGAGCCATCCCATCAGCATGTTGCGTCCGAAATCGGATGTCGTCGAAATGCGGATCTTCCCGCTTACGACATGGCGGCCGGCCGCGAGCGCCGCCTGGGCGTCGTCCAGGGCCTGCAGCGCCTGCGTGGCATGACGCAGGTAGAGCCGCCCTTCCTCCGTCAGGCGCAACTGCCGGGTCGTTCGCTCGAAAAGCCGCGCCGCAAGCGCCGCCTCGAGCTTCGCGAGCCGGGCGCTCGCCGCAGCGGGCGTCAGCCCCAGCCTGCGACCCGCCGCCGAAATGCCGCCTGCCTGGGCTGCCTCCACGAAAAGCCGGATGTCGCCGAGTCTGTCCATGACTTTGTTCGATTCCATTTGAAAATCATTCAAACGATAGCCCAATTATCAAATGTACGGGGGCTGCCGAAAATACGGCCTTCCAGCCACACGCGACAGCCGCGTATCGGGACAGCCATGCCTTTACCCTTGTTCGCGCTCGCTTTGAGCGCATTCGCCATCGGCACGACGGAGTTCGTGATCATGGGGCTCTTGCCCGATGTCGCGCGCGAGCTCGCCGTGTCCATTCCTCGTGCCGGCCTGCTCGTCTCGGGCTATGCGTTGGGCGTGGCCGTCGGTGCGCCCATACTGGCCGTCGTAACGAGCAGATTGCCCAGCAAGGCGGCCTTGCAATCGCTGATGGGCGTATTCGTCATCGGCAATGTCTTATGTGCCATGGCAGCGGACTACCGCATGCTGATGATCGCGCGCGTCGTGACCTCTTTCGCGCACGGGTCGTTTTTCGGGATCGGGGCCGTCGTCGCGGCTTCGCTCGTGCCGCGCGAAAAGCAGGCGAGCGCCATCGCGCTGATGTTCACGGGCCTCACACTCGCCAATGTGCTCGGTGTACCGTTCGGCACATTCATCGGACAAAACTTCGGCTGGCGCGTGTCGTTTTGGATCGTCGCCGGGCTCGGGGTATTCGCATTGGCTGCCATCGCCGTGCTGGTGCCGAACCGCCAAGGAGCGGGGCCCGTCAGCCTCGCGCGCGAGGTTCGGGTGCTCAGGGAGCCGCAGGTCTGGCTCGCGCTCGCGATGACCGTGCTGGGGTTTGGCGGAGTGTTCGTGGTGTTCACTTACATCGCGCCGATTCTCGAGTCGGTGACCGGATTTTCGCCTCGGGCAGTGACGCTCGTGCTCGTGGTGTTCGGCGCCGGGCTAACGCTTGGCAATGCCGTAGGCGGCAGGCTCGCCGATCGGGCGTTGATGCCGTCGCTGATGGGCATTCTTGTCGTTCTGGCGCTCGTCATGGCGGCTTTTGCGCGGACGAGTCATACGCCGGTGCTTGCCGTACTGACCGTGTTCATCTGGGGCGTGGCCGCTTTTGCCACCGTGCCCCCGCTGCAGATGCGCGTGGTAGAAAAAGCGCGCCATGCGCCGCATCTTGCCTCGACGCTCAATATCGGCGCGTTCAACGTCGGCAACGCGGGGGGCGCTTGGCTAGGTGGCCTCGCGTTGTCGCAAGGCCTCGCGCTCGATGCGTTGCCGTGGGTGGCCGCGGCCGTCACGGTGGCGGCGCTCGTGGTGACGGCGCTCGCGCAACGATTGGGCAACCGGCGTACAGCGCAACTCCAACATACGCCCGAGCGGGTTTGCTAAAGCGCCGCTAGCGCGGTATCGCCGGCAACGTACCGCGTAAGGCGCCTGCCACAAGCTCGGGCAATTGCTCCATGCGCTCGATTATGTAATCGACTCCGAGCTTGCGCAGCACCTGCGCGTAGCCGCTGGGCGCCTGGCTTGCGCCGACGAACGCAATGGTCGTCATGCCGGCGGCGCGCGATGCGTTCAGCCCGGCGACATTGTCCGCCACCGCGATGCAGCGTTCGGGATCGACTTTCAACGCCCGGGCTGCGTGCAGATAGAGATCGGGGTGCGGCTTTTGGTGCGATAAGCCAGCCGCACTGAAGAGGCGTCCCGCGAAGGCATCTTCCAGCCCTGCGTGAGCGATCGATATCGCGAGGCTCGCCTGCGACCGATTGGAAACGACCGACGCTCGCAGCGGGACGAGGCCGAGCGCGTGGCGTATCGCGGCGACGGGAGCACCCGAACATTCGAGCGCCGCTTCGATGTTGCGGGCGAGCGCGGCACTGAAATCGTTACCGAGCGAGATCCCGAAACGTGCTTCGAGCGCGGGCAGGTTCAGCGCGGCCTGCGCGTCGAAGGCTGCCTGCACGGCGTCGCTATCGACAGCGGGAAATGCCGCCGACAGCATATCGAGGAGCACGCGCCGGGCAATTACATCGCTGACGACCAAAGCGCCATCACAATCGCAAAGGAGATGATCGAACATGAGGAAGGGGCGGACCTGGCGGTGGCCTGACCACGCGGCACGCTTTTTTTGTTGTTTATGAACCGCCAATGATACGTAGATTGCACTGCGTGCGCTCGCCCTTTCTTACGTTTGCCCGTACGGCCAGCGACGCTTAGGCCATACGGGCATGCGCCATCAATGGGCGTGCATGTAGACCCATGACGCCATTGCCCCGCCCGCGAGCGGCCCGCAAACCGGAATCCATGCGTAGCGCCAGTCGCTGTTGCGCTTGCCCGGGATCGGCAAAATGGCGTGCATGAGGCGGGGCGCGAGGTCTCGGGCGGGGCTCATCGCATAGCCGGTCGGACCGCCCAGCGAAATGCCGATGCCGAGCACGAGCAGTCCCACCGGCAACGCGTCGAGCGCGCCGAGTCCCACTTGAGGCGAGGCGAGGTACAACACACCGAGAATGAGCACGAACGTGCATATCGTCTCGGTCAGCACGTTATGGCCGACGCTGCGGATTGCCGGTGCCGTGCAAAAGCAGGCAAGCTTGATATCGGGGTCGTCCGTCGTCGAAAAGTGCTGTCGATAGGCGAGCCACACGAGAAAGGCGCCGGTCATGCCGCCCAGCATCTGGGCGATCACGTACCCCGCCACCTTCGACCAGGCGAACTTACCGGCGAGCGCAAGGCTGACGGTCACGACCGGATTCAGGTGCGCGCCGCTGAACGATGCGGTGACGTAGACGGCGACGAAGACGGCCATCGCCCAGCCCCACACGATGACGATCAGATCGGCGCCTTTGCCTTTCGTGCGCGCGAGCAACACGTTGGCAACGGCGCCATTGCCAAGCAGCACGAGCAACGCCGTGCCAAGGAATTCAGCGATGAGAGGAGACATGTTGTTACTCCGGAATGGCTAGATGGGAAGATGCGCGCGGTTAGGCCGGCTCGAGCATCGAGCGGCTGTCCGCGCTGCGGGTGTAAAGACATGAAAACGGCGTTCTCGAATGCACGGCCCGTGCGCTCGAGCGCTCAGTTTGCGTCGGCCCAGGCTTTGGCCGCCGTCACGGCGCGTTGCCAGCCCGCGAGACAGGTCTCGGCGGCGCGCGCGTCCATGGCCGGCGAGAAGCGCCGCTCGAGCTGCCACTGGCTCTGGAGCTCGTCGATACTCCCCCAGTAGCCGACCGCGAGGCCCGCGAGATACGCCGCCCCGAGTGCCGTCGTCTCGCTGATGCGGGGGCGCACGGCTGCCACGCCGAGCATGTCGGCCTGGAACTGCATGAGCAGGTTGTTGGCGCAAGCGCCGCCGTCCACGCGCAGCTCGCCGATGCGGATACCCGAATCAGCTTCCATGGCTTTCAGGACATCGACGGACTGATAGGCGATCGAATCGAGCGCGGCGCGCGCGATATGCGCGCTCGTCGTCCCGCGCGTCACGCCGAAAAGCGTGCCGCGTGCCCGTGGATTCCAGTGCGGAGCGCCGAGCCCGGCGAACGCGGGCACGAGATAGACGCCGTCGGAATGCGGCACGCTGGCTGCCAGCGCTTCGATATCGGCGGCGCGCTGAATGATGCCGAGGCCATCGCGCAGCCATTGCACGACGGCGCCTGCGATGAAGATGCTGCCTTCGAGCGCGTAGTCGACGCGATCGCCGATTTTCCATGCAAGCGTCGTGACGAGGTTGTTCTTCGATTCGATCGGCTTGTCGCCCGTGTTCATGACGAGGAAGCACCCTGTACCGTAGGTGTTCTTCACCATGCCCGAGCGCGTGCACATCTGCCCGAAGAGCGCCGCGTGCTGGTCGCCGGCGATCCCGGCGAGCGGAATTTTCGAGGCGAATACCGTCGTCACGGTCGGCCCGTAGATTTCGGACGAAGCGCGCACCTCGGGCAACATGCTGCGCGGAATATCGAGCGCCTCGAGCAGATCCGCATCCCATTGCAGCGTGTGAATGTTGAAGAGCATCGTGCGCGATGCGTTCGTCACGTCGGTGATATGCAGCGCATGCTTCGTGAAGTTCCAGACGAGCCAGCTGTCGACGGTGCCGAATGCGAGCTGCCCGCGTTTCGCTTTTTCACGGGCGCCGGGGACGTTATCGAGAATCCAGCGGATCTTCGTCGCCGAGAAGTAGGCGTCGATCGGCAAACCCGTCTTCGCCCGCACGCTTTGTTCGAGACCTTGCTGCTTGAGCGAGTCGCACAGCGCGGCCGTACGCCGGTCCTGCCAGACGATGGCGTTGTAGACGGGCTGCCCGGTCTCCCGATCCCATACGATCGTCGTTTCGCGTTGATTCGTGATGCCGATGGCCGCAATCGACGTGCCGTTCAAGCCTGCGCGCGTGACGGCTTCGGCCGCGACGCCGGCCTGCGTCGACCAGATTTCCTGCGGATCGTGTTCGACCCAGCCCGGCTGCGGGTAGATCTGGCGGAACTCCTTTTGAGCGACCGACACGATGTTGCCCCGACGATCGAACAGCATCGCGCGAGAACTCGTCGTGCCTTGATCGAGCGCGAGAATGTATTGATCCTGCATCGTCTCTTCTCCATGTGTTGTCATAAGTTTTGATTCGCCGCGTGTGAATCGCTTGCGGCGGGCCCTCGGGTAAAACGGTTATCGCTGCTCCTGCGCGCGTTGTCGCGAGGCCTGGCCGGCGCTTACTGCTGCGCCGGCGACAGCGTGGCCGGTGTGCTCGCGAACCAGGCATCGATCGATGCGCTTACTTCGGCGAGCGCCCCGGCGGGAAGATGCAGACCGAGCTTCGAGCGTCGCCACAACACGTCGTGCGCCGTCCGTGCCCACTCGGTGTCGCGCAGATAGCGCAGCTCGCATTCGAAAAGGCCGGGGGCGAACGGCTGTCCCAGTTCCGCGAGCGAGCGTGCCGTGCCGAGCATGCGCGCGGCGCGCGTGCCATACGCATGCGCGTAGCGGCGCGCGAGTTCTGGCGGCAGCCATGGATGTTCGTTTGCGAACCGTGCGGCGAACGGTTCGAATTGGGCGGCGGGGATATCGCCGCCCGGCAGCGGCGCGTCTTCCGTCCACGCGGACGACGGCCGGCCCAGCGCGCCGGCGAGTTTGTCGACGGCCTCTTCGGCGAGTTTGCGAAATGTCGTGATCTTCCCGCCGATAACCGACAGCAGCGGGGCAACGCCCTCGCGCGCATCGAGTTCGAGCCGGTAGTCGCGCGTGACGGCCGATGGATTGTCGGCACCTTCCTCTTCGAGCAGGGGCCGCACGCCCGAGTATGTCCAGCAGACATCGGCGGGCGAGATCTTGCGCTTGAAATAGCGGTTGATCGATTCGCACAGATAGCGTGTCTCGTCCTCGTCGATCGAAACGCGTGCCGGGTCGCCGTGGTATTCGACGTCGGTCGTGCCGATCAGCGTGAAGTCGCGCTCGTAAGGAATGGCGAAAATGATCCGTTTGTCCGGGTTCTGAAAGATATAGGCGTGATCGTGGTCGAACAGGCGCCGCGTCACGATATGACTTCCCTTCACGAGCCGCACCGTGTGCTGCGCCGCGCGGCCGAGGGCGTCATGCAGCAGTGCGCCGACCCAGGGCCCCGCGGCGTTGGCCAACGCGCGCGCACGTACCGTGAGTCGCGTGCCGTCGGCACATGCAAGTTCCGCATGCCATTCGCTGCCCACGCGCGCGGCCTTCACGAGCCGAGTGCGCGTGGCGACAGTCGCGCCGTGCTCTGCGGCATCCACGGCGTTGAGGACGACGAGCCTGGCGTCGTCAACCCAACCGTCCGAATAGACGAAGCCGCGTTCGATCGAATCCACGAGCGGCGCGCCGGCCGGATGCCGCCGCATGACGATGCCTCGCGAGCCGGCCAGCAGCTCGCGCCGCGCAAGATGATCGTAAAGAAAGAGTCCGGCGCGAATGAGCCAGGCCGGGCGCAGGTTCGGCATATGCGGCATGACGAAACGCAGCGGCCGAATGATATGCGGCGCCGACCGCAGCAGCGTCTCGCGCTCTTGCAGGGCCTTGCGCACGAGCCCGAATTCCTTGTATTCGAGGTAGCGCAGGCCGCCGTGGATGAGCTTGGTGCTCGACGACGAGGTATGCCCCGCGAGATCGTCCTGTTCGACGAGTGCGACGGTGAGCCCGCGTCCCGCGGCGTCCCGCGCAATTCCCGCGCCGTTGATTCCGCCGCCCACGACCAGCAGGTCGTATGGGCTGCCTTGTATCAGTTGCGATCCTCTTGTGCCCGCAGCGGCCATTGCAACTCCATTGGAAACAAAACGAACCTGTCGTGTTCGTTTGCGAAATCTATCGAACATTATAGAAAAAGTAAAGGCTGCGTTGGGGTTCGGAATCGAACATTTCCGGTTGACGCTGTGCGCTGGGCGCCGGGAGGCTACCATCACGGAAAATCGAGGAAGAGGTGGACGATGCTTGAACGAATTTGGCCCGGTGCGGCGGTGACGGTCGTGCTCTTGACTGGTTGCGCGGGATGGGGTGGATTCAACGCGCCATCGCTGAGCGCGCTCGAGCAGGTTTGCGGCGCGTCGTCCGATTATGGCGCTGAGACTGTGACGGTCTATCCGGCCATGTTGGACGCTTATGTGGCTTTTCGCCATGGCCGGCTCTCGCAAAGCGAGTACTGCGGCTTTCAGGCGTCAATCGCTCGCGAGCATGCGACGTTGGCCGGTGGCGCCGCCTCGGCCGGCTGGGCCGATTTCATCAACGACGCGCGCGCGAAAGCGCTCAGCTGGCGCGCGGCGGTGGACCCGACATTGCGCGGCTGACGACGTGTGACAGACGTAGCTGACGGCGTGCCGCGCGAGTCGCGCAGCACTTGCCGGGCATGCGGGAAAAACGTTCGCTTGTGGCTGTCTGTCGCTGGGAGAAGCGCTAGGAGAAGCGTTTGATGGCTTTGATGGCCGAATCGCCAGTCTCGGTCAGGCGCCATTCCTGAAGACCCGAAGCGAGACTTTCGAGCCGCACAAGTTGTTGTTCGAGCAGTGCATCGAGCTCTTCTCGGTCCATATCGACTTGGTTGGGAGCATCCTTGACGAGCAGCAACGTGGCGAATTCATGCGGACTCAGCATCGTTCTCTCCATGGGCAATCGGATTGCCTCGGCTACCGGCCTTCAACTGCCGGTGCTCAACCTATCGGGAGCAGGTCAGGTGGTCCCACAACGCAGCACGTGCGCCGGGGAACTGGAGTGTAGTCAAGTGCCCGTTCTTCTCCAAATCATCCCCTGAAAATTTTCTGTTTGACAATTGTATGAACCGAGAGCGGTTGACCGTCGGCCGAAACTTCGCGAATTCACTTCAAGTTTCGCGTGCGTCGCAGCATGCCATATCGCCCTAGGTGTAGGCATTGCCGGTTCGATTCGCCGCGTGTGCTTCCTGCGAGCGATGGATCGGACCGCGAGCCTTTGCTCACTCGCCCCCGGCGACATACACTTGGGTTCCCGCGGCCGAAATCGTTTCCGCCATTTCGGGCGGCGGCGGTGCATCGGTGAAAAGCGCGTGAATCTGGTTCAGATGTCCCTGGCGAACGAGGGCCGGGCGGCCGAATTTGGAGTGATCGGCAGCCAGTAGCGTCGTACGCGCTTGCTCGATGATCGCTTCCGCCACGCGGACCTCGCGTGTGTCGAAGTCGCGCAAGGTGCCGTCGGGTTCGATGCTCGAGGTGCCGATGACGGCGAAGTCGACCTTGAACTGGCGGATGAAATCGATCGCGAGCTCGCCGACGATACCCTTGTCCCATGGCCGAACGATTCCGCCCGTCACGAGCACCTCGCAATCGGGATAGCCGCTCATCATGTTGGCAACGTTCAGATTGTTCGTGATGACCCGCAGCCCGCGATGGCGATTCAATGCGCGCGCGACTTCCTCGGTGGTCGTACCAAGGTTGATGAAAAGCGAAGCCTGGTCCGGGATGTGAGAGGCAAGCAGTGCGCCGATGCGGCGTTTTTCCTCATGGAACATGCGCTGGCGCGCCGTGTACGAGACGTTTTCGGAGCTCGTCGGCAAGCTTGCGCCGCCGTGGTAGCGACGCAGCAGGTTCATGTCCGCGAGCCAGTTCACGTCGCGGCGAATCGTCTGAGGCGTGACGTTGAAATGCGCCGCGAGATCCTCGACCGTGACGAAGCCGTCGCGCTGCACCCAGTCGAGCAATTCCTGTTGGCGTGCGTTCAGGCTGAGGCGAGGGTCTCGGGTCATGGCGGGCTGTCAGCGCGGCGGTTGAAGACGGGGTATTGTAAGACCTTCGTGCGCCGGCTCCGGCCGGGTCGGTAAGACGAACAGAGATCGACGAAAAATCCGAGATGACGCATTTCGACTGGCATAACCCGTACCCCACACCGCGGCTGCCCGTTTTCGCCCGTAACGTCGTCGCGACCTCGCATCCGCTCGCGGCCCAGGCGGGGCTGCGCATGATCTGGCAAGGCGGCAACGCGATCGATGCGGCATTGGCCGCCGCCGCGGTATTGACGATTGTGGAGCCCGTTTCCTGTGGTCTCGGCGGCGATGCGTTCGCGCTCGTCTGGGATGGCGAAGAACTTCACGGGCTCAATGCGTCGGGCGTCGCACCGGCGGCCTGGAGCGTCGATTATTTCAGGCGCCGCCATGGCGAAACCGCGCGCGGCGTGGCGAGGCAGCCGAAGCGCGGCTGGGACACCGTGACTGTGCCGGGTGTGGTGGCCGGCTGGGAAGCGCTCAGCGAAAAATTCGGCGCACTCGCATTCGCGGACCTGATGGCGCCCGCCATCGAAATCGCCGAGCGCGGTCACGCGGTGGCGAATATCGTGGCCAGGAAGTGGGCCGCGGCCGTGCCCGAACTCGCAGGCGAGCCGGGATTTGCCGAGACCTTCATGCCGCATGGGCGCGCGCCGTCGCCGAGCGAGCTCGTGCGCTTTGCGGGCCATGCGCGCACGCTGCGCGAGCTGGCCGAATCCGGGCCGCGCGCATTCTACGAGGGCGAGCCGGCCGAGCGTATCGTGGCATTCGCGCGCGATGGCGACGGTGCGTTGAGCGCGGCCGATCTGCGCGATTACCGCGTCGAATGGGTCGAGCCTATCGCGCAAGACTATCGCGGCTATACCGTCCACGAAATTCCGCCGAATGGCCAGGGCATTGCGGCGCTCATCGCGCTCGGCATCCTTGAACGCTTCGATCTCGAAGCGCTCGCGCGTGACGGCGTGGATTCGCAGCATATGCAGATCGAAGCCATGAAGCTCGCCTTCGCGGATGTCTATCGTTACGTCGCGGACCCGCGCGCGATGGACATTTCGCCCGCCGATTTGCTCGATGACGCCTACCTCGACGCGCGTGCCGCACTGATCGATCCGCGCCGTGCCACGCACCCCGGATTCGGCATGCCGCGTGCGGGCGGCACGATCTATCTTTCGGCCGCGGACGAACGCGGGATGATGGTGAGCTTCATCCAATCGAACTATATGGGATTCGGTTCGGGCGTCGTCGTGCCGGGCACGGGCATCGCTCTGCAAAACCGCGGTTGCGGTTTTTCGATGGACCCGCGCTCGCCGAATGCGGTCGCCGGTGGCAAGCGCCCGTTTCACACGATCATTCCGGCATTCGTCACGCAGCGCGACGCGGCTCGCGTATGGCCCGTGATGAGTTTCGGTGTCATGGGCGGCGACATGCAGCCGCAAGGCCATCTGCAATCGATCGTGCGCATGCTCGACTATGGTCAGCAGCCGCAGGCGGCCTGCGATGCCCCGCGCTGGAAGGTCAATCGTGATTTTTCGATCGATCTCGAATCCACATTCCCGCCCGATGTGGCGCGCGCATTGGAGGCACGCGGCCATCGGATCGCGGCGTTAGAGGATCCTTACATGGATTTCGGCTCCGGCCAGTACATCTGGAAGCTCGAGCGCGGCAACGCGGATCGCGGCTATGTGGCCGCCAGCGACAGCCGGCGCGACGGGCTGGCGGCAGGCTTCTGAACCGAGGGCTGCGCTTTCTTGTAATACGTCGAAAGACGAACGAATCGTCTAAAGGTTCTATTGCGGCCTCGGGGTTGGAACCGGAGGATGGCCAGGCGGTCATTGTTTGTGTCGAAGCAGTAACGGACAAGGCCGGCTAACATGCCGGGAAAATGGATGAAAAAGTTCGAAATGCCGCATCCGATGAACCGGCTCGAAGCGACGGCTTCGCGCCGGCCCGATCGCCACCCGCGATTGGGCCGAGGACGCGGCTTTGGGAGCGCAACGCTATGTATACAGACTCCAATCACGCCATGCCTTGGCGTATCGAAGACATCGATCTGACGCGGATCGACCGCCAGCGGGCCTCGATGAACGAAGACCTGTTGTTGCTGTTGTGCGCATGCTCGTTCATCGAAAGCGGCACCGATCTCTACACGAGCAATCTGACAGCGTACTTCGACGGAGACCCGGAGGTCTCCGCGTGGCTCAACAACGAGTGGGAGCCCGAGGAGTTGCAACACGGGCGGGCGCTGAAGTCCTATATCAATTACGTTTGGCCCGAATTCGATTGGGACACCGCGTTTCGCAATTTCTTCGCGGAATACTCGGCGACCTGTTCGATCGAGGAGTTCGAGAAGACACGTGCGCTGGAGATGGTTGCCCGCTGCGTTGTCGAGACCGGAACAGCCACGCTGTACCGCGCGATCAACGAGTGCTCCGACGAGCCCGTGCTCAAGGAGATCACCGATCACATTCGCACGGACGAGGTCCGCCATTACAAACACTTTTTCAAGTACTTCAAGAAGTACAACCTGATCGAAGGCCACGGGCGTCTTGCCGTGCTGGGCGCGCTGACGCGTCGTGTCCTCGAGATCAAGGACGAGGATTCGGAAATCGCGCTGCGTCACGTTTTCGCGACGCGCTATCCCGAGCGTGCGCACGATACCGAGTACAACCGTGCGCGTGCCGCGCGGATCAGCTCGCTCGTGCGGCGCAATCTCTCGGCCGACATGTGCGTGAAAATGCTGCTGAAGCCGCTCGATATTCCGGCGCGCATTCAGCCGGGGGTCCACTACCCGCTTGCGAAGATGGCGCAGCATGTCTTCTTCCGCTAAAGCAGGACCAAGCGCGGCGCGACCCATGCCAGATACTTCCTCACGCGAGCGTGCGCTCGAAGCCCAGGCGTTCGACGAATGGCCGCCCGCGCTTCGCGCGCTGTTCGATGGCACCGGGCTTGCCGGCAAGGAGGGCTTTACGGCTTCTCTCGTCGTCGCGGATGCGGATGCCAGCGTGCGCACTTCGCTACTGAGCATCGGCGAACTCTATGCGCCCGATTCGCGCTCGCTCGCTTTTGCGCTGTGGCCGACCTCGCGCGCGGCACGCATGCTCGACGCGGCAGCGCGCGCCGGGCGCGGGCGAGCCGCCCTGACGTTCGTCTACGAGGGCGCGTTCTATCAGGTTCAGCTGCGGGTGGATACGCTCGACGACAGCGGTACGCTCGCTTGCTTCATCGCCTGGATCGATTCAGCCGATTCGCAGCAAGTGCGCTATGCGAAGCTCATCTCCGGCACTGCATTCGAATTGCGGCAAGAGCAAAGGCAGGCCGTGATCGATCGCTGGTGCCAGCAGATCGACCGCTTGCGTCACGCTATGGCCGCGCGAAACGCCAGCTGACGGATCGGCGAACCCGCAATTGGCGTGAGCGCGGCGTGTCAGCGACGGCGCGAGCGATCGCCTGCCGGATTGGCTGGCGAGCGGGGCTTTCCGCCGAGCAGCGCGCCCGGATCGCCCGAACGCACCCGCGTGCCGCGTCCGGCATCGCGCGGTGTGTCGGCGGACGGCGCAGCTTTGTGCGCCGGTTCGCGGCGTGCATTCGATTCGGGCTTGGCGGCTCCACGCGCGGGCTGACGCTGCCCGCTTTTCGGTGGCTGCGCGGCAGTCTGCCGAGATGCGTCGCCTGCCTTCGGTATGGCCGTACCGCTGCGGCGCTCGCCGCCGCGGCTGTTCGCGGTGCCGTTGGTGCTGCCCTTGGCGTTGCCGTTGGCTCCGCCCTTACCGCTGCCATGACTTTTCGCACGGCCCGCATCGCCACTTTTGCCCGCGCCGCTTTCGCGATGTGAAGGCTGAGCCGGATGCGCGGCCCGCGCTTTGCCGCTCGCGGACGTTTCGCGACGCGGCGCTTCTGCCCGAGGCTGGCGGGCGCCGCCGCCCTGGCCGCGGCGCTGCTGGATGGGCTCGGGCTTCGCGTTCGGGGCCGGCTCGAAGCCCGGAATCACCTCGTGCGGCAGTGTTTGCCTGGTCATTTTTTCAATGTCCTTGAGCAGTTGGCGTTCGTCGACGCACACGAGCGAAATCGCCTCGCCGGTCGCACCGGCGCGGCCCGTTCGCCCGATCCGATGAACATAGTCCTCCGGAACGTTAGGCAAATCGTAATTGACCACGTGCGGCAGCTGATCGATATCGATGCCGCGCGCGGCGATATCGGTCGCAACGAGCACCTGCAGCGTGCCGTCCTTGAACTCCGCGAGCGCGCGGGTACGCGCGGACTGGCTCTTGTTGCCGTGAATGGCCAGCGCGCTGATGCCATCTTTCGTCAATTGCTCGGCCAGCCGGTTGGCGCCATGCTTCGTGCGCGTGAATACGAGCACCTGGAACCAGGTGTTCTCGCGGATCAGATGCGTGAGCAGTTCACGCTTGCGATCGCGGTCGACGCCATAAACCCGCTGCGTGACGAGCTCCGTCGTCGTGTTGCGGCGTGCGACTTCGATGAGCGCCGGCGCATCGAGGAGGCTGTCGGCGAGCGCCTTGATCTCCTCGGAGAACGTTGCGGAAAAGAGCAGGTTCTGACGCTTGGGCGGCAGCTTCGCCAGCACGCGGCGAATATCGTGGATGAAGCCCATGTCGAGCATGCGGTCCGCCTCGTCGAGCACGAGGATGTCGAGATGCGAGACATCGATCGTCTTTTGCTGCATGTGGTCCAGCAGCCGTCCCGGCGTGGCGACGACGATGTCGACGCCACGCTTCAGGGCATCGATTTGCGGATTGATGCCGACGCCGCCGAACAGCACGGTCGATTTCAGCGACATGTACTTGCCGTAGGCGCGTACGCTTTCCTCGACCTGGGCGGCGAGCTCTCGCGTTGGCGTCAGAATCAGCGCGCGCACCGCATGCGTGCGCCGGGTACCGGCGGTATGCCCGGCGCGCGATGCGGCGAGCCGTTCGAGAATCGGCAGCGTGAAGCCGGCTGTCTTGCCGGTACCGGTCTGCGCGCCTGCGAGCAGGTCGCCGCCCGCGAGCACAGCGGGAATCGCCTGTTTCTGGATCGGTGTGGGCGAGGTGTAGCCGAGCTCATGAACGGCTCGCACCAGCGGTTCGGACAAGCCGAGAGAGTCGAAGGACATAGTTTTCTTCAAATGCGGGATGACGGCTGTCCGTCACGCATGCCGCGTGCCGCGAGGCAATAGTGCGGCGAACGTGCGAGCGCGGCGCTGTTGGCGCCGCGTCAGCCTGGGTCCGGCGGGGCCGGTTGGCCACGCCGGAAATGCGAAGGGCGCGGCCGCGGTATTCCGCATGGCCGCGCCCTTGTGTTTCACGCGCTCAATCGAGCGGCGCCGAGCGAAGATCGGTCACTTGCTGCGGCGAAATCGCCGAGCCCTTGTTGCCCCACGACTGGCGGATGTACGTCACGACGGCCGCGACTTCGTTGTTCGTCAGCGATTGGGCGAATGGCGGCATGCCGTACGGTTTCGGATTGGCACCCGTGCTGGGCGGATACCCGCCGTTGAGCACCATGCGAATCGGATTGACCGCCGAAGGCATCTGGATCGACGGGTTGTTCGCGAGCGGCGGGTAGGCGGGCGGTTTGCCAAGACCGTTTTCGGCGTGGCATTTCGCGCACTGGTCGTTATAGACCTTCTTGCCCTGCTCGAAGAGCTCGCCGCCGAACTTCGCCGACGTCTCGTACTGCATCGTTTCCGGCGCTTCTTTCTTCTGCGGGATCGTCTTCAGATACGTCGACATCGCGCGGACGTCGTCATCCGACAGGTACTGCAAGCTGTTGTGGACGACTTCGGCCATCGGGCCGAACACGGCACCGCGCTGAGATACGCCGGTTTTCAGCAGATCGGAGATGTCCTTGATGTCCCAGTCCCCGAGGCCCGCTTCCTTGTTCGACGTGAGCGACGGCGCATACCAGTTCTGTAGCGGGATCAGACCGCCGGCGAAAGCGGCCGAATTGACGGGGCCGCCCATCAGGTTGATCGACGTATGGCACATCGAGCAGTGGCCGAGACCTTCGACGAGATACGCGCCGCGGTTCCACTCGACCGACTTCGTCGGATCGTCCTTGTAGGCCCCTTCGCGGAAAAACAGCGTCCGCCAGCCGATCAGCAGGTTGCGATTGTTGAACGGGAAGCGGAGTTCATGCGGGCGGCTCGGAACCGATGCCGGCGGCACCGAACGCAAGTAGGCGTAGATGGCGTCCGAATCCTCGCGCGTGACCTTCGTATAACTTGCGAACGGGAAGGCCGGATAAAGCAGGCTGCCGTCCTTCGAGCGGCCCGTGTGCATGGCGCGATAAAAGTCATCCGACGACCATTTGCCGATACCGTTTTGGTCGTCGGGCGTAATGTTCGGCGTATAGAGGGTACCGAACGGCGTGGCCATCGGCAGGCCGCCCGCGAACTGCTGACCGCCGCGTACCGTGTGGCATGCGATGCAATCGCCCGCGCGGGCAAGGTATTCGCCGCGCTTCACGAGCGCGGCCTGATCGGCCGGCGTGGCCGCCTGGGCCGTGCCGTTGTGCAGGTTATCGGTGCCAGTCCAGAGGACGGAGCCGAGCGCGGCGGCCGCCAGGACGACAGCCGACAGCGCGAACAGTGACTTGCGTTTCATGGGTATGTCTCTCCTCGCGCTTATTGCGGTTCACTGCCGCAGGCAAGCGGAGTCTTCATCGAGTTGGCCGGAGCCGGAACGGGATTTTTCGGGGCGGGCTGAGTCGAGAGCCAGGCCGCGACGGCATTGACGTCGTCGTCGGTCAGGCGTGTCGCGATCTCATGCATGCAATCGGGTGCCTTCGCGTGGCGCGTGCCGCTGCGCCAAGCCCCCAGCTGCGCGCTGATGTAGTCCTGGTGCAGCCCGACGAGCCCGGGGATCGCCGGCTCCATGCCGGTCAGGCCCTTGCCGTGGCAGGCCGCGCAAGCCGGAATGTTCTTCGAGCTGTCGCCATTGAGTACGATCTGCTTGCCGCGCGCGAGCGTGTCGGGCGAGACAGTCGGCTTTGCCGGCGCCGGATAGGGCGGGCGCTGCTTCGAGAAGTAATCGGCAATCTGATGCAGGTAGTCGTCCGAGAGGTACGTGACGAGGTAGTTCATCGGCGGATACTTGCGCCGGCCCTCGCGGAAGTTTTGCAACTGATTGAACAGATAATCGGCCGGCTTGCCCGCAAGGCGCGGGAAGTAGTCGTTATCGGTGCCCTGGCCGTGGCTGCCGTGGCACGCCGTGCAACCTTGCACGCGCTGTTCCATCGTGTCGGGGGCCTTCGGTTGGGTTTGCGCTTGTGCGCTCATTGCGACGCCAGCACCACCGATCAGCAAGAGAGCGAGTAGCGGGCGGAAAATGCGTCTGGAAGACACGCGTAACTCCATCGTTATTCGGGGACCTGCCGGACTTCGATCGGCCCGGTGCGGCGCTGCGAGCTGGCCTACAGCTCGAGGCGAATTGGTTCGGGTTTGCCACACTTGCAGCGGCGAGCTGCGGCGTTGCGACGCAGCATTCTATCATCGATGCCCATTACGAGCTATTTGCCCCAGGCGACGCAAATCCGTCCCGATGCGGCCGCGCGACAATTTGACGCGCACATTTCGGGGGCAATCCGGCTCACCTGACGCACGTCGTTGTTCAGCGCGCGCGCCGCGTTGCCGCCCCCCAACGCGCGGCTCGCGTACACTCTCGGCTGCGTCAGGGCCGGCGCGCTGCGCCAAGTGGCGCTTTGAGCCGCATTGCGCGTGCCGGCACGCCTGAATTCTCTTTTTTCCGTTAGCGCCCGTTCGTCCCGCCTGCCGATGAAGCGATTCTTTCCAAACTCCCTTGTTGCCGGACTTTGCCGATCCGATCGAGCCGCCGGCCAGCCGTTGTATTTCTTGCTCGCGTCCATGGAGCAGCGGCCTCGATGAACGCTCCCGGCCTGATGATGGGACAAGTCGCCCTGGCCGCGCTCGTCCACGTTGCTTTTGCGTTTGCGGTCGGCTCGACGTTTTTCGAGCGGTGGCTCGCAGTGGATGGTGCGCTCGTGCGGAGCGCGCCATCGCATGCGGCCTGGCATCGGGCGCGCTCGTCGCTGCTGGCCGCCGCGTTCGCGCTCGTGCTGGCCGAGGCCGGCTGGCTCTTCTACGAGGCCGTGTCGATCACGGGCGCGGGCGTCGCGGGCGGGTTGGCGGCTTTGCCGGACGTCGTCGGAACGACGCATGTCGGCCATGCATGGTGTGCCGCTTTCGGCGGCGCCGCGTGGCTTCTCGTGGCGGCGCTCCTCTATCGCGGGGGGCGCTTCGGGCTGGCGATGGTCTGGCTCGGCGCGCTCGCGAGCGCGGCCGGCACGGCATCGATCGGCCATGCCGCCGATGCGGGGGTGCCCTCGCTGGGTTGGGCGATGCAGGTCGTCCACATCATTGCAACAGCTGTCTGGGGTGGGGTGGTCCTGGCAGGCGGGCTGGTGGTGCTGCCGGCGCTCGACACATCGACCACCCGGACGGCGCTGATCCGCCTTGCCGACCGGATATCGAACGTCTCGCTCGTGGCGTTTTCCGTGGTCTTGATCTCCGGCTTGATCGGCGCGCAGCGTGGACTCGGCGGCTCGTTTACGGCATTGCGCTCGAGCGCCTGGGGTCACGTGCTCACGCTCAAGCTCGCGCTCGTCTTGCTGGCTGTGGTGCTGGGGGGGCTTAATCGGACATCTGCGTTGCCGCGGCTGCGCCGCAGTGCTTCAACCCTCGATGCGCATACGTTCCGCAACGTTTTGCATCTCGAAGCGTTGGTGATGATCGCCGTGTTCGTGGTGGCTGCTGTTCTGGGGCTGACTCCGCCCGGCCATGCCGGGCCGTAGCCTCCGTCATTCGTAGCCCAGACGGTGGCTGAGAATGGGCGCGCCGAAAAGCGCGATCGCGCAGCCCGCCATCTTGCCTTCGAGTTCGGCCATCGCACTGGGTAAAAGGTACGTGTGCGTCAACAGCGCAAAAAGCTGTGGCGCGCAGTAGAGGAGCGCCACGGCGATCCCCGCTTTGTCGGCCCATGCAGCTTCCCAGCCGCGGCGCCAGAGCAGCGCCGCGGCCAGAACGCGCAGCACGCCGAATGTCACGAGCGCGCTGACCGCCATCTGTTCCCGGATCAAGTAGTCCGGCAGATAGTTTTGCATGGCGGTTTCTCCCTGATGTGTCGTTTTGCCGGGAGAGATGCAAGAGACGGGCCAGCAGTCTTCGGGAGCGGTGTCGACCGCCGCGAGGCCATGCGCAGCAAGGAATGCCGAGGCGCTGGGGTGGCTGCCCGGTCGGACCGGACAGCCCCGGACATGCCGGCGTTACGGCCTTGCTGTTACGGACGTAACGCCGCGAGGGACGTAACGCGGTGGAGCGATGAAGCGGTGAAGCGCGGGCTTGGCGGCTTGCATGACGCGGCCCCGTTGCCGGTCCGCGCCACGGGCCCTTCAGCGCGCTTCGCTGTTACCACTCGGCGACGCTGCCATCCTCATGCCGCCAGACCGGGTTGCGCCAGCGGTGTCCGACTTTCGCCATTTCGCGGACTTTCGCTTCGTCGACTTCGATACCGAGCCCGGGCCCTTGCGGGATGGAGACGAAGCCGTCCTCGTACTTGAAGACTTCGGGGTTGCGGATATAGTCGAGCAGATCGTTGCCCTGGTTGTAGTGAATACCGAGGCTTTGCTCCTGGATGAATGCGTTGTAGCTGACGGCATCGAGCTGCAGGCACGCCGCCAGCGCGATCGGACCGAGCGGGCAGTGCAGCGCGATGGCGACGTCATAGGCTTCGGCCATCGTGGCGATCTTGCGGCACTCGCTGATGCCGCCCGCGTGCGAGGCGTCCGGCTGCAGAATGTCGACGTAGCCGCCTTGCAAGATCTGCTTGAAATCCCAGCGCGAGTACAGCCGCTCGCCGAGCGCGATCGGTGTGTTGGTTTGATTCACGATGTCGCGCAGCGCTTCGGCGTTTTCCGAGAGCACCGGTTCCTCGATGAACAGTAGCTTGTAGGGATCGAGCTCTTTCGCGAGCACTTTGGCCATCGGCTTGTGGATGCGGCCGTGGAAGTCCACGCCGATGCCCACGTGCGGGCCGACTGCCTCGCGCACGGCCGCGACATTCGCGATCACGCGCTCGACCTTGTCGAAGGTATCGACGATCTGCACTTCTTCCGAGCCGTTCATCTTGAGCGCCTTGAAGCCGCGCTCCACCACGGCGCGCGCGTTGTTCGCGACGTCGCTCGGGCGGTCTCCGCCGATCCACGAATACACCTTGATGCGATCGCGGACCTGGCCGCCCAGCAGCCCGTGAACCGGCACGCCGTGATGCTTGCCTTTGATGTCCCAGAGTGCCTGGTCGATGCCGGCGATCGCGCTCATCGAGATCGGGCCGCCGCGATAGAAGCCAGCGCGATACATCACCTGCCAATGATCTTCGATGGCGAGCGGATCTTTGCCGATCAGGTAATCGGCCAGTTCCTCGACGGCCGTTTGAACGGTATGCGCGCGCCCTTCGACGACCGGTTCGCCCCAGCCGACGATGCCTTCGTCGGTTTCGATCTTCAGAAAGAGCCAACGCGGCGGCACGACGAACGTTTCGAGCTTGGTGATTTTCATGAATCCATCTCCTCCTTGGACTGTGCGGGCGAGAGCGGCTTGACCGGCGGTGACCGGGCGCTCGGATCGCGCCGAAAATCTCATGTTACATCAATTTTTATTAGAGTACTATTAATAGTACTTTTGACGACGGGAACATGCCGCCCGTATCGACGGCTTGCGCTTTGCGCGCGCCTCGCGATAATCGCGATCGGCGGCCGCGAATTGCGATAGCGACCGAAAGTCATTCGAAAGGAGAACCATCATTCAGCGCGACCTGCACGGACGCGTCGCCTACCTGCTGGCGACGGGCATTTTGCGAGGCGACTATGCGCCCGAATCGATCCTGCCGCGCGAGGCGGAGCTGATGAGCGAATTCGGCGTGAGCCGTACCGTCCTGCGCGAGGCGTTGCGCACGCTGACATCGAAGGGGCTCGTGGAATCGCGGCCGAAGGTCGGCACGCGTGTCCGGCCGCGCCATGCCTGGAATCTGCTCGATGCGGATCTGCTCGATTGGTACTCGCAGGTGGCGCCCCCGCTCAGTTTCGCGTTGAAGCTCCAGGAGATGCGCGAGATGGTCGAGCCTTATGCGGCGGAACTCGCTGCGCGCGCCCATACGAGCGAGACCCTTGTCGCGCTCGAGCGCGCCCACGCCGCGATGGTGTCGGCGCGGACCGTCGACGAGTGGGTGCGGGCTGACCTGGGGTTTCACCTCGGCATTCTTGCCGCGTGCAGCAACGAGCTTCTGATGCCGCTCGGTCCGGTCATAGGTCGCACGCTCGAGGCGCAACTGCTGCTCAATGCGAAGCGCGCGGACGTATTCAATGCGTCGCTCGGCGAGCATTCGGCGGTGTTCGAGGCGATCCGCCAGCGCGATGCCGAGGGCGCACGCCGGGCGATGGCCGAACTGCTCGGCACGACGCGTCGGCGCATCGAGGGCTGAACCGTTTGGAGGGCTGCGCCGCTGTGCTGGCCGGGTATCCGTGGAATGGACGTTGCTTGTATACGATCAAGCCGTCGCCAAGACGAGCGAGTACAGCCAGCCAATCCAGGAGGACATTATGCCACTACGCAAAGGCACGTCCCGCGAGGACGTTTCGAAGAACGTCAAGACCGAGATGAAGCATGGCAAATCGCAGAAGCAGGCGGTTGCCATCGCACTGAATCAGGCGCGCAAGCATGGCGCCAAGATCCCCAAGAAAAGCGAGAAATGAGGCGGTAGTCCAGGTCGGTTCGCCCCAGGGGCCATAGGGCACCGGGATGAAGACCGGTTCGCGCGCCCCGCGCGGATCGGTCGGCGTTCTGGCGCGATGGCATGTAGATCGTGCCCAGCACGCGATTCCACCTCTTCGGCCTAATGGTGCGAACCGCTCGGGAACAGCTCGACGCGAGCGTCGCTGCCGAGCGCCTTGGCGACTGCATTCATCGCGCGCCAGCAAACGAAGCTCCCGAGCCGAACCGGCCCGGGTTGGCTCCCGGTTGCGCGGCCCTGACGATCGGCCTATAAACGCACTGTTCGCCGATGGGCGGACGACTGTGCGCCCGTCACGCGCAAAACAACCAGGAGACACGCGCCGCCATGGATTACGTCATCGGCATCGATATCGGCACGCAAAGCACGAAGGCCGTCCTCGTCGACGCGCGCGGCGCGATCGTCGCGCAGCATGCGCAGGGCTACCGTCCCGACACGCCGCGCCCACTCTGGGCCGAGCAATGGCCCGATGTCTGGTTCGACGCGGCGCTCGCGTGCATCGCGGCCTGTACACGAGAGGCCCGCGCGAAGGGCGTGGCGGCAAGCGAGATCAAGGCGCTTGCTATCAGCAGTCTCTATGGCGGATCGGGCATCCCGGTGGACGATCAAATCCGGCCGCTTCATCCCTGCCTCATCTGGATGGACCGGCGCGCGACCGATCAAGTGGAATGGGTGCGCCGACATGTCGACACCGAGCGTTTGCGCGCCATCACCGGTAATGGCGTCGACAGCTATTACGGCTTTACCAAGATGCTCTGGCTGCGGGAACACAAGCCCGAGGTCTGGAGCAAGACGCGCTATTTTCTGCCGCCGAACGCCTACATCGCCTATCGGCTCACCGGCGAACTCGCCGTCGATCACAGCTCGGCCGGCAATATCGGCGGCGTCTACGACATCGCGCGCCGGAGCTGGTCGGACGAAACGCTCGCGATGCTCGGCATTCCCGGCGCGATGATGCCGCAGCGGCTTGTCGAATCGTCCGAAGCGGTGGGCGGCCTGCTCGCTTCGTGGGCAGCGGAACTTGGCCTTCAGCCAGACATGCCGATCGTTGCTGGCGGCGTCGACGCCGCCATCGCCACGCTGGCGGCTGGCGTCACACGCGCCGGGCAACACGTTGCGATGATCGGCACAAGCATGTGTTGGGGCTATATCAATCAGACCGTCGATGCCCGCCATGGGCTGGTGAGCATGCCTTATGTGCTCAATGGCCGGCGCGATCTTTACATTTTCGGCGGCGCGAGTTGCGCGGGGGCTTGCGTGAGCTGGTATCGAGATCAGTTCTGTCAGGCTGAGGTCGTTGCGGCGCGGGGTCTCCCCCACGGCGACCCGCACCGGCTGCTCGAAGCCGCCGCGGCTGAGGTGCCGGCCGGGTGCGAGGGCGTGCTGTTTCTCCCGTATCTGATGGGCGAGCGCAGTCCGATCTGGGACCCGCAGGCGAGCGGTGCGTTCGTCGGGCTGAACCTCGTCCATACGCGCGCGCATCTTTACCGCGCCGTGCTCGAAGGTGTCGCATTCGCGCTGCAGCACAACATCGAGGCGGGTCGGCAGGGCGCGCAATCGCTCGACGAGCGGCTCATCGTCGTGGGCGGTGCCGCGCATTCGAGCCTCTGGATGCAGATCATCGCGGATGTCACGGGCTACCCGGTCTATACGATCGAACAGGAGGTCGAAGCCGCCATGGGTGCCGCGTTGCTGGCGGCGCTCGGCACCGGCATCGTGACGGAAGACGCCGCCGCGCGCGGCTGGGTGACGCTGCGCGAACACGCGCGGCCCAATGCGGCCGGGCGTGCGGTCTATACCGAGCGGTTCCAGGTCTATAAGGCGCTTTACCCCGCCCTGCAAGATTCGATGCACGCGCTGCGGACCGAGCAGACCGCTTTGTAGAGATGATCGTAACAACTGCTTGTCACGATCGTATCGCCTGATATAGGATGGTTGCCAATCTGCGCTCGCACGGTGTCATGCGGGCGCGCAATCCAGGCGTCTTCCATGTCCGAAGCTCATTCCCAGGCGGTTGTCATGTTGCGTGGCGCAGCGCCTCCCCACCCGTCGCGCAATGCCGGCGTGCCGTTCGACGCCGCGTGGTTCGACACGCTGCGCGTCAATCATTCGGCCGTCGGGCGGCGCACGGCAACGCTCGGTACGCGCCGCTCGGTCAAGAAGGATGCGCAGGCGGCGTGGCTGCTGAAGGCCGTGACCTGCATCGATCTGACGACGCTTGCGGGCGACGATACCGAAGCGCGCGTGCGGCGTCTGGCCGCCAAAGCGCGCCGGCCGATCCGCGACGACATTCTCGATGCGCTCGGCATGGGTGAGGCACGGCTGACAACCGGCGCCGTATGCGTCTATCACCGCTTCGTCGCCGCCGCTGTCGACGCGCTCGCCGGCAGTGGCATTCCGGTCGCGGCGGTGTCGACGGGCTTTCCGGCCGGACTCATCCCGCATCCGCTCAAGCTCAAGGAAATCGAAGCATCGGTGGCTGACGGTGCGGTGGAAATCGACATCGTCGTGACACGAGAACATGTGTTGACGGGGAACTGGCGCGCGCTTTATGACGAAGTGCGCGAATTTCGCGCCGCATGCGGGGCGGCCCACTTGAAGGCGATTCTCGCCACAGGCGACATCCGCACGCTCTCCAACGTGGCAAAGGCCTCGATGGTTTGCATGATGGCCGGCGCGGACTTCATCAAGACATCGACGGGCAAGGAAGGCGTGAACGCCACACTCGATGTGTCGCTCGTCATGACGCGCATGATTCGCGAGTACGGCGAGCGAACGGGCTTCGCTATCGGATTCAAGCCGGCGGGCGGTGTCTCCACGGCGAAAGCGGCGCTCGCGTATCAGATTCTGATGAAGGAAGAGCTTGGGCGCCCCTGGCTCGAGCCGGCGCTCTTCCGCATCGGCGCATCGAGCCTTCTGGCCGATATCGAGCGGCAACTCGAACACCATGTCAGCGGCCGTTACTCCGCTTTCAACCGACACCCCCTAGCCTGACCGAGCCCACAGCGATGAGCGTAGCCGAGTACTTTTCTTCGATGGAATACGGTCCCGCACCGGAAGACGACCAGCCCGCGCGTGCGTGGCTTGCCGCGCATGAGGGCCGATTCGGGCATTTCATCGGCGGCGACTGGCGCGCACCGTCGGCCGGCGAGGCGTTCGACGTGCTGGCACCGGCCAGCGGCGAGACGCTCGCACGTGTGGCGCAGGGCGATGCGGCGGACGTCGACGCAGCCGTCGCGGCTGCCCGGGCGGCACAGCCGGCGTGGCTGGCGCTCGGCGGGGCCGGCCGCGCGCGTCACCTCTACGCGCTGGCGCGGATGGTGCAGCGGGAAAGCCGCCTTTTTGCCGTGCTCGAAGCGCTCGACAACGGCAAGCCGATTCGCGAGACGCGCGATATCGATGTGCCGCTCGTGGCCCGGCACTTCCTGCATCACGCGGGCTGGGCCCAACTGCAGGACAGCGAATTCGCGGGCTTTACGCCGCTGGGCGTGATCGGCCAGATCGTGCCGTGGAACTTCCCCCTGCTGATGCTCGCATGGAAGATCGCACCTGCCATCGCGCTCGGCAATTGCGTGGTGCTGAAGCCGGCGGAGTACACGCCGCTGACGGCGTTGTTGTTCGCGGAGCTTGCCCGGCGCGCCGGATTGCCGGATGGGGTGCTCAATGTGGTGACCGGCGACGGACGCACGGGCGCCGCCCTCGTCGAGCATCGCGATGTCGACAAGATCGCCTTCACTGGCTCGACCGAAGTCGGCCGGCTCATTCGCGCGGCCACGGCCGGTTCGGGCAAGTCGCTGACGCTGGAGCGCGGCGGCAAGTCGCCGTTCATCGTCTTCGACGATGCCGACCTCGACGGCGCCGTCGAAGGTGTCGTCGACGCGATCTGGTTCAACCAGGGACAAGTCTGCTGCGTCGTTTCGCGGCTGCTCGTGCAAGAGGGCATCGAGGCGCGTTTCATCGACAAGCTCAAACGCCGTATGGCGACGTTGCGCGTTGGACCTTCGCTCGATAAGGGCATCGACATGGGCGCGATCGTCGATCGCGTGCAGCTCGCGCGCATCGAGGCGCTCGTCGAAACGGGCCGGCGCGAAGGCTGCACGATCTGGCAGCCGCGAGAAGTCGAACTGCCGGCGCGCGGCGTCTTCTATGCACCGACGCTCGTGACCGGCGTCGCGCCCGCTTCGACGCTTGCGCAGGAGGAAATCTTCGGCCCCGTATTGACGGTCATGAGTTTTCGCACGCCCGACGAAGCGGTCGAACTCGCGAACAATTCCCGATATGGACTGGCCGCGAGCGTCTGGAGCGAGACGATCGGCCGCGCGCTCGACATAGCGCCTCGACTGGCGTGCGGCGTGGTCTGGGTCAACGCGACGAATCTCTTCGATGCGGCCGTCGGCTTCGGTGGCTATCGCGAATCGGGCTATGGGCGCGAGGGTGGCAAGGAGGGCATTTACGAATATCTGAAGCCGCCCGGCTGGGGCGCGCTGCCGTTGCGCGCAACGTCCGCATCGCCCGCGCCGCTGCAGCCCGGCGCTGCTGGCGCTCCCGATGGCACCGTTGCGCGTATCGACCGTACGGCGAAGCTCTACATCGGCGGCAAGCAGGTGCGGCCCGACAGTGGCTATTCGCGCGCCATCAACGCGCCTGACGGTACGTTCGTCGGCGAAGTCGGAGACGGTAACCGCAAGGACATCCGCGATGCGGTGGCCGCCGCGCGCAGCGCGGGCAAGTGGTCGCAAACGAGCGCGCATGGCCGTGCCCAGGTGCTTTACTATCTCGCGGAGAATCTCGCCGTACGCGCCGACGAATTCACGCTGCAGCTCGTGCGTCGCACGGGGGTAGGGCACCCCGCGGCGGTGCGCGAGGTCGAGGCGTCGATCGCGCGTCTTTTCACCTACGCGGCGTGGGCCGACAAGTTCGATGGTGCGGTGCATGCACCGCCGCTGCGCGGCGTGGCCTTGGCGATGCACGAGCCGCTCGGCGTGATCGGCATCGCGTGCCCCGACGAAGCCCCGCTCGCGGCTTTTGTCTCGCTCGTCGCGCCGGCACTTGCGCTCGGCAATCGCGTGGTGGTGCTGCCGAGCGAGGCATGCCCGCTTATGGCGACTGATTTTTATCAGGTCGTCGAAACGTCGGACGTCCCGGCCGGCGCGCTGAACATCGTCACCGGCGCGCGCGCGGCGCTGCTGCCCGCGCTGGCCAGGCACGACGATGTCGATGCGCTCTGGTGCTTTGGCGATGCGGCTGACTCCACACTCGTCGAACGTGAATCGGTCGGCAATCTGAAACGGACTTTTGTCGACTACGGACGGCAAATCGATTGGTTCGATGCGATGAGTGAGGGTTTGCCGTTCTTGCGCCAGGCTGTGCAAGTCAAGAACATTTGGATACCTTACGGCGATTGACCCGCGGTGGCGGGTCGGAAGCCCGCGCCAAAAGAAGGCGTTGCGTCGATAGCCGATAGTCGATAGGAGACAAAACAAGATGCTCAAAAATCTGAACCCGCTGTTGAATGCCGATGTGCTTTACGCGCTGAGCGCGATGGGGCACGGTGACGAAGTCGTGATCTGCGACGCCAACTTCCCCGCGGATTCAGTAGCCCGCGATACGACGCTGGGCCGACTGCTGCGCATGGACGGCGCCGATTCCGCGCAAGCCGTACGCGCCGTGCTGTCTATCCTGCCGCTCGACACGTACGTGGAGACGCCCGCGATGCGCATGGAAGTCGTCGGCGATCCGCAGGCGCTGCCGGCCGTGCAGCGGGAGGCGCAGGCGGAGGTCGACGCCGCCGAGGGGCGCAGCGTGCCATTCGCGTCCATCGAGCGTCACGCTTTTTATGCGCGTGCGCGCAAGGCCTACTGCGTGATCGCAACGGGCGAGCTGCGCGGCTATGGCTGCTTCGTTTTCACCAAAGGTGTGATTCTCGCGCCGGATGCCCCTCGGAGCGCCTGATGAGCGGGCGCGTCGTCATCCTCGGCATCTATGTGACCGATCTCGCGTTTCGCGCGGGCCGCATGCCGCTCATCGGCGAGACCATCGCCGGTTCGACCTTTGCAATGGGACCGGGCGGGAAGGGCTCGAACCAGGCGGTTGCCGCCGCGCGCGCCGGTGCCGAAGTCGTCTTTTGCACGCGTTTGGGCAACGACGCGTTCGGCGACATCGCGCGTGCGACATGGCAGGCAGAGGGCATCGTAGCGCGCGCGACAACCGTCGAAGGTATGGCGACGGGCGCGGCTCACATCTTCGTCGAAGAGGGCACGGGCCATAACGCGATCATCGTCGCCGCCGGTGCGGCCGGCACGATGAACGCCGGCGACGCGGACGCGATCGAAGCCGATATCGCCTCAGCCCAGGTCTTCGTGACGCAGCTCGAGCAGCCGGTGGCCGCCGCGCGTCGCGGCCTGGAACTCGCGCGCCGGCACGGCGTGACGACGGTGCTCAATCCGGCACCGGCGCTGCCGCTTCCCGACGATATCTTCGCGCTGTGCGATTACGTCACGCCGAACGAGACCGAGGCGGCGACGCTGACCGGTATCGAAGTGCGTTCGCCCGACGACGCACGCAGGGCGGCCGATGTCCTGCTTGCGAAGGGGGCAGGCACCGTGATCGTGACGCTCGGGGAGGCCGGTGCGCTCATGCATTCGCGGACGCAATCGGTTTTCGTACCGGCGTTCCGATGTGGGCCCGTGATCGAAACGGCCGGTGCCGGCGATGGTTTTACGGGCGGCTTTGCCGCCGCGCTCGCGCGCGGCGACGATCCCGTCGATGCAATACGTTTCGGCTGCGCGCTCGCCGGGATTTCGGTTACGCGCCCGGGCACGGCACCGTCGATGCCACGTCTCGCCGAGATCGAGGCATTGCTTGGCGCCGACGCGCCCGCGAGCTGAGACGGGAGCGGACTGTGGGAGACCGCGTCGAAGCGGTGAAACGCGTGGAAAGCGCAAGCGGTCCGCGAAAAAACGTTTGGAGGAGCACGTCGTCAACATGAAGCCGTCAATCCGCCCTGGCCAGTGGTTCGCCGACCGGCAGCTCAACTTTTTGCTGAGCGTCAATGTGCTCGTGGTGCTCGTCGCGGTATGGTTCTCGCGCGGGCAGTTCGTCGGCATCGACAATCTTCAGTCGATGGGCTCGCAGTTGCCCGAAGTCGGATTGCTCGCGTTCGGCATCATGCTATCGATGCTGTCGGGCAACGGCGGCATCGATCTCTCGGGCGTGGGTCTCGCGAATCTGTCCGGCATGGTCGCGGCGCTCGTGGTGCCACGATTCGTGAATGGCGACGATTCCCCCGTGCTCTACACCTCGCTCTTTTGCGCGATCGTTGTGGCGATGGGGCTTGCCGGGGGCTTTCTGAACGGATTGGTGATCGCGCGCCTGAAGCTCACGCCGATCCTCTGCACGCTCGGCACGCAGCTCGTCTTTACGGGGCTGGCCGTCGCGCTCAGCAACGGCGCGTCGGTGCATGTCGATTACATCGAGCCGCTTTCGGACATCGGCAACGGCACGTTCTATCAGGTGCCCGTATCGTTCTGCATCTTTCTCGCGGCGGGCATCGTGCTCGGGTGGGTGCTCAAGCGCACCCCATTCGGGCTGCGGCTTTATCTGATGGGCACGAATCAACGCGCCGCGTTCTATGCGGGCGTGCCGAACGCGCGAATGTTGATCGCCACCTACACGCTGTGCGGTCTGCTGGCTTCGCTCGCGGGCCTCGTGAGCGTGACGCACACCATGAGCGCGAAGTGGGATTACGGCAATTCGTATCTGCTGATCGCGATCCTGATCGCCGTGATGGGCGGCGTGAATCCGGCGGGTGGCTACGGACGCGTCGTCTGCGTGTTTTTTGCCGCGACGGTCCTGCAATTTCTTTCGAGCCTTTTCAACCTGATGAACGTGTCGCAGTTCTTTGGCGACTGTACATGGGGATTCCTTCTGCTGCTCTCGCTTGCGTTCGCGGGCGGCGAGCGCGTACGCGCGATCTTCGGTATCGCGCTGCCGCGCGGCGGCAAGACGCGTCCCGGCGGGTGAGCGGTTCAGGGAATTCAGCGGAATCAGTAGTCGGCGAACACCTGGGCCTCGGGCGTTCGCCGCGGTAGCAAGGGGCATCGAGCGAACAATACACAGGAGACACCCAGCATGAAACCGATTCGATTGAGCCTCGCGCTCACCGCATGCGCACTCGGCGCCGGCATCGTATTCGCGGCGCAAGCGGCGACGAACGAGACGATCGTCACGGTCGTGAAAGTGACCGGCATCAGCTGGTTCAACCGGATGGACGATGGCGTCAAGGAATTCGCCAAAGACGCCGGCGTGAACGCCTATCAGACCGGCCCGGGCCGTGCCGATGCAGCCCAGCAGGCGAAGATCATCGAAGACCTGATCGCGAAAAAGGTGAATGCGCTGGCTGTCGTGCCGTACGATCCGCCGACGCTCGAGCCCGTGCTGAAAAAGGCGATGGATCGTGGCATCAAGGTCGTCACGCACGAGGCCGACAACGCCAAGAACACGATGGTCGACCTCGAGGCATTCGACAATTCCGCCTACGGTGCCGCGCTCAACGACCGGTTGGCGAAGTGCATGAACAGCGAGGGCAAGTGGGCGACACTCGTCGGTTCGCTTGGCAGCCGCTCGCAAGTGCAATGGGCCGAGGGCGGCATTTCCGAGGCGAAGGCGAAGTACCCGAAGATGCAGCTCGTCGAGCACAACCTCGAGACGAACAATGACGGCACGCGTGCCTATGAGGTGGCGAAAGAAGTGCTGCGCAAGCACCCGGACATCAAGGGCTTCCAGGGGTCGTCGTCGCTTGACGTGCTCGGCATCGGCCGCGCTGTGGAAGAGGCCGGTCTGCAGGGCAAGATCTGCGTCTTCGGCACGGGCCTGCCGGGCGAAGCCGGCAAGTACCTCGAAAGCGGCGCGATCAACGGCATCGCATTCTGGGACCCGAAATTGGCCGGCGAGGCGATGAACAAGATTGCGAAGATGCTCATCGACGGCAAGACGATCAAGGCGGGTGACAAGCTGAACCTCGGCATGCCCGGCTATGAGAGCGTGGTCGTGAGCAAGGGACCGGGCAAGGGTGTCATCGCGCGCGGACAGGGCTGGGTGAGCGTGGACAAGACGAACTACAAGCAATACAACTTCTGATCGGCGCATGAGGCGCGCGTCCGGGCAGCGAAAGTCCGGGCGCGCTTTGTCGTTTTAGTTGCGAGCGAAATGTCACGATGAATCAGGACCAGGCTGGCGAGCCGTTGTTGCAGGTTATCGGCGTACACAAGCGTTTTACCGGCGTTCATGCGCTGCGCGGCGTGACGCTGTCGTTCGCGCGCGGTCAGATCTATCACCTGCTCGGCGAAAACGGCTGCGGCAAGAGCACGCTCATCAAGATCGTCTCGGGAGCGCAGCCGCCCGACGAAGGCGAGCTTGTGATCGAAGGGCGACGTTACGCGCGGCTCTCGCCGTTGCAGGCGCTTGCGGCCGGTATCGAAACGGTCTATCAGGATCTGTCGTTGCTGCCGAATATGAGCGTGGCCGAGAACGTTGCGCTGACCGCCGAACTTGCCGAGCATGATGGACGGCTCTCGCGCATGTTCGACCGGCGCGTGCTTTCCGCCACGGCGCGCCGTGCGCTCGAAGCGGTCGGTTTGCCCGGCGACGCAGAGTTTCAGGGCACGCTGATCGAGCAACTACCGCTTGCAACGCGCCAGCTCGTTGCCATTGCGCGCGCCATCGCGAGCGAGGCCAAGTTCGTCATCATGGACGAGCCCACCACGTCGCTGACGCAAAAGGAAGTCAGCAATCTGATCGACGTGTTGAGTACGCTGCGCGCGCAAGGCGTCACCGTACTGTTCGTCAGCCACAAGCTCGACGAATGTTTTGCGATTGGCGGCGAAGTCATCGTCATGCGCGACGGGCAGAAGGTTGCGCAGGGCCCGATTGCCGATTACTCGAAGGCGCAGCTCTCCGAGCTCATGACGGGACGCACGCTGTCCGAGGAACGCTATCGCAAGGCAGCCGGTTCGCAACAGGACGTAATCCTCGACGTGCGCGAGCTCGGACGGCGCGATCAATTTCGGCAGGTATCGTTCGCACTGCATCGCGGCGAGATTCTCGGCGTGACAGGCTTGCTCGATTCCGGGCGCAACGAGCTTGCGCGGGCGCTGGCGGGGGTGAGTCCGGCCGATACCGGCACGGTCACGCTGGAAGGCAAGCGCGTGACGCTCGCGACGCCGGCCGATGCCAAGCACCATCGGATCGGCTATGTCCCCGAAGACCGATTGAGCGAAGGGCTTTTTCTCGACAAATCGATCCGGGAAAACGTCATTACGGCGATGATTTCGAGTTTGCGCGATCGGTTCGGCCAGATCGATCGCAAGCGTTCGCGCGCACTGGCCGTCGACACCGTGAAGGAGCTTCAGATCGCGACGCCCGATATCGACAAGCCTGTGCAGTCGCTTTCGGGCGGCAACCAGCAGCGCGTGCTGATTGGCCGCTGGCTCGCGATCGATCCGCATGTGCTCATTCTGCATGGGCCTACGGTGGGCGTGGATGTCGGATCGAAGGACATCATCTATCGAATCATGCAGCGGCTTTCGGAGCGCGGGATCGGCATTTTGCTGATCAGCGACGATCTGCCCGAGTTGCTGCTCAATTGCGATCGAATCCTGATGATGAAGAAAGGCCGTATTGCTGGTGAATATCGTGCCGAAGGGTTGACCGAGGCGGCGCTTTATCAGGCGCTATTGGCAGAGGCGGGGCCGGCACAGGCGGAGCCAGCATGAGCATGAATCAGACGATGAGTACGCCCGATACCAACGCCCTTGAAGTTTCGCGCAACGCGCGGCCGGCGAGTTTGAGCGCGCGCTTGGGGCGCAACCCCGAGTGGTTCACCGCGGCGTTGATCCTGGTGACCTGCGTGGTTGTGACCTCGCTCAATCCGCGCTTTTTGCAGTGGGCCACGCTGTTCGACATGCTGCATTCGGCTACGACGATGTCGCTTTTTGCGCTCGGTACGCTCGTCGTGCTGGCTTCGGGTGGCATCGACGTCTCGTTTACGGCTATTGGCGCGCTGACGATGTACGCCATCACGAAGGCCGTATTCGCATGGTGGCCCGAGGCACCGTTTGCGTTGATTCTTGCAACGGGCGCGCTAGGCGGCGTGTTGCTCGGTCTGCTGAACGGCGTGCTCGTCTATCGATTGAAGGCACCCTCGCTGATTGTGACGATCGGAACGCAATATCTGTATCGCGGCGTCTTGCTGACTTTTGTCGGCACGACGTTCTTCATGAACATTCCGCACAGCATGGATCGGTTCGGGCGCATACCGCTCATCGCTTATCAGACCGCGGACGGTCTGCATGCGGTCCTGCCGATCTCGGTCATCGCGCTTGTCGTGGCCGCGCTCGCCACCTGGTGGCTGCTGAATCGCACGATGATGGGGCGCGCGGTGTACGCGATGGGCGGCAGTCTCGCCATTGCGGAGCGGCTCGGCTATAACCTGCGTGCCGTCCATCTGTTCGTGTTCGGCTATACGGGGTTGCTGGCCGGTATCGCTGGCATTTTGCATGTATCGAATAATCGGATCGCGAATCCGTTCGATCTCGTGGGATCGGAGCTCGATGTCATTGCGGCCGTCATTCTCGGCGGTGCGCGCATTACGGGCGGCAGCGGTACCGTCGTCGGTACGCTGCTGGGCGTCGTGCTCGTGACGCTCATCAACAACGTGCTGATTCTCGTTGGCGTGCCGAGCACTTGGCAGAAGGTGATCGTTGGCGCGTTTATTCTGATTGCGGGAACGCTTTTCGTGCTGCGCCGGCGCGGTTGAACGCGCGCTCAACTGCCTGCGCAGGCGTCATGCTCGACGCTTGCGCAGCGTCTGGCCTTTTTCGGTGATGATCGAATCGAATTCGTCGATCTTCGAAAAGCGCACAGCCTTCACGATGCCGAACTTGCTCGAATCCGCTACCAGGTGGCGCTCGACGGCGTTCGTCATCGCCGCCTGCTTCAACGCCACTTCATGGAAGTTCCAGCAGGTGACTCCGCGGGCTTCATCGATGCCGCCCGCAGAGATAAATGCCTTGTTGATGCCCATGCGGCGCAGCATCTCCAGGCTCTCGTCGCCCGTGAACGAATCGGACGACGGCACATAGACGCCGCCGAGAAGAATCATGCGCACATTTGGCATGCGCCGCAAAATCTCGGCGACGTTGAGCGAATAGCAGACCACGGTAATTTGCATCGTCGCCGGAATCAGCCGGGCGAGCGAAGTCAGCGTGGTGCCGCAATCGATGAAAATTGTCTCGTGATCGGCGATCAGTGCGGCTGCATGCGCCGAAGCCTGAGCCTTGGCTTGCGCGAAATGATCTTTTTCCTGTTCGAGCGAGTAGCCCGCCGCGTTCGGCACGTGTACCGCGCTGACGATGTAGCCGCCCAGATAAGTGAAGCGCTCAGGATTCGCGGCAATGTCGCGACGCACCGTCATTTCGGAAACACCGAGCAGCGAAGCCGCGTCGCGCAGACGCATGACGTTGTGCTTGGCGAGCGCGTCGGCGAGCGAGCGCAGGCGTTCGGTCTTGAGCATAGGGACTCGGGGTTTGGCCGCTGCGATGATTCCTGTCGGCGTTGACGGCGGGGCGTTATCTTTGTATCGACGAGATGAGCGGATTATAACAACCGGGGGGCCGGTGCGTTGATCGATGAAGACGTTTTTTTGCACTGGACGATTCGTGGCATACATAGACAGCGGGACAGCGGCCATTTCCCTCGGCCGCTGTCCCGCAAACCAAACGCCTGAACCGCAAACCTCAAGGCGCCGCAATCACATCCGTCCGATTCGCCGTCGTGGTGTTGGTCCGCACGTAGAACGGCAGGAACGAGGTCCCGCGCGCGTCGAGTCCTTCATAGTCGCCAACGAAATACCCCTCCGCGAACGGCGCGAGCTTCAAATCGAACGACCCGGCCAGATGCACCTCGTTGCCAAAACTCGCCCCGCCGTTGGCCGACGTCGTCTGCCAATAGTCGGTCGGCAGTGTCGTCGTATTGCCGGCCGTCAAATTGCGCAAGTCGTAATACGTCACGCCAACCGTTCCTGACGAATTGACATGCACCGCCGGGTTGAACGCCAGCCGCCCTGTCGGCGTGTTCACGCGTGAAGGGGCGGTCCACGTCGCCCCCCCATCCGTCGAGGTAGAGATAGCTATCTCGTCATACTGCCCACCGCTAAATCGCGCGTCCTGCCAGACGACATAAAGCTGACCGGTGGCCGGATCGATCGCCGGCTCGGGAATGATGTCTCCCGTGCGGATCGGCTCGTTCGTATTCGGATCGACCGTGTCCACCGTACGCAAATCGGCAATCAGTTGCGGCTTCGTCCACGTCGCGCCATCATCGGTCGACTTGATGTAGGCCACGTTGTACGGCGTCCCATTCGAGGGCGATGTAATCAAATCAAAAAAGTCATAGAGCGTGCCGTTGCGCGGATCGACAACGATCTGATTGCCGATCGTCTGTTGCCGCGACGGCACTGTGACGATCTGCGCCGGCGAACTCCAGGTGAGGCCGCCATCGACTGTCTTCGAGAAGAGCGTCGGCCCTCGATATGCCTTCGTATGCAGGTTGGCGTACGGATTGCCGTTAGGCAGTTCGAGCCGATCCCATACGGCGTAGGCCACGCCGGCTTTCGTCGGGTTGGCCGTGACCGACTCCTTATCGTTGAAGAATTGCAGCGACGGTTCGTTGTCGGCAATGAGCACGCTGAGATTGCCCCAGGTCTTTCCGCCATCCTTCGAAACGGCCGCGGCCACCGCATTATTGTTGTTCGATTGATTGAACGAGATCGACACGGTATAGGCCGTTCCATCCGGACCGATGGAAACCCACGGATCCGAAGCGCGCTCATATCCCAACCCGCCCGCGCACGCGGAGAACGGAAGATTCGTCTGCGCCCACGTATGTCCGCCGTCGAACGAATAACCGGCGACGAGACCGTGCGAGCCGCCGTTCGACCAACGGTCTTGTTGCCATGCCCCGATGACGTTCGACGGATTGACCGGATTGATCGCCACCCAGGGCTCCACTTCCGCGTTGACGTAGTTGGTCCCCGGTCCACCTATCGTGCAGGAGGCGAATGGACTCGGTCCGGATACCACCACCGGATCGACTGCGGCAGCCGTGGCCGCCGCCGAGGCCGCGGCTATCAGTACTGCCGCCGGAATAGCGCGAATGAACGTACGAGGCTTGTATTTGAGTCGCATGGAAGACACCCCCTCTCGATGCGACCCGCGTCAGCCAGCCGAAGAATGCCTGCAACAAAAACGCATGACGTGGCAGGTCTTGCGCCCCGTTCGTCCGAGTTTCGACGATCGCATCCTCGGCGTGCCTTGCGTCATTATGGTTTTTGCTCGCCAAACACACTACCGCTTCGACTGCCGCGGGGCCGCAAGCGCTGGGAACCGCCAGCGCGTCGGTCGTCGCGTCGTTCAGGCATGGCGCTACCGCCGAACCTTGAACGGACCTGCCGCTCCCGAACGAGCCTGACCTCGCCAGGAAAAGCCAAATGCACTTTAGGTAATCCACAGATTCCCATAGGGAATATTTTGTAACAATTCATGGGGTCAAGAAAAAGGCGGCCCGCGAGGCCGCCTTCTACGAAGATGCGTAGTTGCGCCGTTATTGTGGCAGCGTAGGAATCATCCAGCTCAGCACGTGCTGCTGCAGGAACACGAGTATGCCGAGCAGCAGCGTCAGAAAGACGCTGTGCCAGAACGTGCGCGCGAACACGACGCCTTCCTGGCCTTTGAGATCGGTCGTCGACACGCCGGTGGCGATGTTCTGCGGCGAAATCATCTTGCCCATCACACCACCCGAGGAATTCGTCGCGGCGATCAGCACCGGATCGAAGCCAAGCTGCCGCGCGGCCACGACCTGCAAATTGCCGAAGAGCGCATTGCCCGACGTGTCGCTGCCGGAGAGGAACACGGCAATCCAGCCCAGCGTCGCGGAGACGAGCGGAAACAGTGCGCCAGTGGAAGCTACGCCCAGGCCAAGCGTGTAACTCATACCGGAATAATTGAGCAGATAGGCGAGGCCGACGATGATCATCACGGTAGCGATGGCGATGCGCGTCTGTCGCCAGGTGTCCGCGACGCAAACGAAGAAATCCGCCACCGAAAGACGTGTCCAGACTGCGGTGATCACGGCGGAGAGCAGAATCGCGGTACCTGTACCCAGCGGTTGGAAATCCCAGATTGCCGCGTAGGGCTTGTGATAGAGCGTCATGTAGACGGCATTGTGCAAGCCTGGCCATTTGATCTTGACATCTCCAATCGCCGCGACGCTCGCATGGACCCAGACGATCACGACGACGGACACGACGAGCCACGGCAGCCAGCCGCCCCAGCCGATGCGGCTTTTCCCGGCAACGTGCGCCATCGCGGCCGCGCCATTGCGCGAGATCGCGAACTGCGGATCGGGCTGCGGCTTCCATACCTTGAGGAATGCAATCGTCACGATCAGCGAGGAAAGCGACGAAAGCACGTCGGTCAGCTGATAGCCGAGATAGTTCGAGGTGACGAACTGCGCGAGCGCAAAACTGCCCCCCGAAACGAGCAGCGCGGGCCAGAGCTTGCCGATGGAGCGTGCGCCGCCATAGATACCGACGACATAAAACGGCAGCAACAGCGCGAAGAACGGCAACTGCCGCCCAACCATCGCGCCGAGCGTGGCCGGAGGCAGCGCGGTCACGGCGCCAAGCACGGTGATCGGTACACCGAGCGCGCCGAACGCGACGGGTGCCGTATTGAAGATCAGCGTGAAAGTCAGTGCTTCGATCGCCGGAAAGCCCAGTGCGATCAGAAGCGCGCTGGTAATGGCGACGGGCGTGCCGAAGCCTGAAATCCCTTCGAGCAGACAGCCGAACGAGAAGGCGACGACGAGCAGCACGAGCCGGCGATCGTCGGGCAGGTGATCGAGCATCCATTGCCGGAACTGATCGAAGCGCCCCGACTTGACGGCAATGTTATAGAGCAACAGCGCGTTGAAGACGATCCACATGACCGGGATCAGCGCGAGCGCCATGCCCGCGCCGACGGCATTGAACGCGAGGCTGGCGGGCATGCCCCAGACGCCGATCGCGATGACGAGGCCGGCGATGAGCGCGGCGAGCGACGCTTGCCAGGCCGGCCGACGCAAGACGCCGAGCATGATGAGCGCGACGGCGATCGGTACGGCCGCCACGAGAAACGACAGCAACAGCGAGTTTCCGACCGGGGTCAATGGCTGGGCGAATAGCGTGCCGGGCGGTAACGCCAGAGTTGTATTCACTTCGTCTCCTTTATTGGCCTATGAGGGCTTTAAACGCCTTCGGTAACGGCTCGACTGCTCGACTACTCGACTGCACGTTGGCTCGCGAAAGCCGTTTTCTCGCGATATGACGTCTGCTTGTCCTTCACCTCCTTTACGGATGTCCGCTAGTGAACCTGCGATGGCATCGTTCGCTACGCCCCGCGCCTCGCCCCTTATATCGAGGCGCGGGCGGCAGGCCGATCGCTGGACCGTGTACTCAGTGCCGACCCAGACGGCGTTTATATTCGAGCCGGAAGTTATGCAGGAGCGGCTCGGTGTATCCGCTCGGCTGCTCGCGGCCTTGCAGCGCCAGTGCGCGAGCAGCCGTGAACGCCACGGAAGCGTCATAGTCGGGTGCCATCGGGCGGTAGTTCGGATCGCCCGCGTTTTGCTTGTCGACGATGACGGCCATCCGCCGGAATGTTTCCTCGACGAACGGTCGCGCAATGACGCCGTGATGCAGCCAGTTCGCAATGTGCTGGCTCGAGATGCGCAGCGTCGCGCGATCCTCCATCAAGCCGATATTGTTGATATCGGGCACTTTGGAGCAACCGACACCCTGATCGATCCATCGCACGACATAGCCCAGGATGCCTTGTGCGTTGTTTTCCACTTCGTGGCGGATTTCGTCTTCGGACCAGGCGGCTTTTTCGACGACGGGCACCGTCAGCAACCCTTCGAGCAGCGCGTCGCGCTCGCTCGCGTAATCGACACCTTCGAGCGACCGCTGGACCGTCTGCACATCGACCTCGTGATAATGCAGCGCATGAAGCGTTGCAGCCGTAGGCGAGGGCACCCACGCCGTATTCGCGCCCGCGCGCAGTTGCGCCGCTTTTTGTTCGAGCATCGCGCGCATCAGATCAGGCATCGCCCACATACCTTTACCGATTTGCGCGCGGCCGCGCAGCCCGCATGCGATGCCTACGAGTACGTTATGGCGCTCGTACGCGGCGATCCACTTCGAACTCTTCATGTCGCCTTTGCGCAGCATCGGCCCGGCTTCCATGCCGGTATGAATTTCGTCGCCCGTGCGGTCCAGAAAACCGGTGTTGATGAACGCGACGCGGCCGCTGGCCGCGGCGATGCAGGCGGCGAGATTCAGGCTCGTGCGGCGCTCTTCGTCCATGATGCCCATCTTGATCGTGTGGCGCGGCAAGCCGTAGAGATCTTCCACGCGATCGAAGAGCTCGTTGGCGAACGCCACTTCCGCCGGCCCGTGCATCTTGGGCTTAACGATATAAATCGCGCCCGTGCGCGAATTGATCTTGCGCTTGCGGTCATGCAGCGCGCACAAGGTGGTTACGACCGCATCGAGGATGCCTTCCGGAATCTCGTTGCCGTCGCGATCGATGACGGCGCCATTCGTCATCAGATGGCCCACGTTACGCACGAACAGAAGCGAGCGGCCATGCAGCGAGAGGGTGCCGCCATCGGGTGTGCGATAGGTTCGGTCCGCATTGAGCCGGCGCGTGAACGTGGCGCCGCCTTTCGAGACCGACTCGGTCAGCGTGCCTTGCATCAGGCCCAGCCAGTTGCGATAGAGCAGGACTTTGTCTTCGGCATCGACGGCCGCGACCGAATCCTCGCAATCGATGATCGTCGTGACCGCGGCCTCGAGCACGATGTCTTTGACATGGGCGGCATCGGTGCGGCCGATAGGCGCCTCGGCATCGATCTGGATTTCGACGTGCAGCCCGTTGTGCTTCAGCAGGATCGCCGACGGCGATTCGGGCTCGCCCTGGAATCCCGCGAACTGGGCCGGGTCCGCCAACGCCGTGGTGCCCTTGGCCGTTTCGACGCTCAACTTCCCGTCCTGTACGACATAGCGCGTCGCGTCACGGTGCGAGCCACTCGCGAGCGGGGCCGTTTTGTCGAGGAAGGCACGCGCATACTCGATCACCTGCGCGCCGCGAGCCGGGTTATAGGCGCCCGTGCGCGACGCGCCGTCCTCTTCGGGCAGCGCGTCGGTGCCGTAAAGGGCATCGTAGAGGCTACCCCAGCGGGCGTTCGCCGCATTCAGCGCGTAGCGTGCATTCGAAAGCGGCACGACGAGCTGCGGACCGGCCTGTTCGGAGATTTCCTGGTCGACGTCGGCCGTGCCGATCTGGAAGCGCTGCGGAAGCGGCGCGAGATAGCCGATCTGCTCGAGAAACGCGCGGTAGGCCGCTATGTCGCGTATCGGGCCAGGATGCGCGCGGTGCCATTCGTCGAGGGCCGTCTGAAGACGCTCCCGTTCGGCGATAAGCGCGCGGTTTTTGGGCGCCAGCTCGTGCACGAGCGTCGAAAAACCTTGCCAGAATGCGGCGGCGTCGAGCTCCGTGCCGGGCATTGCCTCGTCTTCGATGAAGCGACTGAGCGCTTGTGCTACGCGCAGCCCGTGGTGGTCGATCAGATTGTCCATGGTCGGTCAGTATGCGGGGTTGACTTGCTCGTACGTTGAAAAAACAAAGCGGCTCAGGCCACGACGCGTGCGGCGCCGGCCTTGGCGACTTGCGCGTCTTGATCGGACTTGACGCCCGACACGCCAAGCGCGCCGACGCAATGTCCGTTCGCGAGGATGGGCACGGCGCCTTCGAGCGTGCCGCTGATCGGCGCGCTGAGAAAGGCCACGCGTCCGCCGTTGATCATGTCCTCGTAGAGCTTCGATTCGCGCCGTCCGAGTGCCGAGGTGCGCGCCTTTTCGGTAGCGAGGTAGGCGCTCGATGGCGATGCGCCGTCGAGCCGGACGAGACCGAGTGGATGGCCGCCGTCGTCGACGAGCGCGATGCTGACGGCCCAGCCGTGACGTTGCGCCTCGCCGCGGGCCGCGGCGAGAATGTCGTCGATTTCGGCGAGACCGAGTACCGGTTTCGTTTGCATGTCGTTTGCTCTCTGGTTGCGTGCAGAGAACAATGTACCGCTTTTCCGGCCCGCGCCGGTGCCTTGCCATGCGCCGCGTGGTTCGGCAGCAGACGAACAAAGGCCGCTGATGCTGTTTCCAGCGTCAGCGGCCTCAACCACCTGCTACGTACAGATACTGCGTGCTGCCAAGCGGCGGTGGGCGGTAATACAAGGTGCCCGCGCCGATCCCCCGGTTCCAGGATGTAACCCCGTGATGCTGTTTGCTTTGATTCGTACTGCGAGCTGCGAGTGATGCGACTACGTGCTGCCGACTACGTATTGCCAACTGCCGGTGCTGCAACTGCGTACTGCCGAGTGAGGTGATACGACTGCGTACTTCCAATTTCGGGTGCTGCG
>CBJLAJ010000002.1:0-119284 GCA_966421005.1 uncultured Paraburkholderia sp.
AGCAGGACATTGGCCCGCTGAGAGACGAATTCGCGCATGACGCGCTCGAGTTCGCGTTCGTGCATCTGCCCGTGCGCCACCGCGATCCGCGCCTCGGGTACGAGCGCTTCGAGCATCGCGCGCCGGTTTTCGATCGTCTCGACCTCGTTGTGCAGAAAATAGACTTGCCCGCCGCGTTTGAGCTCGCGCAGCATCGCTTCGCGAATGACGCTGTCTTCTTCGCGGCGCACGAATGTCTTGATCGCCAGGCGCTTTTGCGGCGCCGTGGCGATGACCGAGAAGTCGCGCAAACCCTCTAGCGCCATGCCGAGGGTACGCGGAATCGGCGTGGCGGTGAGCGTCAGCACGTCGACTTCAGCGCGCAAGGCCTTGAGCGCCTCCTTTTGCCGAACGCCGAAGCGATGCTCTTCGTCGATGATGACGAGACCGAGCCGCTTGAAGCGCACGTCCGACGACAGCAGTTTGTGCGTGCCGATGACGATGTCGACAGAGCCGTCGTTGATCTGCTCGATGGCGGCGCTGACCTCCTTGGTCGACTTGAAACGCGAAAGCTCCGCGATGCGCACGGGCCATTCGGCGAAACGATCGGTGAAAGTCTGCGTATGTTGTTCGGCAAGCAGCGTGGTGGGCGCAAGCAGCGCGACCTGTTTGCCGGCCATCACAGAGATGAATGCGGCGCGCAATGCCACTTCGGTCTTGCCGAAGCCGACATCGCCACACACGAGCCGGTCCATCGGGCGGCCTGCCGTCATGTCGCCGATGACCGATGCGATCGCCGCGGCCTGATCGGGCGTTTCCTCGAAACCGAAACTCTCGGCGAATTTGCCGTAATCGCGTGGATCGAAGCGGAACGCGTGGCCTTCGCGCGCGGCGCGCCGCGCATAGAGATTGAGCAGCTCGGCCGCCGTATCTCGAATCTGCTGCGCCGCGCGGCGCTTGGCTTTTTCCCATTGGCCGGAACCGAGCGCGTGCAGCGGGGCGGTTTCGGGATCGGCGCCGCTGTAGCGTGAAATCACGTGCAGTTGCGCGACCGGGACGTAGAGCTTGCTGTCGCCGGCATACTCGAGATGGAGGAACTCGGTTTCGCCTTCGCCGAGGTCCATTGTCACGAGCCCCATATAGCGGCCGATGCCATGCTGCGCGTGCACGACCGGGTCGCCCACCTTGAGCTCCGAGAGGTCGCGTACCATCGAATCGACGTTGCTGGCCTGCTCCTGGCGCCGCCGGCCCGTCCTTTTGGCCAGCGCGCCATAGAGCTCGGTCTCGGTGACGATGGACCAGCCTTCGGCCGGCAGCGCGAACCCCTTGGAGAGGGGCGCCACGCCCAACGCGAACGTGACGTCGCTTTGCAACCAGTGCTCGAAGCTTTCGCTCGTTTGCGGCTGGAGGCCGTTTTCCACGAGGAGCTGGCCGATCGTTTCCCGGCGGCCCGCCGATTCCGCCGCGATCAGTACGCGCCGGCCGCTCGTGGCAAGGTAGGCGCGCAAGGCGGCGACCGGGTCGTCGGCATGACGATCGACGGCGAGTTGCGGCAGCGGCGTGCTCCAGCCTCCGCCGCCATCGGTGGGCACGACGAGCCGCGCGAACGGCTTGGCGAGCGTATAGAAATCCTCGTCCGAAAGGAAAAGCCGCTGCGGTTCGAGAATCGGCCGCTCGCGATCGTGCGACAAAAACGCGTGGCGTTGCTTCGTATCGGCCGTGAAGCGCCGGATGGCGTTTTCGAGATCGCCGACGAATGCAAGGTGCGCGTTTGCCGGGAGATAGTGGAAAAGGGTGGCCGTTTCCTCGAAAAAGAGCGGCAGGTAGTACTCGATGCCGGCGGAGGGGACCCCGTTGCCGATGTCCTTGTAGATCGACGAACGGCTGGGATCGCCCTCGAATACTTCGCGCCAGCGGCTGCGAAAGGCGGTGCGCGCCGCTTCGTCGAACGGAAACTCGCGGCCCGGCAAGAGGCGCACATCGCGCACCGGATAAAGGCTACGTTGCGTGTCGGGATCGAATGCCCGGATCGAGTCCACCTGGTCGTCGAAGAGATCGATGCGGTAGGGCAAAGCGGAGCCCATCGGATAAAGATCGATCAGCGAGCCGCGCACGCAATATTCCCCGGGGCGCACGACCTGGCTGACGTGCTCGTAGCCGGCGAGCGTGAGCTGGGCTTTCAGTTTGGCTTCGTCGAGCTTCGCGCCTTGCGCGAACGAGAACGTGTAGGCGGCCAGGAACGAGGCGGGCGGCATCCGGTAGAGCGCCGTGGTGGCCGGTACCAGCAGCACGTCGCAACGGCCCTCGCCGAGGTCGTGCAGGGTCGCCAGACGCTCGGAAACGAGGTCCTGGTGCGGCGAGAACGTGTCGTAGGGCAGTGTCTCCCAGTCGGGCAACAGCCGCACCCGGGCGCCGGGCGCGAACCAGGCCAGTTCCTGCGACAGCCGTTGCGCATCGACGGCGCTCGCGCAGACCACTGCGAGAAGCGGTACCGCGGCCCCCGCTGTCTGCAGATATCGGGCGATGACGAGCGCATCGGAGGAGCCGTGCGCGCCGTCGAACGCGAAACGCTGGCCCGGCTTGACAAGCGGAAACGGTAAAAGCGGCGAAAAGGGTGTTGCGGCAGTCTGCATGACGGGAATCTTGGCCGTTTCAATAGACGGTACGTGCGCAAAAAACGGACGCGGCACGGGCCGGAAAATGGTTGAGCGCGAGCGCAGCCCCGGGTCGGACCAGGTTGGGGCCGCCTCGCGCGAAGCACCTATTATAAAATCCGTCCTTTATTTTGACCCGCGGCCCGCTTTCGTGACCTCCCGTCTTTTCGCCTTGATCCCCTGCGCCGGTACCGGCAGCCGCTCCGGCGCGCCGATGCCGAAGCAGTACCGCATGGTCGCCGGCCGGCCATTGCTCCATTTCACGCTGGCCGCGTTCGATGCCTGCAGCGAGTTCGCCCAGACACTCGTCGTACTGGCGCCCGACGACACGCATTTCGACGCACGCCGCTTCGGCGGCCTGCGCTTTGCCGTGCGGCGCTGCGGCGGCGCGACACGGCAGGCCTCGGTGATGAACGGACTCGCTGCGCTTGCCGAGTTCGGCGCGGCCGCGGACGACTGGGTGCTCGTTCACGACGCGGCGCGACCCGGCATCACGCCAGCGCTGATTCGCTCGCTCGTCGCCGCGCTCAAGGACGACCCCGTCGGCGGCATCATGGCGCTGCCCGTGGCCGATACGCTCAAGCGCATGGATGCCGAGCGCAGCGGACACATCGCACGCACTGAGTCGCGCGATGGCCTCTGGCAGGCGCAGACGCCCCAGATGTTTCGCATCGGCATGCTGCGCGAAGCGATCGAATGCGCGCAGCGCGATGGGCACGACTTGACCGACGAAGCGAGCGCGATCGAATGGCTAGGCCATGCGCCGCGGCTCGTTCAGGGCAGCCTGCGCAACTTCAAGGTGACATACCCGGAGGACTTCGAGCTCGTCGACGCGATTCTCAAGCAGCCGTCTTCGGCCGCCTGAGCGACACTCGGACGTATTCATTCAATCTATTCAATCGAAACCGGAAGCACGGATGGACTACAGAATCGGACAAGGCTACGACGTACACGCGCTCGTGCCGGGGCGGCCGCTCGTGATCGGCGGCGTGACGGTGCCGTACGAACGCGGGCTCTTGGGGCACTCGGATGCCGACGTACTGCTGCACGCGATTACCGACGCGCTGTTCGGAGCGGCGGCATTGGGCGATATCGGCCGGCATTTCCCGGATACCGACGAACGTTTTGCCGGGGCCGACAGCCGGGCGCTGCTGCGCGAGTGCGCCGCGCGGCTCGCGCAAGCCGGCTTTGCGATTCAGAATGTCGATAGCACCGTGATCGCGCAAGCGCCAAAGCTCGCGCCGCATATCGACGCCATGCGGGCCAACATCGCCGAGGATCTCGGCCTGCCGCTCACGCGCGTGAACGTGAAGGCCAAGACCAACGAAAAGCTCGGCTATCTCGGCCGCGGCGAGGGTATCGAGGCGCAAGCGGCCGTCTTGCTGCGCGCGCTGTAGCAGCCCCGGCGGCAGCGTTAGTTGCCTTCGATCGCCAACACGTTGGCTGCCGCGTTGACGACCGCGGCGATGCGCCCGACATCGCGCAATTGCAGCGCCGACATACCTTGCTCGTTTTTCAGCAGCGCGTAATGCGAGCTCACGCAGAAATGGCACTTGCCGACGATCGAGGCGGCGAGCGCATACATCTCGAAGCGGCGCTTGTCGACGCCGCCATGCGAGGCATAAGCGGTCATCCGCAACTCGGGCCGCTGGGTTTTCAGATCCTCGTCGTTTGCCATCTCGACGTAGGGATACCAGACATTGTTCATGCCCATCATCGCGGCCGCCGTCTGGGCGCCCGTGATCTGCTCTGGCGGCAATACGCCCGACGAGCGGATCGCATCCACGATCGTCGTGCATTTCGCAGCGAAGGCGGCGGCCAGGGCCACGCCCACCGCATCGGCGCCCTCCAGCGACGAGCGCGCGATCGTGCCGTCGAGGTTCAGGCGGATGTCCTTCGCGTAATCGGGGATTTTTTCCTTGATCGCAGACAAGAATTCCATTGAAGACTCCTATCGATTGATCGATAAAAAAGCCCGCCGGCTTCATCGAGCATAGCGGGCTCGGTGCTGACCGAAGTGGTGTTCGGCAGCTTAGAGCGTCGCGCCGCCGACCGCGCGGTTGCACGGACAGAGTTCGTCCGTTTGCAGGCCGTCGAGAATGCGCAGAATTTCCTGCGGGTTGCGGCCGACGTTCAGGTTGTTGACCGACACGTGTTGGATCGTGTTGTCCGGGTCGACGATGAACGTTGCGCGCAGGGCCACACCGGCTTCCTTGTCGCGCACGCCCAGCTGATCGATGAGCTCGCCCTTGACGTCGCCGAACGCATAGTGGTTCAGGCGGTTGAGGTCCTTGTGCTCGCGACGCCATGCCAGCTTCACGAACTCGTTATCGACGCTGCCGCCGAGCAGCACGGCATCGCGTTCCTCGAAGTCCTTTTGTAGCTTGCCGAACTCGACGATCTCCGTCGGGCACACGAACGTGAAATCTTTCGGATAGAAATAGATGATCTTCCACTTGCCCGGGAACGATTGTTCGGTGATCTCTTCGAACGCCGATTGACCGTTCTCTTCATGATTGTTGAAGCCCGGTTTCGCGGCAGCGACGGTGAAGGCTTCCAGCTTATCGCCCACGGTTTTCATGCAGTGACTCCTCATCGGGTTGAAAAAACTGACTTCAAAAGTACATGCCCGCTGTAACGGGCACATTACACGTGCTCGATTGTAGCGCTATCGAAATATAGTATCAATAGATTTTTTCTAATTCGGCGGGTGGTTCGGCTGCTGCGCGACGCCGAGCGGGACCCCCGAGCGCGCGCAGCCCTGGCCCCGTTACGTCAAGCGTTTTTTCCCTGCGGGAACTCGATCGTTACCTCGAGACCCGGGCCCGGCGTGCGATTGCGCAAGCGCAAGGAGCCTCGGTAACGGCTCACGAGCCGCTGGACGATCGCCATGCCGAGGCCGGTGCCATTGGCCTGGCTTCGAGCCGAGTCGACCCGGTAAAAGGGGCGCGTCACGAGTGCGAGCTGGTCCTCGGGGATGCCTGGTCCCTCGTCAAGCACCGCAAGCTCGACGCGCGAGTGCGCGACTCGGGTCTCGAGCATGATGTGGGGAATCCCGTCCACCTCGCTGTGACCGTACTTCTTTGCGTTTTCCAGCAAATTGCCGACCACGCGCCGGACGTCGGTTTCGTCGGCTTCGATGATCGCGGACGGGGCGAGCCGCGTGATGAGCCGTACGCCGTCCTCACTGGCCATACGGGCGGCCATCTCGCCCGCGACCTGCGAGAGGTCGACCGATTCGGCCGTACGCTGAACCGGCCGCGCATAGTCGAGAAAGCGCCCGATGATCATGTCCATCTGTTCGATATCGTCGATCATGGCGTCCTTCGTTGCCTGATCCGACGGGCTCATCTCGGTCTCGAGCCGCAGCCGTGCGAGCGGTGTGCGCAGATCGTGCGAGATGCCGGCCAACATCAGCGCGCGGTCCGCTTCGAGCTGCTCGAGGTCGCGCACCATCTGGTTGAAGCTGCGATTCGTTTCCGCTGCTACACCGAGCCCGCGCTCGGGCAGCGGCTCGGGCGCCTGACCCGAGCCGACCCTGCGCGCGGCGACCGCAAGCCGGGCAAACGGCCGGTTCACGAGGCTCGTGATGAACGCGGCGCCGAACAGCGACAAAGCAAGCGCGAAGATGCCCCAGCCGGCCCATTGCAGGCCCGTGACATTGTCGAGCTGTTCGCGATCGAGCGCGACCCAGTAGTCGTCCTCGTCGATCTTGAAGCTGATCCAGACGCCGGGAATGTCGTTGACCGATTGAGCGATGACGGTATCGTCGCCGAGCCGCCCGCGGATGTCGTGCTCGATCAATCGGTTGAGCGATTCGTCCGGCTGCAGCGTGTATTTATCCGTGGTCTCGCGCGGATAGACGCGGACGCCTTCGTTGCTCTCGAGGTCTTGCAGCAGCGCGCGGCGAAGGTCCGGGTCCGAGTAGAGCAGCGCGGTGCGCGTGAGCTTGACGATCGCGACGAGCTGCAGCGCCACGCGCTGGGCGCGCGGCTCCCGCTCGATCACGCGAAAGCTCTGGAACCACGCGGCCAGGCTCACCGCGATCAAGAGCGCGATCAGCAAAAAGGTGCGCCAGAACAGGCCCCCGAAGACGTGCGTGAGAATACGCCGGTCGATGCGCATGGGGCCTACTGAAGCGATAGGAAGGGAACGCGAGATGGCAACCCGCCGGTCACGCCGATCCGTCGGGGATGAAGACGTATCCGAGCCCCCAGACGGTTTGGATGAAGCGCGGGCTGCTCGGATCGACTTCGATCAGCTTGCGCAAGCGGGAAATTTGCACGTCGAGGCTGCGGTCGAACACCTCGTACTCGCGGCCGCGGGCCAACTCCATCAGCTTTTCGCGCGAAAGCGGCTGGCGCGGATGGCGCGCGAACACCTTGAGCACGGAGAACTCCCCCGTGGTCAACGGGATCTCCTGGCCGGCCTTGGTGAGCGTGCGCGTGGCGAGGTTGAGCGCGAAGTCGCCGAACTCGAACACCTCGGCCGTTTCGGATGGGGCACCGGGCAGTTCCGAGGGCGACTGCCGCCGCAGCACGGCATGGATACGCGCGACCAGCTCGCGCGGATTGAACGGCTTCGGCAGGTAGTCGTCGGCACCCATCTCGAGCCCGACGATACGGTCCACGTCCTCTCCCTTGGCCGTGAGCATGATGATCGGCGTGCGGTCGTTGCTGCCGCGCAGACGACGGCAAATGGACAGGCCGTCCTCGCCCGGCAACATCAGATCGAGCACGAGCAGATCGAAACGCTCGCGCACCCAGAGCTTGTTCATCGCGGGCGCGTTTTCCGCGACGTACACGTTGAAGCCCTGTTCGCCGAGGTAGCGGCGCAGGAGATCGCGAAGGCGGGGGTCGTCATCGACGACGAGAATCTTGGAGGGGTTTTTCGTTTCCATGGACGGCATCTTAGCGCGATTGCAAAGAGGGACGGGAAAGTACGAATTCTCGCGTTACAGTCAGTTACAAAATTTACCCTGGTTAGAGGCGGCGAGTAAACAGCACGCACACGTAAACTTCTTCACCGAAAGCGGCTCTTCGGTGGATACTTCATCCGATAACATTTTTATGCCCATTCCTTGCTCGGGCTCAAGCACACGTAATTCGAGGTCGCCGGTTGCCGCACTACGAAGGGAACAAGATGATGGACAGCGCGTGGCCGCGCATGCGCGCTCGAATCCTGGCGATCGCCGTGGCCGGCTCGATCGTCGGCGTGCTCGGGCCGCTCGCTGCTCACGCTCAGCCGCAGCACCGCGGTATCGGCGAAGCGCAGCCATTGTCCTCGTTTCGCCGCAGCTCCCCCCATTCCCAACATCCCCGCGCCGCCAGCGCCGCTTCGGCTCCCATCGTGCGCACGAATACGCCGTTCGATTTCGGTGGCCAGCAACGCGACGGTCATTTGACGCCCGAAGAGCGCCGCTTGCTGCGGCAGCACATCGAAGACGCCGTACGCGAACTCTATAAGCGTTGACACCGCAGCCGCGTCGAGAGGGCGCCGACTGACGGTTCGGCAACCGGTTTCAGCGCGCCCTGGCCGCGCGCCAGGCAATCCAGAGCTTGCGAATGGGCGTCAGTGCGATGCGCTGATGAAGCACGCGATAGCCGTCGCGTTCGATTTCGTCGAGCAGCGCGAGCGCCATGGCCGACTGCGCGCGCAGCGTGCGCTGAGTCTTGCGCTCGGATTGCGGAATCCCGGCAAGCGCGGCCACGACCGCTTCGCGCGCACGCCGCGTCTGAAAGCGCATCAGTTCGTCGAATGCCGGCGTGTACTTGCGATTGACGAGGTCCGCGGCGGTGACCTGGAAGCGCTGCAGTTCGTCGATCGGAATATAGATGCGGCCCTGGCGAGCATCGTTGCCGAGTTCCTGCACGAGCTGAGCCAGCATCAACGCATTGCCGAGCGGGGGCGCCCATTGCTCGGCGGCCGCCGCTTGGCGGGCGGTAACGCGCGCCACGGCAAGCGCGAATGCCCCTCCCACCCGTTCGATGTAACCGCGTAGGTTGGGATAGTCGAGATAGCGCGCCTGGTTGAGATCCATCTCGAAGCCGTCGACGAGCGCGCGCAGCATGGCCGCTTCCCGACCGATGTCCGCGCCGTGCGCGGCCAGTGCGACCGATACCGGATGCGTCGGCCGCCCGGCCGCGAGCGCGGCGAGTTCTTGTTGCCACCATGCGAGCTTGGTTCTGCCGATGGCGGGATCGCTCGTTTCCCTTGCCGCCAGCTCGAGCTCGCGGCGCAGCGCGAAGAGCGCCGTCAAAAGCGGTTGCGCGGCAAGCGGCGCCTGGCGCAGCGCGTAGTAGACGCTGGAGCCTGGCGGGGCGGCTTTTTGTGCACAGTACTCGTCGAAGTGACGGTGGGCGGAATGGGTTTCTTGTGACACGGGACGCAAAAGCAGGTAAGAGACGGCAAGAGCGGACTGCGGATACTACCGCATCCCGACGCCGCACTCCCGAGCTTGGCCCGCGCCTGCGGGTTCAGGCGGGCTGCGCTCGAGTATCGATTTCGTCGAGAAAACGGAGCACGTGGCCGGCTCCTCCTTTCGTCCAGACATCGACATGGTCCGCGCCATCGACCACCGCGAGCCGGCGCGGCGCGCGCACCGCCGAGTAGAGCTGCGCGAATTGCCGAGAGGGGATGACGCCGTCGGCGTCGCCGCCGTAGATCAGTACCGGGGCGCGCACTGCGCCGATCTTGCGTACGTTGTCATAGCGATCTCGTACGAGCCAGCGCACCGGCAGGCGCGGAAAGCGCGTCACCGCGACATCGGCGATGCAGGTAAACGGCGCCTCGAGCACGAGCGCTTCGATGGGAAACTCGGTGGCGAGCTGAACGGCGACGCCCGAGCCGAGCGAATACCCGTGCAGCACGAGGCGCGGGCTCTGCCGCAGAGCGAATTCGATCGCCGCGCGGCCGTCCGCATAGAGGCCGGCTTCGCGCGGCTTGCCCGCGTTGCCACCGTACCCGCGATACTCGGCAAGCAATACCCCGTAGCCGGCAGCGATCAGATCGTGTGCGATATGCACGCGCTGCGAGAGATCCTCCCCGTTGCCATGAAAGAGCACGACAACGCGGCCGTCCGGTTCGGCTGGCGGCTTGTAGCGAACGGCCAGTGCAAGACCGTCCTGCGTTCTCAGCGTGACGCGTTCGAGATGATCCGCCGCGGGATTGGGAGCAAGACCGCGGATTTTTTCGAGTGGGTAAATGAGTCGGCCCTGGAGCCAGAGGACGGCGGCGAATGCCGAGCCGACGCCGAGCGTGGCTACGCCGGCCGCGGACAACAGCGCGAGACGCGAGGGGCGCTTCATTGGCATGGGCCTCCAATGGGACTGGTATGAGCGTAGCGCCAAGCGCGGCATTTCGCATCGGGGATTTGACGATGAGAGAGCGGCAGCGCACGACGGACCGTACGGTACGCGCAATGTCCGGGCCAGAAAAAAACAATTCTCGGGGTCCGGATGACACCCACATTTTTGCATTCGCTGAACCATCGAATGCGGCGTTGCCGATATAGTCTCGCCAAGACCAACCGGCAGGACATGGAGAACAGCAATGAATGACCTCTGTATTGAACTCGGTCATCGCCCAGGTGCCTTGGCCCGCATGGGCGAAGTACTTGGCGAAAAAGGTTTGAGCGTGGAAGGCGGCGGCGTGTGGAGCGTCGACGGACGTGCCACCGCGCATTTTCTCTTCGAGGACGGTGCGGCCGCGGCCCGTGCGTTGCGTGAAGCCGGCATCGTCGTCCACGCGGTCAACGAAGTGCTCGTCCAGCGGTTGAAGCAGGACGTGCCGGGACAACTCGGCAAGATTGCCCGGCGCATGGCCGATGCGGGCGTCAATATCGAGGCAATGTACAGCGATCACGATCATCGATTGATTCTCGTGGTCGACAACTATGCAGCGGGACGCGAGGTTTCCGAGGCTTGGGAGCGCGAGCGCGTCGCGCACGAAGAGAACAGCCGGGGAGCGCATCGATGAGCGAGCACAAATACGCGTTGACAGTCGAATGGACGGGCAACCTCGGCGTGGGTACCGAGCGCTATCAAGCTTACAGCCGGGACCACGTGATCAGCGTTCCGGGCAAACCGCCCATCGATGGATCGAGCGACCCGGCATTTCGCGGCGATGCCGAGCGACACAATCCGGAGGATCTTTTCGTCGCGAGCTTGAGCGCGTGCCACATGCTCTGGTATTTGCATCTGTGTTCTGCCAACAAGCTCGTCGTGAACCGTTATCGCGATACCGCGTCGGGCACGCTCTCGCTGAAGGCTGACGGTTCGGGCGCGTTCTCGAACGTGACACTCGCACCCGAGGTCGTGCTTGCGCCGGGCGGCGACGAAAACGCCCGTCAACGCGCGATCGCGTTGCACGAAGCGGCGCATCGCATGTGCTTTCTCGCCAATTCGGTGACGTTCGAGATCATCGTCGAACCGACGGTTCGTTTCGAGGACGAGGCGGCGAGTACGGATCGCTGATCATTGCTTCGCGGCGTGGCCGACCCCGCAGACGAGGGATCACTACAATCGAGCGCACGCGCGCCGGCACGATTCAAGGGTCGGCCGCGACCCACGACGGAGGATTCGATGACTGCTTCAGGTTTGTCCGTGTTCGCGCTGGCGCTGATCGTGACGGCAGGCTCGCCAGGTCCAAGTGTGGCGGCGCTCGTCGCGCGGGTGCTCACCAACGGGGTGCGCGATGTGCTGCCGTTTCTGGTTGCGATGTGGTTCGGCGAGGCATTGTGGCTCACGTGCGCGGTGACGGGGCTTGCCGTCGTCGCGCGTACGTTCGAGGCCGTGTTTGTCGTCGTCAAGTTCGCGGGCGTCGCCTATCTGTTGTTTCTCGCCTGGAAGATGTGGTTCGCGCCGGCGCAGGTTCGAGAGGGCACGTTGCCGAGCGCCAGGTCGCCCATTCGCATGTTCACGACTGGCCTGACGATCACACTCGGCAATCCGAAGATCATGATCTTCTATCTCGCGCTCCTGCCGACGATCGTCGATCTGTCTCACGTGAGTCTGCATGCCTGGATCGAACTCGTTGCGACGATGCTCGTCGTCCTGGCGACGACCGATTCCGTCTGGGTGCTCGTCGCGGCACGTGCGCGCAAGCTGCTGACGAGCCGGCGCGCCGTGAAGATATCGAATCGCGCTAGCGCGACGATGATGGCCGGCGCCGCGGTGGTCATCGCAACACGCTGATTCTCGTAGTCTGGGTGGATTTCCGTAGTTCGCTTTTACGCCCAGCCAAAACAATCGCCATACGTTGCACGCGTTGACACTCAAGTCTGCACGGATCGGTACGACAGCCGCAATGTGCACCGGCACCATAGTTCGCACATGCGGCTCGCATCGATCGTGAGCGAGCCGCGCTTTGCCAGGGTGAGCGACGGTGCTTGGAGCGGCGCGTGACGATGACCGGGATTCAATCAGGGGCTACCTGCAGGAGCCGCCATGCGCGCTGCCTGCCGGGCCGCTGCTGAACCCGGCGTCGAACGACGCGGCAGGCGGGCCCGAGCAAATCTGGTTCGACATCGATGCACCCTCCAGGCGCAGCAGCGCACACTTGAACGCGAGACCGCGTCTCGCTGAACGCCTGGCGCTTGCAGCGAGCGTCGCCGAGCGAACTGCAATCGTTGGCTCATTGCTCGATTTACTCGGCTTTCGCACATTCGCTTACGTTGCGATCGAGCAACACGGCGATACGCTGGCGCGCATCTTTTTGTCGAAGGCTCATCTTCCGGCGCAATATCGCGGGCTTTACTTCGCCGAACGCCACGATCGAATCGATCCTCGTATGTCCCGCGCCTTATCCAACGGTGGCGTACCGATCGTGTGGGATATCGCCGGTCTGCGCGGTAGCAACGCTACGCAGCATGCGGACCCGGCAGCGCTCAGACGATTCCTCAATGAGCTCGCGGCCGACGAGATGCGCTCGGGCTTCATGGTGGCTTTCCCGACGTCGCGGCGTGGCCTGCGCGCCGTGGTGAGCCTGACATCGGCCCGGCAAGGCAGCGACTGGATTGGCGACGACGTCTTCGGGCAGGCCATGACGATCGCGCTCGGCCTGCATCGATTCGTGTCGCCGCATCTGATGCATGCCGCGCAACAGCGCGACCACGATGTGCCCACGGGAATACAAGCGAGCGTGCTGGACTGCGTCGCGATGGGCATGTCCGACAAGCAGATCAGCGCGCGGCTCGGCATGACGCTGCACGCGATCGACTATCACATGCGCGCATTGCGCCAGAAATACGGCGTGTCCAATCGCACGCAGCTCGCGTTTGCCGCGGGACGGCAACGATCGACTTGAGGCCGCTGGCGCGCTCGCGCACGCATGGCATGCGGCGCGCAAATGTTCGCAAAACCAACCTTGCGTTCGCGCGATTGCGGTGGGATGAATTGCCTCGATGTGATAAGTGAGCGGCTCAATATCATCGATCCGGGAGGCGAAATGGATGCTCACGATCAGCAGGCTGACGACATACTCGCGAGCGAGCGCTACGAAACGTTGCGCTTACGCCATCTCGACGCCTCTCGCAATGCAATCGGCACTGCATTCGAACGGCTTCGCTGGCCCGAGCACGCGCTGCGCGAGGCACGCCGCGAACGGTTGCGGGCACTGATCGCGCACGCCAGGCAGCATTCGCCATGGCATGCGAGACGGCTCGCCGGTGTCGATCCACAACAGGTGAGCGAGGAAACGTTGGGTGCGCTGCCGACGATGTCGAAGGACGATCTCATGTCGAACTTCGACGAGATCGTCACGGATCGCGCGCTTTCGCTGACGCTCGTGAACGCGCATCTTCGTGCGTTGAGTCGAGGTAGTGTTTACCTTTTGGACCGGTATCGTGCCGTTGCGACGAGCGGCACGTCGGGACAACGGGGCGTGTTCATCTACGACTGGGACGGCTGGCTCGAAGCGTATGCGGTAGTCCAGCGCTATGCGCTTGCCTATGCCGCCGCTGCGGGCATGACGCCCGCACACACGAATGGCTTCGTCATCGCGCATGTCGCGGCCGCGCTGCCGACGCATATGACGCATGCGCTGACCGAAACGTTCAAGACGCCGCAATTCCGCTTCCACCAATTTCCCGTGACGATGCCGTTGACACGGATCGTCGCGGGTCTCGACGAAGCCCAGCCCGTGGTGCTGCAAGGCTATCCGTCGATGTTGCGCCTGCTTGCGCACGAGGCGCGTGCTCAGCGCCTCCACATTACGCCGCGGCTGGTCATTTCGACGGGTGAGCCGCTCGACGCGCAAACGCGCGAGGTATTGCAGCGCACGTTTGCCGGCGCCTCCATCGAGAACTGGTGGGGCACGAGCGAGACGAGCGGTCTGGCGATGTCATGTGGTGCCGGCCCGTGGATGCACTTGAGCGACGACACATTGATCGTCGAGCTCGTCGATGCTGCTGACAATCCGATCGAGCCCGGCGAGACGGCCGCCAGGATCTACGTCACGAATCTTTTCAACCGCGTGACGCCGCTGATTCGATACGAGCTTTCGGATCAACCGACGCTGATGGCGGGAACCTGCCCGTGTGGCTCGGCACATCGCCGTGTGGCTGACTTGCAAGGCAGGCATGAGGAACTCTTCGTTTATCGGTCGGACGCGGGACGATCGATCGTCGTGCATCCGAAGGTCTTTACCTCGGTGCTGTTCGGCGAACCAGGCGTGCTCGACTACCAGATCGCGCAGACGCATCAAGGCGCGGATGTAGCGTTTTTACAGGGAGCGCCTGTCGACTGCGATGCAGTGGCGCGAGCGCTACGCGATGCGTTCGCGGCACTTGGATTGCCCGACGCCCAGATCACCGTGAGGCCATGCGATGCGCTGCGCCGCGCGCAAGGCGGGAAGTTGGCACGGCATCTTTCGCTGCCTGGGCGCTGCGCGCCGCAATCCGATGCGGCACACTGTCCAATCCCGTAGTCCCCACTTGCGTCGATTCGTTTGCAGTCAGTCCTATGCGGCCCTTGTATCGCAAGCGTTCCCGGCGATCCAGTCCGCGCTCTTCGTCGAAATTCGATTTACGAAACGTAGCGTCGAAGCAGCCTCATTCCCGAGCTAACCTGAAGTCATGCAGTGCCGGTGGCTATTCTCACAGGGAGGCGTTGACATCATGGATGAAATCGAACGCGAGCTGGCCAAGCTCATCACGGAAGGGCTCGACCTCGACATTGATCCCCAGAGCATCGATCCGGAGGCACCGATTTTTGGCGAGGGCCTCGGTCTCGATTCAATCGATGCACTCGAACTCGGCCTGCTGTTGTCGTCGACCTACCAGGTCACCATCACACCCGGCGATCAGAAGAACCACGAGATATTCCGCTCGCTGAGGGCGCTCGGCCGTCACGTCGAGCAGCACCGGGCCGCTCAGATTCATTGATGCGGATTGTCGCGAGCATGACAGGTGCGTCATGACGATGACGGGAGCGGGGAGATGGACGATTCGAGATACCGTCGGTGCCAGCCATGCGGCGATACCCGGCCATTTCCCCAGCCATCCGGTCGTGCCAGCCGTCGTCTTGCTCGAGCGCGTCAGCCGTGCCGTCGCGCGAGCGTGTCCCGCCGCCGCGATTACGCGCATCGAGCATGTGAAGTTCCTCGAGGTGCTGCGCCCCGGCGAACCGTTCGAGATCGTGCTCTCGATCGATAAAGACATCGCGTCCTTTCAATGCGTGAAGGGTGCGGGTTCCGTTTTTGCTGCCGGCAAGCTTCGCGCGGAGGTCAATCCAACATGACGAACACATCAGCGCCGATGGTGCCGCTTTACGTGAACGCCTATACGCTGACCAGCGCGCTCGGCGCGGGCAACGACGCCGCGTTGGCGGCTTTGCGGGGCGGTCGGGGCGGATTGCGTGAAGTCGAGTTGCGCACGGGACGCAAGACATGGCTCGGTCTTGTCGACGATGAGGCCATCGGTGGACCGCTGCGCGGCGAGTTCGCGCAATTCGATTGCCGCGCGCATCGAATGTTGGGCCGTTGCGTCGAACGTGACGGCTTCGCGGCAGCGGTGGCCGATGCCCGAGCGCGCTATGGCGCGGCACGCGTGGGGTGTTTCGTCGGCACGATCGCGTCGGGTCTGGCGCATCTCGAAGCGTGCTACGTCCGTCAGGCGCCGCGCACGGACGACCTGGGTGCGGATGTGCGCGTGCGTCATACCGCGCATCTTTTCTCGGCGACGGAGTACGTTATGCGCGTGCTCGGTGTCGAAGGACCGTCGGCCACGATCTCGACGGCCTGTTCGTCGAGCGCCAAGGTGTTCGCCACCGCTTATCGCCATATCGCGGCGGGTCTGTGCGATGCGGCCGTCGTGGCAGGCATCGATTGCGCGAACGAAGGCTTCATTTACGGCTTTCACTCTCTGGGCTTGCTGTCGGCCGAGCCGTGCCGCCCGTGGGATCGCAATAGGGACGGTATCAACATCGGCGAAGCGGCGGGGTTCGCCTTACTGGAACGTGTGCCGCATGAGCATGGCGCGGTGGCATTGACTGGCTTCGGCGAGAGCAGCGATGCCTACCATATGACCGCGCCGCATCCCCAAGGCGAGGGAGCGCGCGTCGCAATCGAGCAGGCGTTGCGGCGCGCGGGCCTTACGCCTGGAGACATCGACTACGTCAATCTGCACGGCAGCGGAACGCCCTCGAACGATCGCTCCGAGGATGCCGCGATCGCCACGGTGTTCGGCGGCGCATGCGCCTGCAGTTCGACCAAAGGCTGGACTGGCCATACTCAGGGCGCGGCGGGTATCACCGAAGCGGTGCTCTCGTTTCTGAGCATGCGCGCGCATCTCGTTCCTTCGACCCTGAATACGACCGATCCCGATCCTGAGTTGCGCACCCGCGTTGCGATCGAGAACGAGGAGAGGCCGGTTCGCCGCGTGCTCAGCAATTCGTTCGGCTTCGGTGGCAATAACTGTGCGCTCGTTTTCGAGGTCGCCCAATGAAACCGCTCTTTCTCGAAACGCTGGAAGTACTGGGCCCCGGGCTGCCGGGCTGGAGCGAGGCAGCGGCCACGCTACGCGGCGAGCGGTCCTACGCGTCGCGCGAGTTCGATCCCGGCGAACCCGAGATACTTGCTCCGAACGAAAGACGGCGTGCGACCGCCGCGATTCGCCTTGCGTTGCGCGTGACCGAGCAGCTTGCGAAGCGCTCCTCGCTCGATCTTGCCGCGCTGCCCTCGGTGTTCGCTTCATCGGCAGGCGATCTTCACGTGACCGATCGGGTCTGTGTTGCGCTGGGTCGACCGGGCGTACCGGTTTCCCCGTTCCATTTTCACAACATCGTTCATAACGCGAGTGCCGGCTACTGGACCATCGGCGCACATGGATGCGGCGGATCGACGAGCCTCAGCGCGGGCGAGACAACCTTTGTGGCCGGTCTGCTCGAAGCCGTCTGCCTGGTGTTGGCCGAGCGCATGCCTGTGCTTTTCGTCTGCTACGAGCAGCCGGCTCCCGCCGCGATCGACCGGCATCTGCCCATCGTGGCGCCGTTCGCGGCAGCGATGACGATTCATCCCGAACGCACCGGCCAGGATTGCTTCGCGATGCACATCGAGCATGTTCCGAAGCGCGACGATACCTGCCTGGCGGACGAAGCGCTTGAACGCCTGCGCAAGGGTAACGCTGCCGCGCGCGCATTGCCGTTGCTTGCCCGGGTGGCGTGCCGCAGCGACGAGCGGGTCTTTCTTGCAACGGCGCCTCACGGCGCGCGAACGAGCGTGGCCATCCATGTCGAACCGGCTTGAGAGTACTGACATCTACCGCCGCATTCCTCATGCGGGTGCGATGTGCCTGCTCGCAGCGGTTCGGACTTGGGACGCACAGAGCATCGTCTGCACGGCGCATTCGCACGCCGAGCCCGATCACCCGCTGCGCGAGGACGGACGGTTGCGCAGCGTACACGCGATCGAGTACGCGGCACAGGCCGCGGCACTTCACGCCAGCCTGAGCGGAGGCGACCCCGGGGGCGGCGCACCGCGGCGCGCGTACATCGCCGCACTGCATGCGATCGATCTTTGCGCGCGATCGCTCGATGACGATGAAATGATACGAAGCCCTCTCGTCATTCGAGCGCAATTGACGGCGGGCAGCGCGATGGCCGCACGCTACGTGTTTTCGGTGGCGTGCGGGCCAGTTTGCGTCGCCCAAGGCACGATGACCGTTGCGATGCCGCAGTAACTTTTTGGATGGAGCGCAAACAATGGCATTTCAGATCGACGACCTCAGTAACCAGCTCGGCTATTTCCGCCTGCTCGAGACATCGGAAAAAGCGCGCTGGATCTTCCGCGACCAGCCGTGGGATGAGATCGACGAGAGCAAGGTGACTCCCGAGCTGATCGATGATGTGAAGATCGCGGCCTATGCGGAGCTGACGACGTTTTCCGCGACGGAAGCGTTCATGAAGCTGCTGCATGACGATGTCGACTTCACTCAATGGCTTTCCGTGTGGTTCTATGAAGAAACCAAGCATCCGCTGGCATTGATTCGCTGGCTCGGAAAGCTCGGTGTGCCGATCGCGCAGGATTTCATTCATCGCGGCAGGAAGATCGAGCCGATGACAAACTCGCGGGTGGAGATGCTGGCATCCAATATCTGTTCGGAGATCGCGGCCAACACCGCATATAACCAGTTCGCGAAGACAGTCGAGGAGCCGGTGCTCGTAGAAATCGTGAAGCACCTCGCTCGTGACGAAATGCGTCATTCGGTGGGCTTCGAATATTACTGCCGGCAAGCGATCGAACGATCGGACGATCCCGAGCGGGACCGCCTGATCGTTCTGCGTACCGCATGGTTTCTGCTGCAACCGGCCAGCGACGGCGTGACCCAGCATCCCGTGTTTCTGACATTGCTCAGGATGAAATGCCTCGATATGAACGAAGTGGAGCGACGCTACCGCGAACACATCGTGAGCCGGATCGCGAAAATGCTCGAACTCGAGATCCCTGGTGTCGACGCCTTTTATGAGGTCTACGCCGGCATGAAAAAGCGTTACCGCGCCGCACGGCGCTCCGCGCATGCTGCGTGAGGCGACGAGCCGCGCGCTCGCCGACATCGCGGGCTACGGCGCGAACGGGGTATTCGTTCCGCTCGACGACGAGCGCGACGCAAGCGATCTGCCTGTGCGCGGCGCCATTCCGCCCGAGTTGGACGGGATGTATCTGCGTAACAGCTTCAACTCGCATCCGTTGCGCCGCACGCATCAACCGCACGCGTTTCTGGAAGATGGGATGGTGCACGGCGTGAGGATCGCTCGAGGTCGCGCGCTGTGGTATCGCAATCGATGGATAACGACCGATGGCATGGCGCAGGTCGCCAACCGTGCGCAGCCGGGCGGACCCGTCGATCGTCGCTGGAGTTTTGGAAACGCGGCCAATATCGGCGTCGTCGCTCATGCAGGGCGTTTGCTGGCGCTGGGCGAAACAGGCCTGCCGTATGAGTTGAGCGGGCAATTGGAAACGGTGGGGCGCTGCGATTTCAGCGGTGCGCTGACGCGCAGTATGACCGCGCATCCCAAGCACGATCCGGCCACGGGTGCGCTGCATGCGTTCGGATATTGGCCACGTCGCCCCTATGTGACCTACTTTCGCATCGACCCCGATGGGCAGATCGCACGCATCGAACCGATCGACGTCGCCGGTGCCACCGTCATGCACGATTTCGCGATTTCAGCGCGCTTCGCCGTTTTTATCGATCAGCCCTTGCTGTTCGAGAGGCCACCGCGTCCGGGAGGCGGTTTGCCATTTCATTGGGCACCCGAGTACGGTTCGCGTCTCGGTCTGCTCGATCTCCACCGTGAAGGCACGCCGGTACGGTGGTTCCCGATCGATACCGGCTTTGTTTCGCACGTACTCAACGCATTCGACGAAGGCGGGCAAGTCGTGCTTCGTGCGGTCGTCAGTCATCCTTATTATTTGACGGATATGCCGCGGCCGCGCTCGGCTTCGCTAGCGATGCGCGAATGGCGAATCGACACGGTGACGGGACGCGTGAGCAGCGCCTGCATCGCCGAGGTACCGGGCGAGTTCCCGAAGCTCGACGAGCGGTTGACGGGCCGCGCACATCGCTATGGCTATTCGACGGAAATCCTGCTGCGCCACGGTTGGCTCGCTTGCGGCGGCTTGTTCAAGTACGACTTCGCGACCGGCTCGGTCGAACATCGGCGCTTTTCCGACCATCAAGCGGCGTCCGAGGCGCAGTTCGTGCCGGCAGGCGAGGGGAGTGCCGAAGACGAGGGTTGGGTGATGTGCTTCGTCTATGACGCGCACATCGATCGAAGCCGGCTCGTCGTTCTCGATGCCCAGCGGTTCGCAGGCCCCGAGGTGGCATCGATCGAGTTGCCGCAGCGCGTGCCGTATGGCGCGCATGGAACGTGGGTTGCGCGGCAAGCGCTCGAGCGTGCAACGTCGCCATGCCGGTAATTTCGGTCACGCGTTTGCACGTGCGCGGCATTCGGCACGTCCCATCCGTGCTGGCCGCGACGCTGGCTGCCGCCTGGCAGGCTCGTACGGCCTCCGGCAACATGGCGGTATCGGTGCTCAGTGCGACGTACGACACCTATTGGACCCGCACGGTATGGCAGGACGAGGCCAGCATGATGGCGTATGTCCATGCGGGCGTGCATCGCCGGATCATGAGCCGTTTGCTGCGGTGGTGCGACGAAAGCTCGGTCGTCCATTGGAACGACAGCGCGGCACGGTTGCCGGCATGGGACGAGGCGCATCGTCGTTTGAGCGAGCAGGGGCGTCATTTTCCGCCGTGCGAACCGGGCTTGCCGCCCGCGTTTGCGCTGCCGCGCCGCAGGTTCTGGCGCGAGCTGCGCATCAGGTAGTGCGCTCCGTTTTCGCTTCGAAAGGGTCCTGGTCGAGAACGCTCGCCCACAGCGCGGACCAAGTGGGCCAATCGTGTCCGCCCGAGGCATGGATGCAGCGTTGCGCGGGCAGCAACGCCTCGAGCAGCGTGCTGCCCTGTGCGAATGGGTCGCTGCGCCCGTAACCGAGGTGCACGCGCAGCCCGCTCGACGAATCCCGCACTTCACGGCGCAGCCAATCGAGCACGCGCCACTCCATCTCCCCAGGTTCGTCGGGATCGGGATGCCATGCCTCGAGTCCGCCTGCCTTGGCGATCTGTACGAGTATGCGCCGGCTCGCGAGATAGGGGGCGAGCAAGACGACGCCCGCCGTGCTGCCTGGGTATGCGCGGCAGTACATCAGCGCGCCCATGCCACCGAGCGACGTGCCGAGAAACCAGAGTCGATCTATGCCGCGTTCCCGTACGACCCCGTCGATCTCGACGCGCAATCGGGGAAGCAGCGAACCGTCCGCATAGGCCGGGAAATCGGCGTCGATACCCAGCGCATCGACAGGCAGGCGCCGCTCGCGCAAACTCCGCACGATCCCATGCGAGAAGAACGACGCAGCGCGATCGTTGACGCCAGGGAGCATGACGAGCAGGACACGCTCGGATGCGGCATCGGGCGACGGATCGAACAGAGCGTTGATTGACATGCGATGGTGGGTTCTCGCTTGGGGACGGAAAAGCGATACCCATTATGGGACAATTTTTGTGTTCCGCATTCGTCTCGATGGTCGAAATTTCGTAGTGGCGGAAAACCACGACGCATATCGGCTTACTGTTCCGGTGAGAGCATAGGCGGGCGAGGCGATGAGCGATCGTATTTCATCATGGCACGGTCCTGGCGAAGCGAGGCATTCAGCGTCTGCCGTCGAGCGTCAGGACGGCACCCAGGCGAATGTGCCGGGGCCGACGGCGATGCCCGGCGCAGGTGCCGCGCTCTCGCGACTCGCTGAGCGTTTGCCGCGGCGCACGCACCTTGACATCGAGGGAACGTGGGGCGAATTGCGCGATCGCGCGCGTGAGGTCATCGGTGCCGAAGCGTTCGACGAAAGCGCGTTTCGCGCGTACCTGCGCGGCGCCCGAACGGGCAGGTTGGATCTGTCGGGCGGGCTCGAGCATCGCCTGCACAAGGCGAACAACTGGACGTTGATGCATGTCGACCCGCTGGCGGGAGGGGCGTTGCGGCTCATCGGCCACGGCACCGATCATGCGGTCTACCTCGATCCGCGGCGACCTGGTCAAGTGACGAAGATCAGTGTGGAGACACTCGGGCGGCTGATCCGATGGCACATGATGTTCGGCCGTGGAAAGGACCTGACCACGCCACACGACATTCGCGCGGCGGGCCAAGCGCTGGCCGACAACGAACTCACGCGCGACGGGAGGCTGCGCGCCAAATTCCCCACGGAGGCCGTGCCGCGCCAATCGATAGAGATCGACGAAATCTCCGTGCGCGCGACAGTGGTGCAGTTTCTGTTGCAAGGCGGCTTGCTCGTCGAGCCACATCGATCGATTCCCGCGGTGGACCTCAACGAAGTCTATCGGTTGCCTGCGCTCGTGCGATATCAGGACTTCCTGCCGCAGCTATCGGACCCGGCTACGAGGCACTTCAGCCTGAGCCTGCATTATGTCGAGCAGTTCGACAAGCGACCGCCAGATGCACTGTATGCGCAGGTCAACAATGGACTGGTGCTCAACCAAGCGGGAAAATTCAATAAAGACCATTTCGATTATTGTTTCGGGGGAACGGAGTTGAGCGAGCTTTACAAAGCCAGCCAAACTGACAAACGATTGCGTGACAGCATCGGTGATTTTTTGCCATGCGGCATCGACTTCATGAACGATACGCGTGAGGTGATCGATATCGCCGGAGATGGCAACGTCGTATTCAACGCAGGCAAGTACTATCTTCCCGACGCGCTGGTTTCGCCGAACTTCGAAGGTGCGCTCGGGCTTTCGGAGAAGACGCTGCGCCGGCTGAGGGAGGGGGAACAGATCGCGGGCAGCGAGGCGTGGATGTTGACCTTCACGCTCAGCATCGTGCGGGCCATGAACGCGATGGCACAGGCGTGGGGCATCAAGGACAGGGTTCACTTGCTTCCGCCGGACGAGGAGTCCGAACCGATCGACTGGGCGCGCGTCTTGCCACAATTGCGCGGCGATCCGCTCGGACCAGGACAGCGTTCTCTCGAGCGCCAGTCGCTGGTGCTGCCGGTGGAGGGGTTCCCGTGGGGCGTGAACACGCACGCGCTCGCCGCATGATTCTCGAGAAGCGCGGCGCTCATTGCCCGGCCGAAGAAATGCTGCGGGCGCTTAAAAACCGCGCGGTGTAACGAGATCGAGCGCATGCAGATGGCCGCGCGGTTCGAGTGGAATCTTCATCCACGCGAACAGACTCATATCGCGATATCCGGGCGATGCGCGATAGCCTACGCCGGCTCCAACGATCAGATGGCGTGCGAGGAGCACCGCGGCCGTCGTCGTGTCTTCCCCGAATGCGCCTGACGCCCGTCCGGTGAACAGCTCGCGTTGCGCGTATCCGACGCGTCCTCCCGTCTTGAACAAGAAGCGCCCGCCTTCGTCCGATTGCGCATTGAAGACGAGACCGGCCTCGCGGTTCGATTTCGGGCTCCAATAGCCCGCGTAAGGGCCGTCGAAGCGATTCGCATCATAACGATATGAACTCACTCGCAATTCGGGCCCGGCGTTGAGCCAGCTCCAGCCTTTCGCCGCGAAATCCCGCGTGAGCGCGATACTGGCGGCATAAAAGGGATTGTCGACGGTGCCGCTTGCCGTCACGACGCCGCCCGCAATCGTTCCGCCAAGGTAGAACGCACTGCCATCGATGGAGTCCCGTCCGGTCAGCTCGATCGACGTGGCGACGGCGGGGCCTGGTCCCGATGCCACCCCCTCGTATGCGCGCAGCGAATCGTAGATGCTGTCGCGGCTCACCGTGATGCGCGCGAACGCATTTTCCCGTTCGGCGATGCGCTGGTATTGCAGCTTGCCCAGCAACTGCGTGCTTCCGCTGCCGGGTTCTTCCACCGCCGCACCCGCTGTCAGCACGCCGTCGCCCAACTCCGTTCCGAGCGAGGCGCCAAGCGTCTTACCACATGCGTGACGGACGCCATCGTCGAGCCGCAGCGCCGCGGCATCGATATGCAGCGAAAGCGTCGGTGTCGGCAACAGGGACAGCGAAAGCTGCGGTATCGTCCAGACTTCGAGCTTGTCCTGCCCCGCGGTACCGGATTTGCGGTCCAGACTCACGAGCGATTGCAACGCTGGCTCTTGTCCCTCGGAAATATGTGACGTCACAGCGCGTGCCCGGTCGAACAGGCCGCGCCGCTCGTCGTGCGCCGCGAGTGCCTCCCGCGCGATCGGCGGGGTATGCGCCGGGTCGGCGTCGACGAGCGATTGCAGTGCTGGATAGTCCCGGTTCGCGGCGGCGGCATAGGCGAGCCCTTGCCGATACTCCGCGTTGTCGGGCGTCTCGGCGTGCAGCCCTTCGAAAATCTTTTCCGCTTGCGTTGGCCGGCCGCTGTCGAGTAATGCCCATCCTTCCAATGCACGGGTCGAGGGCGCCTCGAGTGCACCGCTTTCATCGGCGAGCGCGATCGCCGCATCGACTTGCCGCGCGTCGTGTGAGGCTTTTGCGCGAGCAAGGGCGATGGTCGCACGCAGGCGTTTGCCCTCGGGTTTCGTCAAAAGGCTGGCCTGCGATTCGGCTTCGTCGAGCCGTTGCTGATGCATCAGCGACAGCGCGAGCCCGAAACGGGCGGACTCGGGATCGCCTCGATCGCTCGTCCTCTGCAAAGCCTTCCGGAAGAGTCGCTCAGCTGCCGCGTCGTCGTGGGCTCGTTCTTCCAGCCAACCCGAGACTTCTAGCGCGGGGGCGTCCAATTCAACGGTCGCATCGGCGCGAAGCTGGCGCGAGAAGACGAGGGCAGAAGCATACCGGCCAGCGGTGTTCTCGTCGTACATCCGCTGCAAGCGAATACCGGTACGGACTTTGTTCATCCCGGCGGTATCGAAGACGGGGTCTTCCAGCAGGCGATCGAGCGCATCGGACGGTAGCGCTTTTGCGGCTTGCCATGCCGTGCCCTCGCGCTCTTGCGGGCTGTCGCACCGGTGAAGCAAGTCGCGGTAGAGCGCTGTCGCCGGAGCGCTCCCGCCTGCGTCGGCGAGTGCATGGGCCCGTGCCCATTGCGCTGGAAGACCGGTGCATTGCGCCTCGTTCGCCTTCGCTTCATGCGCGGGCTGGACTGGATGACGACGCTTGGCCGCGGTTGCTTGCTGCCGAGAATGAGACGCGTCAGGCGCGCTCGCCGCGTTGCCAATAGCCGCACTGGCACTCGCGGGAGCCATAGTGGCGGGTTGCACCAGGCGGATGCCATTGCGTTGTGCGGGCGCATCGCCCCATCCCGGATCCGCCGCCCGATCGGCGGCCATGACCGGGGCCGCCGGTACACAGCCGATCGCGATCGTGAGCAGCAGGCGTGTTTTCATGGCGCAGCGATACGAGGCGTTCGAGCGTGCATTCATTCAGCGATTGCCGAGTCCAAGGCGTTTTTGCGTTTGTACCTTCAGCGTGAGATTGAGCGTGAAAAAAGCGATGAGAAGGAGTCCTCCTAGCAGCGGCCAGAACACCGCATGGTCGGTCACGAGCAGGTGCAACTTCCCGATCCACGAGTGCGGGCGCGTTGGAAGTGCTTGAGCGGTGCTAGTTTGCGTATCGAAGCGCGTGGAGGTTTGCGAAAAAAGCGCCCATACCGTCGGATCGCGCAACATGTCGACGGCGCGCGCCGCGGAGGATTCATCGCTACCGAGTAGCGCGACAAGCGGCGTCCGGGGCGAGGTATCGGTTGGCAATCCTTGGCGCACCGCTACCGCTTGCCCTGGCCCTGGTGCCCGGAACGTTGGAAGGCGTCGCATAACGTTGCGCGGCAGCGCGCTCTGCGGGCCGAGGTAAAGCCCGGCGTTGTCGATGCGCCCACCGAAATGGAAGTCCATATCGGTCAGCGCGCCGCGATGGCGCGCATCGATTGCCGCGAAACTCAGCGCGGCCTGCATCAGCGCAGGGTCGTCGTTTGCGAGCGACACCGTGAGACGAGGTTGCGACGAACCGATCGAGCCCGCATCGCGAACCGTTGCCTGGGCTGTGTTCGGCAACGCGCCACCGCGATTGGAGAGCGCTTGCGCGAACGCTCTCGCCGCTGCCAGACAGTCACTGCCGGTCTGCCCGGAAATGACGACAACGACCGACTTGCCATCGTTGGCGGGAAAGATACCGAGGAAAGGGCCGGCGATCGCGCGCTCGATCGTTGCCGGAACGCTACCGTGCAACGCGTCACGCGGCCCGACGATCAGCACGTCGCCCGCCCGTGCCGCCGCATCGGCGGCGAACGCTTGCGAGGGGCTGTCATTCGCGTTGCGCCGCGGCTCGTCGGAAGCATGGCGGTAGCGCACCGTGACATCGCTATGGCTCATTTGGACGGCAATGGCTTGCACGGCCCATGCCGCGGCGGCGAATGGCTCGGCGGGACGATTGCCGTCTGCAAGTTCGACCGTCACGGTGCGCGGCAGCCGCGCACGACGATCGAATGCGATCGGAAGCTGCGACAGCAACGGGGAGGGATTGGGGCGCAAGCCCGCGAAGTCGAGCGATACGCTCGAGCGTGCATCGGCGACAGGCGCGGCATCCCTGCGCGCGATATCCGGATCGAGACCGGCATCGAGGCGCGCATCGCGGGCAACGAGTGCCAACTGGATCGAATTGACGCCGGGCTCGAATGCCGGCGTGGAGAGGGCGAGCGTCTGCAAGGCCTGATTCGTAGCGGTATCGGCATCGGCTACCTGATTGCCGTTGACCCAGGCGACATACCGCATGCCGGGCTGCGGAGCTTCGGCAAGCGCGACATGGAGATGCACGCCGGCCAGCGCCTCGCGCGGCGATAGCTCGACGACCAATGCGTGAGCCGCCGCCGCTTCGCCGCTCGTGGGGCGCAACGCGGAAAAGGGCACGTTGACCGTCTGCCCCATCGCACCAAGGGTCGCGCAAGTGCCGATGCACGCCACGACGAGTCGGACGAGGCGCTTAACCATGGAAGACTTTCTGTCCGACATGGCGCGCATGTGCACGCGCCCCCTTGAATGAAATCGCGAGCATGCCAAGCAGCGACTTGATGAAATTGGCCGAGGCCTCGCGCCGTTTCCATTGCGCGAGCCATCGCTCGCTGCTGCCATAAGCGAGGACGACCGCCGCCCGTTCATCCTCGGCCTCGAGCGGCGTATAGAGCGCGACGTATTCGCCACGCGCGGCGTTCACGACCGAGAGGACGCGCGCCGTGAGCAAACGTTTGCGAAACTTGACGGCAAAATGATCCAGATGGACAGCTTGTCCTACGGATAGCCGTAATCCGCGTTCGTTCGCATCGATGAGCAAGGCCTCTTTTTCGCCGAACGGGCCGACGATCGTGACAGGCTCGCCAATGTGGATGCGGGGACGCTCGCGGCGCTGCGCCTTTTCGAACAGCACCCCGAGCGCGCCGAAGCTCAAAAAGAGATTGAATGCGATCCAGACATCCGCGGCGATCAGGATATCGCGCAAGTCGGGCTCCAATACGATGCGCACACCGCCCCAGACAAGGCCAATCAGGGAACAGACAAACATGACGTAAAAGGGCAGTCGGAATTCGCTGATGAAATCGCTTTGGCTTTTTTGTCCCTTCGGCGTGACTTTGAAGGTGGGTGCGCTCGGCCGCACGAGTGCCGAAATGATGGCCGGCATCATGTAAAACGCCTGTAGCGTTTCGTAGAGTTCCGACGTGAAGATGCGCCGAAACCGCCCGTTCAGGCGTTCGGCCGTCAGAACGACACAGAGCAGATAGGGAAGCGTATAGCCGACGAGGTTATCCGCGCCTCCGGGATACATTTGCAACCCGAACACAATGCTCAGAAGCGGCACGATGAACGTGACGAGGCGGGCGAATGGAAAGAACCAGAAGAGGCCGACCGACGAATAGCTGACTCGCTGAGCGGGCGAAAGGCCACGAACGATCCAGGGGTTCTGCTTGACCAGAATCTGCATCATGCCGACACCCCAGCGAATGCGCTGGACCAGGAAGCCGGACACGGTTTCCGGTTGCAGACCGGCCACCATCGGGCGGGCGAGGTAGGCAGAGCGCCAGCCGCGCTGGTGCAACTTGACCGAAGTCGACGCGTCCTCGGTGATGGAGTCGGTCGAAAAGCCGCCTACCTCCAGGACGGCCTCTCGGCGAAGCACCGCGCCCGAACCGCAGAAAAACGCCGTATTCCAGGTGTCGAGACCGTTTTGCACGACACGATAGAACAGGTCGTTCTCAGCCGGCATCTGGTTGAAAAGGCCGAGATTCTTTTCGAGCGGATCGGGATTGGTGAAAAAATGCGGTGTCTGGACAAGCGCTGTTTTCGGATCGGCGAGAAAAAAGCCTACCGTGGATCGCAAAAAATCTTGGGTCGGCACGTGATCGGCATCGAGTATGGCGACGAGTTCGCCCGATGTCCTTAGCAAAGCCGCATTCAGATTGCCGCTTTTCGCGTGCTCGTTCGTGTCGCGCGTCAGGTAGTGCGCCCCGTGCCGCTCGCAAAGCGCCCTCAATGCCACGGCGCGCTCGGCAAGCTCCCGGCGCACCGTTTCGTCTTGCGAGCTCTTCGAGCGCGGGAACCCGTCGTCGAGCACGAACACGCGGAACCGGTCCTTCGGATAGTCGATCTCCAGTGCGCCGCAGACCGTCGGCGCCACGACGGAAAGCGGCTCCGAATAAGTTGGTATGTACAGATCGACGAAAGGCAGCGCTTTTGGATCGGCAGGCAGCGGCACGGGTTTGCGCTTGAGGGGACAAACATTCACGAAATAGCCGAGCAGCACGACCGACATACAGTACATCTCGGCGGCGAGCAGGGCGGCGGCGAGCACGGTGGCGAATACACCGCCTCGAGATGGAAACGATTCAAACCGCCACGCGAGATAGCGAATGATGATGAAGCCGCTGAACACGAGCAATATCGGCCGCGTGGCCGGCGTTTGCACGCAGATCAGCGCTACGAGCAGTCCGATGAGCGCGGCGGCCGTCGCGATCGGGGCGGCCATGCCGACCGACAAGACGGCGAGCACCGCAAGGGCAGCCAACGATGCGAGGGTAACGATCCTGTATGCGTTCAATAGCATGCATGATTCCCGGCTAAGGTGACTGAATTGCTTTCCGTCTGAGCATAGACGCAAAGTGCCGGACCCGCCATGGGCAGATTCTTGCGGCGCGCGGCGCATAGGGAAGCACAGACCATGCCCGACGCCTGCCCCATCTCGTTGCGCATGCAAGCACTATCCGTGCGAGTGCGCGATAGAATCGCTCCCATGACTACACTCCATTCGTCAGCCGCGCAGCCTTTTGGCCTGCCGAGTGCGCGGGATGCGGTTCGTGCGCTGCGGCCTTCCCAGATACGTGAAGTGGCAAACGCAGGCTTTGGCAACCCCGATGTCTTGCCGTTCTGGTTCGGGGAATCGGATCGTGCGACGCCGCCGTTCATTCGCGAGGCGGCGTGCGCCGCGCTCATGGCCGGCGAGACTTTCTACACGCACAATCTCGGCATCGCACCATTGCGTGAGGCAATTGCACGTCACGTATCGACATTGCATGGTCCGACCGACGATCGGCATGTCGCTGTCACGAGCGCGGGCGTCAACGCGCTGATGCTCGCGTCGCAATTGATCGTCGGCGCGGGCGACAGCGTGGTGGCGGTCACGCCGCTGTGGCCGAACATCATCGAAATGCCCAAGATTCTCGGGGCGCGCGTCGAGACGGTCTCGCTCCAATATGGCGCCGACGGTTGGCAGCTCGATGTCGATCGGCTCATCGCTGCACTGACGCCGGATACGCGGCTTCTCGTCGTCAATTCGCCGAACAATCCTTCGGGCTGGGTGATGCGCCGCGACCAGCAACAGGCTGTGCTCGATCATTGCCGGCGTCACGGGATATGGATCCTCGCGGACGAGGTCTACGAGCGCCTTTACTACGATCGTTCGGACGATGACGCCGCTGCGCCGTCTTTTCTCGATCTGGCTTCCCGCGACGAGCGCGTAATCTGCGTAAACTCGTTTTCGAAGGCCTATCTGATGACGGGGTGGCGTCTCGGCTGGATCGTCGCCCCGGCTTCGCTAATGGACGATCTGGCGAAACTCATCGAATACAACACGTCTTGTGCGCCGGCGTTCGTTCAGAAGGCCGGTATTGCCGCGCTCGCGGACGGCGGGCAAACCACCCGCGCGCTCGTACGCGATTTACGCGCATCGCGCGATCACCTCGTCCGGGAGTTGCGTGCACTCTCTGGCGTTGACGTTGCGCCGCCACCCGGCGCCATGTACGTGTTCTTCTCGATGCCTGGCTCAGACGCAAGCCTTGCGCTGTGCAAGACGCTGGTGCGCGATGCCGGTCTCGGTTTGGCGCCAGGAAGCGCGTTCGGGCGCGAGGGCGAAGGGTTCGTGCGCTGGTGTTATGCCTGCGACATCGCACGAATCGATGAAGGTATTGCACGGTTGCGTGCGTTTCTCGCCGCGCAATAGGGAAGTGCGGCATCGCTCATTGCACTTGCCACCAGCGCGGCAAGAGTCGCCGGACTTCCGCCCGACGATACCGATCGTCGATGAGATGAAGCACACCGAAGTCCTGTTCGGTACGCACCACCCGGCCAGCTGCCTGGACGACCTTCTGCAGCCCAGGATAGAGGTATGTGTAGTCGTACCCGCTGCCGAATTTGGCGTGCAACGCCTGGCGCATCTGCTCGTTGACATCGTTGACCTGCGGCAGGCCGAGCGTGGCGATGAATGCGCCGATCAAGCGATCGCCGACGAGATCCACACCTTCGGAAAACGCGCCGCCCAGCACGGCCAGCCCCACGCCCCGTTCGCCGCTTCGAAACCGGGCAACGAACGCATCGCGTTGCGCCTCGGTCATGCCCGGCGACTGCATCCAGATCGGCAGGCCGGGATGTTGCGCCCGCAACAATGCCGCAACACGCTCTAAATAGTCGAAGCTGCTCAGGAACCCTAAATAGTTGCCGGGTAATGCCTGGTATTGCTTCGCGATCAGCTCGGCGATCGGCGCAAGCGAGCTTTCGCGGTCGCGCCAGCGTGTCGAGACGTGCGCGCATACCCGCACAGTCAGCTGTTCGGGCCGGAATGGGCCCTCGACATCGAGCACGCGCGTGGCGTCGGGCAGCCCCAAGGTGTCGCGATAAAAATGCGCCGGGCTGAGCGTACCCGAGAACAGTACCGTCGTGCGGGCGGCGGCGTGTCGCTCCGCCAAAAACGCCCCGGGCAGGACGTTGCGGACACTAAGCGTCGATGGCGGTTTCGCGCGGGGCGAGCCGGAACGCGCTTCGCTCGATAGAGTGCTGTCGAAAATCGAGTGGTCGTCGAACTGTTCGGCCAGCGTCACGAAATGCAACACGTCGAAGAAAAATCGCCGCAGCGCGTCGTCGATCGAGGATGCGTCTTCCGCCAGCCGATCGGTCACCGCGCCGATCAGGTTTTGCGCCGCGAAGACGAGCTTGGGTGGAACCTGCGCATGAACGGTGTAACGCTGCTCTTGCTCGCGATCGAGCGCGTTCCATTCGCGCTGGAGCCGCTGAAGCGGTTTTTTCAGGCCGTCCGGCGCCGTTTTCAATGCGGCGCGCATCGTCCCTCGCTCGAGAGAAGCCGTGTACATCTTGCGGCCGCGCTCGAGCAGGTTATGGGCTTCGTCGACGAGTACGGCCACGCGCCATTCGTTGGCACGGGTGAGCGAATAGAGGAGCGCACTACCGTCGTAGTAGTAGTTGTAATCGCCCACGACGACGTCGCTCCATCGCGCAAGCTCCTGTGCGAGGTAATACGGACACACGTCGTGCGCCAGCGCGACCTCGCGCACGGTCTGGCGGTCGAGCCTGTGCTTGTCCAGAGCGGCGCGGCGTGCCGTGGCGAGGCGATCGTAGAACCCGCGCGCAAGCGGACAGGATTCCCCGTGGCAGGCTTTGTCGAGATGTTCGCAAGCTTTGTCGCGCGCGACGAGCTCCAGCGTGCGCAGCGGTAATCCGGCGGCACCGGTATTCGCGCCGAGCTTATCGATCGCATCCAATGCCAGGGCACGTCCCGGCGTCTTCGCAGTCAGAAAGAAGACGCGATCGACATGCTGCTCGGCGCAGGCTTTTAGCGCCGGAAAAATCGTCGCGAGCGTCTTGCCTATGCCGGTGGGCGCCTGGGCCATCAAAACCGCGCCGTCGCGTGCCGCGCGGTAGACGGCGACTGCCAGTTCCCGCTGCCCGCTTCGAAACGTGTCATGCGGGAACTGAAGCGCGCGCAACGCTTCGTCGCGTGCCGTGCGATGCGCGTGCTCCTGAGCCGCCCACTGCATGAACCGTTCGCATTGCTCGTTGAAAAACGCCTCGAGCGACGAGGCGTCGTGCGTCTCTGTCAGCACCGTTTCTTTCTGGCTGGCGATGTCGAAGTAGACGAGGGCGATCTCGATCCGTTCGAGCCCGCGGACCTGGCATAGCAGATGTCCGTACACGCGGGCCTGAGCCCAGTGCAGAGCACGATGATTGCCGGGCATGGCACCTAGCTCGCCGCGGTAGGTCTTCACTTCTTCGAGCCGATTGCGCGCGGCGTCGTATCCGTCGGCTCGCCCGCGCACCGTCAGTTCGCGGTAGGCGCCGACGAGCGCGATTTCGGCCTCGTAGCTCGCGCCGCGCCGCCGGGCCACCGTAGCATGCCCTTCGATGCCTTCGAGCGCGCTCGGTGCCGGCGTGAAGCGCAAATCGAGGTCACCGCATTTGGCAGTGAATTCACACAATGCTCGAACCGCAATCACGAAGCTCACGGCGGGACTCCGGTGCTCGGCACAGTCATCCCGGACAAGGCACTGTCATCGTCATCGATCCTGACATCGTCATCGTCATCCCAACGCACGTCGACGACGCTCACCGGCATGCCATGCTGCGCGCAATAGGCGAGCCAGCGGATCTGGTTGTCCTGCAGGCGGTCACCGGGGCCTTTCACCTCGATCAATTCGTAGCGTTTTTCGCCGGGCCAGAACTGAACGAGATCGGGCAGGCCTGAACGATTGGCTCGGATATCGCGAATCAGCCGCGCAAACCAGAGCTTCAAATGACTGGCGGGCAGACATTCGAGTGCGATCGTCATCAATACGCTCGTCAGTGCGCCCCAAAAGACGAATGGCGATTGGATACCGGCTTTGCACTCGAAGTGACGCCAGATGGTTTCGCGATAGGCGCCGCTGTCGAGTTGCGCGAAGCAGCGCGCAAACGTTGCGGTGCGCCGAGCCATGAAGTCGGGCGCATGAAGATCGGCGGGCCCGCGCTGGAACGGGTGAAAGAAGGCGCCCGGCACGGGTTCGAATATGGCTTCCCAGCACAGCAGCCCGAACAGCGAATTGATCAACGTGTTTTCGACATAGAACGCAGGTGCATGCGCTGCGTGCAGATGATCGCGTACGATATATTCCACCGCGACGGGAACGGCCGGCCGCGCGAGTGTGAGCGTCGAGCGAGCGAAACCGGCAGGCTCGGTCGCGCGCGGAACCGGCCGGCCGAGCCGGCGCGCGAGCCTGGGCAGCATACGCGCGGCGCGCTGATGCTCCGCCTCGTTTTCGGGCGTGTCGAGCGCAAGCGTGACGAGTTCGAGCGCATCGTGAAAGCGCGAGCAACGTTCGAGTACGCGCATGCGCCGGTGGCGAGCTTCGGGCCAGCGGCTTTCCTCATAGACTTCGAGCGCGAATGCCCAACTCCGCATCTGTTCGGCGCGATAGCCGATTCGATAGAACAGTTTCGCCCGGCGCGCTTCAAGCCAGGCATTATCGATCTGTATCGCGCGTACTACGCCGAACAGCTCGCGCAGCGTTTCGATCTCTTCGATTTCGTCGAGCGCTTCGCGGTATCCCTGCAGCGCGAGATAAGCGTCGACGTCAGCGCGCCGTTGAAACGCACGCGCCGATGGGTCGAACGGCACCGCTTCATATCGATAGACGCCAAGGTCGGCCAACACGAACTCCGACCAGCTTTGATGCAGATTGCCGAAAAACATGAGCCGCAATCGATCGCAAACAGGCGTCACCTTGACGTCGAGGACCTGCTCGGAGCCCGTGATGTCCCAACCGCCGTAGGGCCGCGTCTCGTCCCCATATTGGGCGCGCAACCGTTCGCGCAACTCGGACTTGCTGCATCGGCGCCACGCGGCGGCTTCGGCAAATATTCGTTCGAGTTCGGGCCGTGTGGCCAATGAGAACAATTCGTCGATCGAGAGTTGCGGCTCCGGATCGATCCAGCCCAGCGCGATCAGCGGCGCCGCCGCGGCGAGCGGGCAGCCGATTTCGGCGTAATCGAGCTTGCTCGAGCGAAAGCGCGGGCCGTTTCGCATCAGCATGCGAACGAGCAATGCACGCGAGGCTACGGCCAGGCGCGCAAAGCCGGCCGCGAATTCGCGCTCGGTGGCGTCAAGGAGATCGTCGTAACGTTCCGAGACCCAGGCGAGCGCGCGCTCGAAGTTCAGCAGGTAATAGAGGGAAAACGGGGAAGGGGCTGCGCTCTCCACGGCATCGCGACGGGCCTGTATATTTGTACAGCATGATAGCAGAGTCGCGCAGTTCCTCCCACGAGGCACGGGCCAGCCGACGACCGCCGTCGCCGCTTATTGTCGAGGGGTTTTTTCCGAACCGGCCTCGTTCATTTTCTGCACGCCCTCCCAGAGGCCGTTCAGATAGACGGCACCGAGCGCGCGATCGTAGAGCCCGTATCCGGCGCGCCCCGTTTCCCCCCAGATCATGCGGCCGTGATCGGGGCGCACGTAGCCCTCGAAGCCGACTTCGAAGTACGCCTTGACGATCTCCGCCATATCGAGCGAACCGTCGGCCGACCGATGCGACGTTTCATGAAAATCGCCGTCCGCGCTGGTCCGAACGTTCCGCAGGTGCGCAAAATGAATGCGGCCGCGGCCGCCGAATTCGCGTACGAGGGAAGGGATGTCGTTGCGCGCGTCGGCGCCCAGCGAGCCGGAGCACAGTGTGAGTCCGTTGGCCGGGTCATCGACGATGGCGAGCAGCCGGGCGAGGTCGTCGCGGTTCTTGACGATGCGCGGCAAGCCGAAGATCGGGCGCGGGGGATCGTCGGGATGGATCGCCATTTTGATGCCGGCTTCCTTCGCGACGGGAACGATCGCGCGCAAAAAATAGGCGAGATTGGCCCAGAGGCCCGATTCGTCGATTGTGGCGTACTGCGCCAGCAGCGCCTTCAATTCGTCGGGCCGGTAGCTCGCATCCCATCCCGGCAAGGCGATGCCGTGCTCGATGTCGAGCGCCTCGATCTCGCGCGTATCGAACGCGAGCGTCGTCGAGCCATCGGGCAGGCGCATTTCGAGCGAGGTCCGTGTCCAGTCGAACACGGGCATGAAGTTGTAGCAGACTACTTTGACGCCGCAAGCGGCGAGATTGCGCAGCGTGTGCCCGTAGTTTTCAATAAGCGCATCCCGCGACGGTTTGCCGAGCTTGATGTCCTCGTGGACGGGCACGCTCTCGATGACCTCGAGCTTGAGGCCGTGGGCTTCGATCGTGTCTTTCAGCGCGCGAATCTTTTCCAGCGGCCATACCTCTCCGACGGGAACGTCGTAGATCGCCGAAACGATCCCGTACATCCCTGGAATCTGACGGATGTAGGCGAGGGTCACGGGATCGCTCTCGCCGTACCAGCGAAACGTCATCTTCATGTCGATCAAATGTCCTTTCGATGTCGAAGCACGTGGCAGCCCGTTCGTCGTTCGCGGGCGTGCATACACCTAAACGAGCGCCGGTTACGCAATGACGCCCACCTGCCACGGTACGAACTCGTTCTGGCCATAGCCCAACAGCTCGCTTTTCGAGCGCGTACCCGACGCGCAATCGAGCATCATGCGAAAGATCCGCTCGCCGAGCGCGTCGATCGTGTCCGTGCCGTCCACCACGCCGCCGCAATTGATATCCATATCGTCTTCCTGCCGCTCCCAGAGCGCCGTGTTCGTCGCGAGCTTCAGCGACGGCGCTGGCGAACATCCGTAGGCCGAGCCGCGCCCCGTCGTGAAGCAGATGAGATTCGCGCCCGAGGCCACCTGTCCTGTCGCGGACACCGGATCGTAGCCCGGTGAATCCATGAAGACGAAGCCCTTCGCGGTAACGGGTTCGCCGTACTCGTACACTTCGACGAGATTGGTCGTGCCGCCTTTCGCGACCGCGCCCAACGATTTTTCGAGGATCGTCGTCAATCCGCCGGCCTTGTTGCCAGCCGAGGGATTGTTGTCGAGCGCCGCATGGTTGCGCGCGCAATAATCCTGCCACCAGGCGATCCGGGCGAGCAGCTTTTCGCCGACCTCGCGACTCACGGCGCGGCGCGTCAGTAAATGCTCCGCGCCGTAGACCTCCGGGGTCTCCGAAAGTATCGCGGTGCCGCCGTGCCGCACGAGACGATCGACAGCGGCCCCCAGCGCGGGGTTCGCCGAAATGCCCGAGTACCCATCCGATCCGCCGCACTGCAGCCCGACGACGAGATGCGCGGCGGGAACGCTCACCCGCGTCGTCCGATTTGCGTCGGCGAGCATTTCGCGCACCATCGCGATGCCGCGTTCCACGGTTTTGCGGGTGCCGCCGCTATCCTGGATCGTGAAGCTGCGCAGCTTGGGTCCATCGCCGCGCAGCCCGCCTGCTTCGAGCACGCCATCGATCTGATTCGTTTCGCAACCGAGTCCGACGAAGAGTACCGACGCGAAGTTCGGATGCTGCGCGTAGCCCGCCAGTGTGCGCCGCAAGATGCCGATGCCTTCTCCCTGCATGTCGATGCCGCAGCCGAGCCCGTGCGTGAGTGCGACCACACCGTCGACGTTCGGGTAGTCGGCCAGCGCTTGCGGATGGACATCGCGCCGGAAGTGATCCGCGATGGCGCGGGCCACCGTGGCCGAGCAGTTGACGCTCGTCAGAATGCCGATGTAGTTGCGCGTGGCAACCCGGCCATCGTCTCGGCGAATACCCATGAAATGGGCCGGTTCGGGAACATAGGCGGTCGGGTGGACATCGGCGCCGAATTCGTGATCGCGCGCGAATTCGGTCATGCCGAGGTTGTGCACGTGCACATGCTGCCCGCGCGCGATATCCTCGCGCGCCACACCGATGATCTGGTTGTAGCGCTTGACCGCCGTCCCGGCGGCAATGGCCCGCGTGGCGATCTTGTGGCCAGGCGGGATGAGCCCCGACACCACGAGGTCTTCGCTCGCGATGCGGGCGCCAGACATCAGCTGACGCGTTGCGATGACGACATCGTCGTTCGGATGAAGACGGATCACGAGATGATCTTGAGAAGCGGGTGAAGACATGGACATGCCTCGAATAACGTGACGAATGACGAACGGCGACCGGACGGGTGGCGTTCAGACTGTCGAGCGCGCGCCCGCATCGACGTTGCGGGCCCCGGGTTCGACCGGCAGCGGTTCGATCCTGCCGACGATCACGAGATAGCTGAATGCGCCGAGAAAGCAGAATCCACCGGCGACGAAGAGCGGAATCGTGAACGAGCCTTTGGTCATCGCGACCATGAGGCCGGTAAATGTCGTGATGACGATACCGGCCAGGTTGGACGCAAAATTCTGGATACCGCCGATCGATGCGACGTGTCGCGGGGTCGGCGCGACGTCGGCCGGCAGAGACCAGATGCTGGCCGCGGCGAAGGCGAGGCTGCCGTATGCGATCCCGAAAAATGCCAGCATCAGATAGACATTCGACGTGAACGTCGACAGCGTGATGACCGAGGACATGAGCATGCCGCCGACCATGCAGGTCTTGCGCGCCGCCGTGAGGCTCCAGCCGCGGCGATAGAGCGCGTCGGAGACAAGGCCGCCGATCCAGCCGCCCGGAATCGCCATCAACGCGGGGATCATCCCCAGCGTGCCGAGCGATTTCAGCGAGAAGCCACGCGTTTGCACGAGGTAGCTCGGGAACCAGGTGATGAAGAAATAGATGACGAAGTTCAGGCAGAAAAAGCCGAGCATCATGCCCCAGAGCGTGCGGTGCTTGAACAGCGACGCCCACGTTACGTCATTGCCGGCTTGCGCGGGCGCTGTGAAGACGGCGTCATGCTGGCCCGTCATGTCGGCATGCGCGGGGCTGCGGTAGATGATGAACCAGCCCACGATCCACAGCGCACCGAGCGCGCCCGTGATGACGAACGCGGCTTTCCAGCCGAGCGTGCCGATGATCAGCGCGACGACGGGAATCGACAGCGCCGATCCCACTCGCGAGCCGCTATCGAAGATGCTTGTCGCGAGGGCTCGCTCGCTGGGCCTGAACCATTGGCTTACCAGCTTGGCACACGAAGGATAGGCGCCTGCTTCACCGACGCCGAGCAGCAAACGGCAGCCGAACATGCCAGCGACGCTCGAGACACCCGCCGTCGCGGCGGTGAAAAGCGACCACCAGCCGACGGCGAGCGGCAAGGCGATGCGCGCGCCGACGCGATCGACGAACCAGCCGAACGGAATCTGCATCAATGCGTAGGTCCAGAAAAAGCCGCTCAGGATGAGCCCCATCTGCGCGGGTCCGATGCCGAGCGCCTTTTCGATTTCAGGCGCGGCCACCGCGAGATTGGCGCGATCGATATAGTTGACGGCGATCGCGAGAAAGCACAACAAGATCACGACCCAACGCATTTTCCTCATTACTTGTCTCCTGGTTGCTTATCGGAGCGGGTGCTTTGTGCCCGCTCCAGTGATATGAATACTGGCTGTCGAACGACGCGGAAGCGCTCAAACGGCGGCAGCGGTACGCAACGCCTCGTTGAGCCGTGGCTGCGCGAGCCCGAGGCCGAGTTCGGCGGCCATCGTGACGACGGGGCGCAAGCGCCGTTCTTTCTTTTCGCCGTGATTGCGGGCGATATCGGCGAGCCGATGGTCGAGAAACGGATTCAGGAACCGTTCGCGCACGTCTTCCAGATACCGACGTGCCGTTTCGCCCTGGCCTTTGGCGTCGAAGACGGGAAGGACTTCGTCGCGCCAGACGGATTCGAGATCGGCACGCAAGGCCGCGTCGTGCATCGCATGCAGCGTGTTTTCGTCGGCGGGGCGAGCGTCGGCCTGCCAACGCTCCGCGAGATAGGTATGCCCAAGGTTCAGAAGGAACAGCTTCAGGCTCTCATAGCGATACAAGTCGTCAGTCACGATCATGGCCTCGTGCTGGCAGGGCAGCACCATGTCGGCGCGCTGCTCGATCGCCCATAGCGCATAAGGCTCGGCAATTGCGCCGATGGGATGAATCGGTTCGGAGACGATCCGATCGACGAGCGAATTGACCCATACGCAGGTGTCTTCGACATAGCGCACGAATGCGGGCTCGGCGCCCCATTGCCGGGCGAGGCCGGCGACGAGCGCGCGCAGCGTGTCGCCGTTCTGACTGACGAGCTCGCAAGGCAGCAACGTGAGCGGCGCGGCACCGGCCGCAAAGCGCGCATGGAGCAGCACCGCGAGTTTGGCCGCAAAGCCGCGGGGCACAAGTGTCTCGTCGTGCAAGAGCGCCGCGGTGTCCTGATCGTCGCATCGATAGCCGGCGTCGCCCGTGTTGGAAATCACCACGCGGGCGTCGCGCACAAAGCGTTCGCGCACTGTCGGCCACTCGCTATTGGCATCGAGCGCTTCGGTCACGGCATCGCACTCGATCGTCGTGTCGACGATGGCCTCGCGCTGCAGTCCGCGCACGCGCACCGGATAGCGCCCGGTGGCACGCAACGCTTCGATTCGCGCGCGGCTTTCGGGGTTGCTCGTGGTCTGGACGACGGTGACATGGCCGAGTGCGCTGCCCGTTTTCAGCGCTTCGGAGATGAACAGATCGGCATGCGCTTGCAAAAAGCGGCTCGTACCGAATTGAAGAATCGGATTACCCATATCGATAACGAAAGAGATTCAACAGGCAACGAGCGCTTTGATGACGCCGGCGTTCGGATCGAGCAGTTTCGGGAACATCTCGGGCAACTCGCCGAGGCTCAGGCTGTGCGTGGCGAGCGCCTGCGTCGGAATCTTGCCTGCGCGCATTGCATCGAGCACGGTTTCGAAATCGGCCGGCGTCGCGTTGCGGCTGGCCAGCAGCGTGGTTTCGCGCTTGTGGAATTCGGGATCGGAGAACGAAATCCGGTCCCGCACGATCGAGATCAACACATATTTGCCGCCATGCGCCACGAATTCGAGGCCGCGTTCCATCGCCTTGATATTGCCCGTTGCGTCGAAGACGACATCGAAGAACTCATCGCCGGTGATGCGCGCGAGTGCCTTGGCATCTGTCGCCGCCTCGCTCGTATCGAGCAGCACGGTATGGTCCGCTTGCAGCGCGTTCGAGCAAACCTCCAGCCGGTCGGCACGGCCATCGAGCACGGTGACCTGCGCGCCGCGCAGTTTGGCGAAAATCGATGCGGCCATGCCGATCGGGCCCGCGCCAACGACGAGCACGCGTTGGCCGTCGGTCACATCGGCACGCGCCGCGGCGTGCGCGCCGATCGCGAGAAATTCGAGCATCGCGGCTTGATCGAGCGTCACACCATCGGCCTTGAAGACGAAGCCCTGCGGCACGGCGAGGTATTCCGTCATTCCGCCGTCCGCATGAACGCCGAGCACACGTATGTTCACGCAGCAATTCGTCTTTCCGGCACGGCAGGCGACGCAATGGCCGCACGACAGGTAGGGCATCACATAAACCTGATCGCCCGCTTTGACCGAGGCGCCCGCCGGGGCCGATTCGACGATGCCGGCCAGTTCGTGGCCCATCACGCGGGGATAGGCGAGGTAAGGCTGATTGCCGGTAAAGATGTGCAGGTCGGTGCCGCACACGCCCACCCGCTTGATACGGATCAGGACATCGTCGGGACCGGCCTCGGGCCGAGGGCGTTCGGAAACGACGAGTTTGCCGGGTTGTTCGCAAATGACGGTCTTCATCGGGAGCGGAATGTATAGGGGGACGGATGCAGGCGGTGCTCGGGCGCTGCGCGACGGAACGCGATAAGCCATTTGGCCTTACCAGCGAGCAAAATATAAAATTTAAGACAATTGGTCAAGCCAATTTTGCGTGGCGCGATTCTCCTGCTCAATTGCGACGATGCGGCCGCGGCGGCGTGTGCCGGCGCGCCGCTTCGATTTACAATCGCGGCTCGTTCGGCAGGCGAAGAGCGCCCGCCAGTCTCATCGACAGGATCTGTACGTGGCAGCCAAACCCGCCGAGACGCGTCGTCTTTACCTTCAGATTGCCGACAAGCTGCGCGCATTGATGGAGCAGCCCGACTTCGCGCGCAATGGGCGCTTGCCGCCCGAGCGCGAACTGGCCGAGCGGCTTGGTGTCTCGCGCCCGACGGTCCGCGAGGCGCTCGTTGCGCTCGAGCTCGAGGGGCGCGTCGAGATTCGCATGGGCTCTGGCGTCTATGTCTCGCCAACACAGGGCGCAGCATCGAGCGGCTTACCGAACGAGGCGGAACTCGGCGATAGTCTCGTCGACAATATGGCGGCGCGCTCGCTCATCGAGGGGGCGATCGTCGCAAGCGTGGCGCCGTTTGCGAAGCCGAAAGCGCTCAAGGCACTGCGGGCGATCTACGAGGACATGGCGCGCGAAGTGGCCGCAGGGCAGATACCGATCGGCCCCGATCGAGCGTTTCATGCGGCGATCGCGCAAATGTCGGGCAATGAGGTGCTGATTCGACTGATCGCATCGCTTTTCGACGAACGGCACAGTCCGCTTTCAACGAAGCTGCGCGACCATTTCGAAAACGACGGCACCTGGCGCGCGGCCCTGGGCGAACACAAGGACATACTCGAAGCGCTTGAGGCACGCGATCCGGTGCAGGCGCAAGCCGCGATGCAACGCCATATCAAAGCGTCGCTCGAACGTGTGATGGCGCAGCGCAAGCAGGGGTGATGTCGGCGCGCGCACGAGCGCGTCGTACGAGCCGTCGATCTCCGCGCAATCCGAGACGTGCGGTGAACAAAAGGGATTCGGTTTGCGGATCGAATCTTCGTGCATGGCATTTTGTCTATCCGGCCGGCGGCTATCCTGCACGCAAATGCACGTGTATAGGAGAATCGCCATGTCATCGCTGTCTTTCCCTGGGGATCGTCCCGCAGGGGCATCGTCCCCCGGTCTGCCGCACACCGCTTCGAATATGCAGCACGATCGCACTGGTGACGCGCAGCAGTTGGTCGCGGGCGGTGCACTGGCGCGGTTGCCGCAACGAGCAATCGTCGCACGCAACGCGGCAAGCGATGACGATATGCCGCGCCGGCCCACGATCAACGTGCGGCTCCCTGCCGCTGATGACACAGTGCACCACGGCGCTGTACATGAAGTCATCGGCTACGGCCAACTGCAGCAGGCGATTGCGAGCTGGAGCCAGCTGACAGACGCTCAATGGACGAAGACGTTCGAAATCATCTTGCGCGCCCGGGACGGCGTGGAGCCCGAAGAGTGGATCGCCTTGCTGAAGGGCACCGATAACTGGCGTTCTCAGCCGCCCGACGTGTTGCACGCCAATGTCCATTACGCACTCAACGAATACCCGGAACTGCCGGACGACGCACAGCGCGCGCTATTGGAAATCATTGTCTACTGGAATCTGGGGGATCTGCCACAGGCGGAGCAGGTGGAAGACTATCGTCGCATTGCGCAGATACTGTGTGACCGGGGACGAGACGGGGAAGCTTTGCTGGGCCACTTGATGATGTCGGCCCGCAAGCTGGAGGGGGAAAGTCGATTACTTGCCGCGGAGGGTCTCGCCAGGGCAACGATCGAGATGCCGGTCCGCGAAAGAATGGGATCCCTGCAGATTGGCACTGCGGCTTGATGCAGTATTTCGTCGAGCGCATGCGCGACGCGCAATCACGTAGGACAACTAACGAAATGACCGCTCATCGAAACGATGCGAACACCGGCGGGCGATGCTCTGTTCGCCCGTCGATGTCCGCATCGCGAATCATTACTGCCAGAACTCCGACATCTCGATATCGCGCAAATCGAACACGAGTATTTCGGCATCGTGCCCATTGCTGATGTCCAGGTTGCGCTCATCGCGCACGCGCACGCCATCGCCTTCGCCGAGCACTTTCCCGTTGACCGTCACGCTGCCCCGGGCGACATGCACGTAGGCAAAGCGGTTTTCTTCCAGCGTGAGCCGAGCCGTTTCGGCGCCATCGAAGAGACCGGCATACACGCGCGCGTCCTGGCGTAGCTCCAACGATTCGTTCGCCCCGTCGGGCGAGAGAATCAGCCGCAGCTTGCCGCGTTTTTCCGCGGGCTCGAACGTACGTTGCTGATAGCGCGGCTCGAGGCCATTGCGGGCCGTGGCGATCCAGATCTGCAGAAAATGCACCATCTCCGTAGGCGAGGGATTGAACTCGCTATGCAGCACGCCGGTGCCCGCACTCATCAACTGCACATCGCCGGGACGAATGATCGAACCGGTGCCCAGCGAATCCTTGTGCTCGAGCGCCCCTTCCAGGACATACGAAAAAATTTCGACGTCGCGGTGCGGGTGCTTGCCGAAGCCGCGGCCAGGCATCACGCGATCGTCGTTGATAACGATGAGATCCGAAAAGCCCATTTGCTCCGGATCGTAATAGCCGGCAAACGAAAACGAATGGCGCGAGCTGAGCCAGCCGTGTTCGGCGCGTCCGCGCTCATTGGCGTTTCTGATTTCAATCATGTCGACCTCCGTCAAATCGTTCGTTCGGCAGCGGACAATCCGCCGCCGTTCACCGTGACGACAGTCTAGGTCAACTCAACTGCGTTAAATCGTGTGAAAATGAGATTCACTGTCACATATGGGTGGACGCTCGGATGCAGCTCGACGATCTTCGGATTTTTGTCGCCACCGTGGATGCGCGGAACTTCACGTCGGCGGCGAATCGCCTGCAGCTTTCCAAGCAGTTCGTGAGCCGCCGGGTCATGGCGCTGGAGTCGGCGCTCGGGGTGCAACTGCTCGTGCGAAATACGCGCAAGCTCGCCGTGACGGATCTTGGTCAGGACCTCTACGAGCGCGCAAAACGAATCCTTGCGGAGGTGGCGGATGCGCAAGCCGCGCTGTCGCTGGGGCGCTCGCGGCCGCGGGGCCTGCTGCGCGTGAGCGCGCCGCTCTCTTTCGGCACGGCTCATCTATCGCCGCTCGTCGCGGACTTCATGCGCGCGAATCCCGACGTGCGCATCGATATCGAGCTGAGCGACCGGACCGTCGATCTCATCGGCGACGGCTTCGATATGGCGCTACGCATCGGGACCTTGTCGGATTCGACGTTGATCGCGCAGCAGCTTGCCGAAATACGGATGATCGCCTGCTGTTGCCCGCACTATCGTCCGGCCGATCGCCTGCCGGCTACGCCAGACGATCTTGGTCGTCACGCGTGCCTGCTCTATGGGCGGGAGGGGCTGACGGGTTGGACGCTGACCGTCGACGGCGAAAAACGTGCTTTCGAAGTCAGCGGCCCGTTGCGCGCCGACAATGGCGAAGTCATTCGCGATGCGGCCATCGCGGGCCTCGGCATTGCCCTGTTGCCCGAATTCATCGTTTCCGCGGCACTGGCGAGTGGGGCGCTGATCGAAGTGCTTTCCGAGTTCGCCGCGCCGTCGCTCGCGCTCTACGCGGTCTATCCGCAGCACCGCGAGCGCTCGATTACCGTGCGCTCGTTCACGCAGTTCCTGCGCCAGCGTTTTGCGCGCGGTTTGGGGCAGCTATGAGCCTGCGGCACGCGGCGGGCGGGGCAGTGGCGCGCGCGCCCTGGAGCCCATGCGATAATGCCAGACATCTCTTTCCAGCCGGGCTGTGCAGGCGAGCTCATCGCGGCGCTTGTCGTCGTTATCCCGCTCGTGCTCATCCAGTCTTGCATCCCTCGTGAAAAATTTCGTTGTCCCAATCGATACGCTTGCCTCATTCGACGAAATCGTCGATGTGCGAACGCCGCTGGAATTTGCCGAAGACCATATTCCCGGCGCGGTGAACGCCCCTGTGCTGAACAATGAAGAGCGTGTCATCGTGGGGACGCTCTACAAGCAGTCTCCGTTCGAGGCGACCCGGCTCGGCGCCGCGATGGTCGCCCGCAACATCGCCCATCATCTGGAGACAACGTTCGCCGATCGTCCGCGCAACTGGCGTCCGCTGGTCTATTGCTGGCGCGGCGGCAAACGCTCCGGTTCGATGACGACATGGTTCAATTTGATCGGCTGGCAGGCACGGCAACTCGACGGCGGCTACAAGGCTTACCGGCAGCGTGTACTCGAAGATCTGGAGCGCTGGCCGGCGCGCTTTCGCTATGTTGCGTTGACGGGGCACACGGGTACGGGCAAGACGCGGCTGCTGCATGCGCTTGCCGAGGCCGGCGCGCAAGTCCTCGATCTCGAGGGTCTGGCGCGGCATCGCGGCTCTTTGCTCGGCGCACTGCCGGGCGAGCCCCAGCCGACGCAAAAGGCATTCGATTCGGCGCTGGCCACGGCGTTTTCGGCGTTGAGTCCGGCCCGGCCGGTGTTTATCGAGGCGGAAAGTCGCCGCATCGGTCAGATCACGTTGCCGAGCGCTTTGCTGGATGCGTTTCACGCCGGGCGTTGTGTGCGCGTGGGCACGCCTTTGCCGATCCGTGTGAAGTTTCTCCTCGAAGATTACGGCCATCTCTTCGACACACCGCAATATTTCAAAGATCAACTCGCGCGTCTCGTCGGTCTTCACAGTAGGCAGACGGTCGAGCACTGGCATGAGCTCGTCGGCGCGAACGAGCGCGAACGGCTATTCACGGAGCTCGTCGAGCGGCATTACGATCCGGCTTATGCCCGCAGCAGCCTGCGTTCGTTCGGTAACATCGATCACGCGCTCGCGTTTTCATTCGATCCTTGCTCGTCCGAGCGGGTAGAGCAGGCGCGCGAGCTGATCGCCCGCATCGACGCCGAGCCGCTGCCCGCACGTGAGAGCGCACCGACGCCCGAGGCGCAGACCGGGCATGCCGGGCATGCCGACACCGCGCGCGGCCCGCGGCACTGTGCGTCGGCTAATCTCGCGGACAGTTGATTCGCGTTCTCCGCCGCGCGACGAAAAGATCTCGTTCGAATCGTCCATCCTCATGTGGAGACATCCGCGGGCGAATCGGTTAAAATCGCGCCCTTACGCTTTGGGGCGTTCGCACAGTGCGCATACCGCACACATCACAGATGCGGCACTCCGGGCGTGCCGGATATCGGAGTGCGCATCATGCGCGCGTCCGGCTGCGAGGATGGCGAAATTGGTAGACGCACCAGGTTTAGGTCCTGACGCCCGCAAGGGTGTAGGGGTTCGAGTCCCCTTCCTCGCACCACTTCTTTCTCGTTCATCGGCTGGGCTTTCGCGGCGGGCTCCCGGCCCCGGCTCGACGGGCGCAGGCTGCACATGAACACGATCCACGACACCAGGAACGGCACCTCACGGCCCGTGCGCACAGCTATCGTCGGCGCCGGTGCGATCGGCGGCGCGCTTGCGCTCGCGCTGGTCCGAGCGGGGCACACTGTCAGCGTGCTCGCGCGCGGCGCGACGCTCTCGGCTATTCGCGAACACGGAATACGTGTGGTGGAAAGTGCGACCGAGCCGGCGTGCGCCGCAACGGTCCATGCGAGCGACGATTCCCGCGAGCTCGGCGAGCAGGACTTCGTCGTCATTGCACTCAAGGCTCAGGCGTTGCCTGCGGTGGCGGCATCGCTTGCGCCGCTCGTCGGCGCGCGCACGGCAGTCGTTAGCGCGACCAACGGATTGCCGTGGTGGTTTCTTGACGGCATGGACACACCGATGGCCGATTCACGTATCGAGGCCGTCGATCCGGACGGCGCCATCGGTCGCACCTTACCCGCCGCGCGCGCGATCGGCTGCGTCGTCCACCTTTCAGCATCGACCGACGAGCCCGGTGTCGTCAGGCGCGGCAAAGGCAACCGGCTCATCGTCGGTGCCGCCCATGCCGCGCTTGGCCCCACGGCGGATCGCTTCGCGCAAGCGCTGCGCGAAGGCGGGTTCGACGTCGAATGTACCGATGCGATCCGCGCGGACATCTGGGCGAAGCTCTGGGGCAACATGAACATGAACCCGTTGAGTGCGCTGACGGGTTCCACGGCCGACCGTCTGCTCGACGATCCATTCACGCACGCACTCGTCGTGCGGATGATGGAGGAGGCTGCGGCGATCGGCGGCGAACTTGGCTTGTCGACCGGCATGACAATCGATGCACGGCTCGCCGTCACGCGCGAGCTCGGCGCATTCAAGACTTCGATGTTGCAGGATATGGAAGCGGGCAGGCCGCTCGAGATCGGCCCGATTCTGGGCGTGTTTCCCGAGCTGGGCCGCAAGCTCGGTGTGCCGACGCCGTTTTGCGACGCGGTGCTGGGCTTGCTGCGTCAGCGGGCCGCATCGAACGGGCATTAGTGTAGCGGGCCGGCGTCGTTCGCCCGGCTCTGCTTCGGAGGCTTCGTCGCGCGTCCCGGCGCGTTCAGCCCCGCTCGGCGAGCGCATTCGCGATCACCTTGTCGAGCAGACGTCCGAGATCCTCCCTTTCCGCATCGTCGAGACACGCGAAGAGGTCCGCGTTCCATTTGCGCGCAATCGGCATGACCTTGCGATACAGCGCCCGGCCTTCGCTCGTCAGCGAGACGAGCACGACGCGCCCGTCTTCCCTGCTGGCCTCGCGCTGCACGAGCGAGCGCTGGATCAGCGCTTCCGCTGCGCGGCTTGCCTGGCTCTTGTCGAGATTGGCGCGCCGCGCGAGATCCATGATCGAAAACGGGCCGAACGAGCCGACCGCCGCTATCACGCGCGCCTCGGGCAGCGTGATGTCGAGCTTGGCATGGTAGCGCTCGCTGATGCCGCGATCGGACAGTTTGTTGAGCACGTGCGTGCGGTAGGTCAGAAACTGCTCGAGCCCGAGTTTGGCGGCGGCCTTCATGGCGGTCCTTTTGGTTATGGCACAGTGAGACGAAGCCCGCGCGGGCAACACGTCATTCGGCACTACGCGCGGGCCTCATGCGCCGTATTTTAGGCGCGTCAACTGCTCGGCCGTGCTGGCGAGCAACGTCGCGGCGTCGCGGATGGCTGCTTCCAGCGTGATCGGGCCCGGTGCCGGGGAGAAACAGCCGTCGAAATGCGCCGACAATTGCGCGAGTGCCGAGGGATCGACGGCGCCCGACAGGAGCGTTGCAGGTACGCCCGCGGCGCGTGCGTGCTGGCAAGCGACGAACGGCGCTTTGCCACGCAGTGTTTGCGTATCTGAGCGACCTTCGCCGGTGATGAGCCAGTTCGCGCCATTCAGCGCGGCGTCGAGCCCCTGTTGCGCGGCCACGACTTCCGCACCGGGTTGAAACTGGGCGCCGAGCATGTGCAGCGCGAACCCGAGACCGCCCGCCGCACCGGCGCCCGGCAACTCGCGCGCGGTGCGGGAGAGTGCCGTCTCGAGCATCGTCGCAAATCGCTCGAGTACGGCATCGAGCTGCGCGACCTGAGCTGGCGCGACGCCTTTTTGCGGACCAAACACGGCCGTCGCGCCGTGCTCGCCTGTGAGCGGATTGTCGACGTCGGACATGGCGACGAACGAAACTTCACGAAGCCGCGCATCGAGCCCCGAAACGTCGACGCGCGCCACACGCGCGAGCGATTCGGGCGTCGGCTCGAGCGCGCGTCCCTCGGCATCGAGCAGCACGAGCCCGAGGCCCACGAGCAGACCGGCGCCGGCGTCGTTGGTACTGCTGCCGCCCAGCGCAACAAAAAAGCGGCGAACGCCGGCATCGAGCAGAGAACGGATTGCCTCGCCCATGCCGCGCGTGCTGCGCGCTTCGACGGGCTCGCGCATCGCGGCCGTATCGGTGATGCCGACGATCTCGGCGGTCTCGACGATCGCGCTGCCATCGGACAGCAGCCCGAGCGCGGCTTCGCGCACCGCGCCCGCCGCGCCGCGCACCTGCATGATGCGCCGCTCGCCGCCGTGCGCGAGCATCGCGTCGAGCGTGCCTTCGCCGCCGTCGGCCATCGGGGCGAGGCGCACGACGGCGTCGGGCCGTGCGCGTTTGATGCCGGCTGCGATGGCGGTGGCCACGGCCTGCGCGCTCAGCGATCCCTTGAAGGAGTCGGGCGCGATGACGACGACCGGGGCGGGCGAGAGATTGGGCATGACGTCTCCTGTAGGTTTTTTTGAGGCGTCGGCGGGCGGCCGCCGGCGTCGGTCGACAGCATATCAGCGTGCCAGCGCCCACGGATAGCGGGCATCGAACGCAGCGTATTCGAGCGCCGCGCGAGTGCAGGCCCGATAAGTCTTGAAATATGCCTTGGAAAACCCGCGATTCCGGGCTTAACCGATCAATAATTTGCTAGAATGCTCGATTCTTCCGATCCAACTCGTGTTGGCGTTCCCCCTGCGGAGACGCGGGCACGGGGCAGGGCGACGCGCGCCTCGGGCACGAAAAAAGGTGATGCGGCGCCTTTTTGCGAGAGGCGCGCCGCACTCGCACGGAGAAGGTAACCCGATTCGCTAGATCAATTTAGGACGATTGAAGCCATGGCTAACGTTGTTGAAAACCTCGGCAAGCTCGAACGCCGCGTGACTATTTCCCTGCCGAAGGACGCAGTCCAAAAGGAAATCGAGTCGCGTATCCGTCAGATTGCGAAGAACGTGCGCATGCCGGGCTTCCGCCCTGGCAAGGTGCCGCTCAAGATGGTGACGCAGCAATATGCTGGGCAGGTCGAGGCCGAAGTGTTGAGCGACAAGGTCGGCAAGCAGTTCTTCGACATCAGCCGCGCCGAGAACCTGCGCGTGGCGGGCCAGCCGAGCTTCAGCCCGAAGGAAGGTACGCCCGAGGACGCCTACGCGTTCGATGCGACGTTCGAGGTCTATCCGGAAGTGACGCTCGGCGATTTGGCGAGCGCGAAGGTCGAACGCTCCGTCACGACGATCGCGGACGCGGAAGTCGATCGCACGCTCGATATTCTGCGCAAGCAGCGCGTGCACTACCACGCGCGCGGCGAGGCGGGCGAGCACGGTGACGGCGGCGGCGATCAAGCCGCGCAAACGGGCGACCGTGTAACGGTCGATTTCGTCGGCAAGCTCGATGGCGAACCGTTCCAGGGCGGCAGCGCAGAAGATTTTTCGTTCGTCCTCGGCGAGGGCCGCATGCTGCCCGAATTCGAACAGGCGGCAACGGGCCTGAAAGTGGGCGAAACGCGTGAGTTCGACCTCAAGTTCCCGGATGACTATCACGGTAAGGAAGTCGCCGGCAAGACGGCGCAGTTTACGATCGTGATGAAGAAGGTCGAATGGCCGCACCTGCCGGAAGTGGACGCCGAGTTCGCCAAGTCGCTCGGTATTGCCGATGGCGACCTGACGAAGATGCGCGCCGAGATCAAGGAGAATCTCGAGCGTGAGGCAAAGCGCCGCACGCAGGCGATCGTCAAGAATCAGGTGATGGACGCATTGCTCGCCATTTCGGAACTCGAAGTGCCGAAGGCGCTGATCGAGCAGGATCAAGAGCGCCTCGTCGAGATGGCACGCCAGGATCTGACGCAGCGCGGCGTGCCGAACGCGGCCAACGCACCGATCCCCGCTGAAATGTTCAAGGAGCAGGCCGAGCGCCGGGTCAAGCTGGGTCTCGTGCTGGCGGAGCTCGTGAAGGCCAACGGCCTCGAGGCAAAGCCCGAGCAGATCCGCGCGGAGGTCGAGGAATTCGCGAAGAGCTACGAAGACCCGAAGGAAGTCATCCGCTGGTATTATTCGAACCAGCAGCGTCTGGCCGAAATGGAAGCGTACGTCGTCGAAAGCAACGTCGTGGAATTCGTGCTCGGCAAGGCGCAGGTGACAGACAAGGAAGTCAGCTTCGAAGCACTGGCGAGCGCCTCGGCGCAAGCATAAGGTCTCGCCGCGAACGGCGTGCGGGCTGTCGGAGCGACGGCCGCACGCCGTTTTTGCTGACGGGGTGCGCGTTCCCGGTGCCGTTGCCATCCAAGACCCATTCCGAAAAGGAACCATTGCATGACCTTTCGCGCTCAATTGCTGGACACCTTGGCTTCGCACGCGCCGCGGGATTTCGAGACGCAGGCGCTCGGCCTCGTTCCGATCGTCGTGGAAACGAGCGGCCGGGGCGAGCGTTCGTATGACATCTATTCGCGGCTCCTGAAGGAGCGCGTCGTCTTCATGGTCGGCGAAGTCAACGACCAAACGGCGAATCTGGTGGTCGCACAGCTGCTGTTCCTTGAAAGCGAAAATCCCGACAAGGACATCAGCCTGTACATCAACAGCCCGGGCGGGTCCGTGTCGGCCGGCATGGCGATTTACGACACGATGCAGTTCATCAAGCCCGACGTTTCGACGCTGTGCATGGGGCTTGCCGCGAGCATGGGGGCATTCCTGCTGGCTTCCGGCGCCAAAGGCAAGCGCTTTGCGCTGCCGAACGCCCGGGTCATGATTCACCAGCCGCTCGGTGGCGCACGCGGCCAGGCTTCCGATATCGAAATTCAAGCCCGTGAAATTCTTTACCTGAAAGACCGGTTGAACCACTTGCTCGCCCACCACACAGGCCAGCCCGTGGAACGCATCGCCCGCGATACCGATCGTGACAATTTCATGTCAGGGGAGGACGCGCAGGCTTACGGGCTCGTCGATCAAGTCCTGCAAAAACGTCCCTGATCGCGACGGACCATCTCGCGGTAGCCGGTATTCTTTCGCTCGTAGGTGTGGATGCCGGCTCAAGCGATGCTATAAATGGTCGATAATAAAGTTCAGGGCGCCGACGGCGGAAACGCCACCACACGTTTCGCCTATAGCATCCGACCCTAAAAGTCGAAAGCCGGCGAACGGCGTACCTAGTTTTTCGAGTGTCCGGAGGCTCGTATATCCATGGCGGACAAAAAAGGTTCGAACAGCGAAAAGCTGTTGTATTGCTCGTTTTGCGGCAAAAGCCAGCATGAGGTGAAAAAGCTGATTGCGGGCCCGTCGGTGTTCATCTGTGATGAATGCATCGACTTGTGCAACGAGATCATTCGCGACGAAGCTGCGGGCGCAGGCGCGGACGCAGGCTTGTCCAAATCCGACCTGCCGAGTCCGCAAGAAATTCGCGACATTCTCGATCAATATGTGATTGGTCAGGAACGGGCGAAAAAGATCCTGGCCGTGGCGGTGTACAACCACTACAAACGGCTCAAGCATCTCGACAAGAAGGACGACATCGAGCTCTCGAAGAGCAACATCCTCCTGATCGGGCCGACAGGCTCGGGCAAGACGTTGCTCGCGCAGACGCTCGCACGGCTCCTGAACGTGCCGTTCGTGATCGCGGACGCCACCACGCTGACGGAGGCGGGCTACGTTGGCGAGGACGTCGAGAACATCATTCAAAAGTTGCTGCAAAACTGCAACTACGAAGTCGAGAAGGCGCAACGCGGCATCGTTTATATCGATGAAATCGATAAGATCAGCCGCAAATCCGACAATCCGTCGATTACCCGCGACGTCTCGGGCGAGGGCGTGCAGCAGGCGCTGCTCAAGCTCGTCGAGGGCACGATGGCATCGGTGCCGCCGCAGGGTGGCCGCAAGCACCCGAATCAGGATTTCATTCAGGTCGATACGACCAACATCCTGTTCGTCTGCGGCGGCGCGTTCGACGGGCTCGAAAAAGTCATTACGGACCGAACGGAAAAAACCGGTATCGGTTTCGGTGCGACGGTCAAGAGCAAGCAGGAACGCGACGCAGGCGAGGTACTGCGCGAAGTGGAACCGGAGGATTTGATCAAGTTCGGTCTCATTCCCGAGCTGATCGGCCGCCTGCCTGTCGTGGCGACGCTCGGCAAGCTCGACGAGGCCGCGCTGATGAAGATCCTAGTGGAACCGAAGAACGCGCTCGTCAAGCAGTACAACAAGCTTTTCGCTATGGAACGCGTCGAGCTCGAGATCCGTCCCGCGGCGTTGCAGGCCGTGGCGCGCAAGGCGATCCGCCGAAAGACGGGCGCCCGGGGCCTGCGCTCCATTCTGGAACAGGCGTTGCTCGACGTGATGTACGAATTGCCGGCTATGAAAGGGGTCAGCAAAGTGATCATCGACGACAACGTTATCGAAGGCGACGGAAAGCCGCTGCTGATCTACGAAGAAGCCCCGAAGGTCGCGGGTTCGAACTGAGCGATGGATCGGCTGGCCCTAGGGTTTTCTTTGACATAGCCGTTCATGGCGACGTGAACGGCTTTTTTCGTTTATCTTGTGGGTTAGCACTGACGACTTCGACACTTCCACTGAACTTTTTCCCACACGCGAAGGCTTGCAATCGATGTAGCGGGCCTCAACTACCGAATGTTCTGAATCCACTAATGGGGAAATGAAATGTCAGGAACCCAACTCCTCCCTTCGGAGCGCACGACGCTCCCGCTGCTGCCTTTGCGAGATGTGGTTGTTTTCCCGCATATGGTCATCCCCCTTTTCGTGGGGCGCCCCAAATCGATCAAGGCGCTCGAAGTAGCGATGGAGGGTGGCAAGCACATCATGCTTGTCGCACAAAAAACGGCGGCCAAGGATGAGCCGACTGAAAAGGACATGTACGAAGTGGGATGTATCGCGAACATCCTGCAGATGCTGAAGCTGCCCGACGGCACGGTGAAAGTGCTCGTGGAAGGCTTGCAGCGCGCCAAGACGCTTTCGATCGAAGAGCAGGAGACGCAGTTTTCCTGCGAGGTGATGCCGCTCGAGCCCGATCACGCCGATAGCGCCGAAACGGAAGCGCTGCGCCGCGCGATCGTGTCGCAGTTCGATCAGTACGTGAAGCTCAACAAGAAGATCCCGCCCGAGATCCTCACGTCGCTTGCCGGCATCGATGAAGCCGGGCGTCTGGCCGATACGATCGCCGCGCACTTGCCGCTCAAGCTCGATCAGAAACAGCATATTCTCGAGATGTTCCCGGTCGTGGAACGGCTCGAGCACCTGCTCGCGCAGCTCGAGGCTGAAATCGACATTCTTCAGGTCGAAAAGCGCATCCGTGGGCGCGTAAAGCGCCAGATGGAAAAGAGTCAGCGCGAGTACTACCTGAACGAGCAGGTCAAGGCGATTCAGAAGGAACTCGGCGAAGGCGAAGAGGGTGCCGATCTCGAAGAGCTCGAAAAGCGCATCGAAGCCGCACGCATGCCGAAGGAGGCCAAGAAGAAGGCTGACTCCGAGCTCAAGAAGCTCAAGCTGATGTCGCCGATGTCGGCTGAGGCTACGGTCGTGCGCAACTATATCGATACGTTGATCGGGTTGCCGTGGCGCAAGAAGAGCAAGGTCAACAACGACCTCTCGAATGCCGAGCGCGTGCTCGATGAAGACCACTTCGGCCTCGAAAAGGTGAAGGAGCGGATTCTCGAGTATCTTGCCGTGCAGCAGCGCGTCGACAAAGTGAAAGCGCCGATTTTGTGCCTCGTCGGGCCGCCGGGGGTCGGTAAGACTTCGCTCGGTCAGTCGATCGCGCGTGCCACGAACCGCAAGTTCGTGCGTATGGCGCTGGGCGGTGTGCGCGATGAAGCGGAAATCCGCGGTCACCGTCGGACGTACATCGGCTCGATGCCGGGCAAGATCTTGCAAAGTTTGACGAAGGTCGGCGTCCGCAACCCACTCTTCTTGCTCGACGAAGTCGACAAGATGGGGATGGATTTCCGCGGCGATCCGTCGTCGGCGTTGCTCGAGGTGCTCGATCCGGAGCAGAACCACACGTTTGCCGATCACTATGTCGAGGTCGACTTCGACCTGTCGGATGTAATGTTCGTGGCGACATCGAACTCGCTCAACATTCCGCCTCCGCTGCTCGACCGGATGGAAGTCATCCGTTTGTCGGGTTACACCGAAGACGAAAAAGTCAGCATCGCGCAGCGTTATCTGCTGCCGAAGCAAAAGAAGAACAACGGCTTGAAGGAAGGCGAGATCGAGGTTGCGGAGCAAGCGATTCGCGACATCATTCGCTACTACACGCGGGAAGCGGGCGTGCGTTCGCTCGAGCGTGAAGTGTCGAAGATCTGCCGCAAGGTCGTGAAGATGCTGTTGCTGAAGAAGGCTGACGGCGCGGTGAAGGTCGAGAGCGGCAATCTCGATACGTTCCTCGGCGTGCGCAAGTACGACTTCGGCCTCGCGGCCAAGCAGAACCAGATCGGCCAGGTGACGGGTCTTGCGTGGACGGAAGTCGGCGGCGATCTGCTGACGATCGAAGCGGCGGTCATGCCGGGCAAAGGCAACGTTATTCGCACGGGCTCGCTTGGCGATGTGATGAAGGAGTCGGTCGAGGCTGCGCGTTCGGTGGTGCGTTCGCGTTCGCGGCGTCTCGGTGTGAAGGACGAGGCGTTCGAGAAGCAGGATATCCACATCCACGTGCCGGAAGGCGCGACGCCGAAGGATGGTCCATCCGCCGGTATCGCGATGACGACGGCGCTGGTGTCGGTGCTCACGGGTATTCCGGTGCGGGCCGATGTGGCGATGACGGGTGAAATCACGCTGCGTGGTGAGGTGCTTCCGATCGGCGGGCTCAAGGAGAAGTTGCTGGCCGCGCACCGTGGAGGCATCAAGCTCGTGTTGATCCCCGAAGAGAACGTGAAGGATCTGACCGAGATTCCGGACAACGTGAAGAACGCGATCGAGATCGTGCCGGTCCGTTGGATCGACAAGGTGCTCGAGCTCGCGCTCGAACGGGTGCCGGAAGCGCTGCCCGAGGAAGAACCGAAGGCGGAGCCCGTTGCTGAAGCGGCGAAGGATGCGGCTGCGACGGAAGTCGTCAAGCATTGATCGACGCTTTTCCCGGCTGATATAGAGGCCCGCGGCGTAACTGCCGCGGGCTTTTTATTCGTACTGAGCGATGCGGAAAAACGATGAAACGGCGCATCGCAGATCGGGCCAACCCTGGTTGACACTCGTGTTTCGGCTACTTCTAATGGGCACGCGCAGCTTGGCTGCGCGCTGACGAGCCGCGCATTGCGCTGCGCTTGACCGGTTATCGAATATTCATTCTCGGGGGTTTTGGATGAACAAGACGGAGTTGATCGACCACATCGCACAACAAGCCGATTTATCGAAAGCTGCCGCCGGACGCGCGCTCGACGCGGTCCTTGCCGGCGTCAAGGCGACGTTGAAAAAAGGCGGTTCGGTGACGCTGGTCGGTTTTGGCACGTTTGCGGTTGGAAAGCGTACGGCCCGCACGGGGCGCAACCCGCGCACGGGCGATGCCATCAAAATCAAGGCAGCAAAGGTTCCCAAATTCAAGCCTGGCAAAGCGCTGAAAGATGCGCTAAACTAGCGGGCTCGTTGACTGGCAGGCGTTGAAACTGAACGGCCGCCAATCAACGTGATGTGACGCGAATGGGTGCTTAGCTCAGTTGGTAGAGCGGCGCCCTTACAAGGCGTAGGTCGGGAGTTCGAGCCTCTCAGCACCCACCATTCCGTTCCGCGATTTGCTTCCGAGCAGTTCCCTTGCGAGCTGCAGCGGTACCGAAAAACCCGCATGGCTATTGGCTCTGCGGGTTTTTTTCTGGCCGGGTTTTTCTAGCATATCGCTCCGACAGCCATCCGGACATCGCCTCAGCCTGATCCCCCGGCTTACACCGGATTAGGTGGGGGTCGAACCGTTCGCGGGTTGCGGCTGGCTCTGTGCCACTTCCATCTGCAGGCTGGCCAAATCGCCCTGGGCGTAGTCCTTTGCCGCCGACAACGGTGCGCTCAAAACGGCGGTCCCCGCCTTTTCCGCCGCCGTTTTCAGCTTGCCCTCGGACATCGAACCGAATTTGACCTTGGGTCCGGCAATACCGTCCACCATCTCGCTGAGACTGCCCAGTCCGCCTTCCGCAATCGACTGCGTGAAGCTGAATACGCCCGGTGCGGGGTTGCCTTCCAATCTCGACTTCATGTTGTTCATCGCGCTCACGGCGTAGTATTGCGCCGCCTGCACAGGCATGTTCATACCCGCAGTCGCCGTCTTTTCGATCAGCGTCTTGGCAAGCCCGTCGCGCATCGCAATCTTGGCCTCGGGACCGGCGATGTCGCCCACCGCTTGCGCCGCCATACTGAGGCCCGCTTCTTCGAGCGCCTTTTTCAGATTGCCTCCGTCGAGCACCGTGCGAGCGATGTTCATCGCCTGCGATTCGCCCTCGAGCACTGCCGATCCCATATCGGCCAATTCGCCGATGCCGGGAATGAAGCTGAGCGCGCCCAGCGCAGTGGCGCCCCAGTCGAGCACCATCGATCCGATCTTGAGCCCTTCATCGAGCGCATGCATGAGCGCGCCGCCGTTGTGTTTCGGCGTCTTGATGTCGGGCTGGTCAGCCGTTCCCATCATCATGTCCGCCGCGGCTGCCTGATCGGCGGCCGTCCTGGGCGTGTGCGTCACCGCCTTTTGTACCGTACGGTTCGCACCGGACATGTTGTCGTAGAAGTGCTTGAAGTCGTCATTGCTGATGTTGCCCGAATCGACAGTGTGCCCGCCACCGAAATCGAAGAACCCATGATGAGTCTTGTAGCCCGTGATCGAGTTGTTCAGCACGCCGAACAGCAGCGGGTCCGAAAGCAATTGGGACGCGGCTTGCTTGACCTTCGGATCGAGGCTCTTGTTATCGGCCATGCTCGATAGCTTGTCACGCGTGAGATCGCCATCGCCGAAAAACGCGTTCTGATTCTTGTTGATCGTATCGAGCGTTTTCAATTCGTCCTGCGTGAGGTGCATCGACGATGACGCGGTTTGCAGGAAATCGGCGGTGCTCATCTCGTCGTTGCCGCCCGACAATTGCTTCCATTGATCGGGATGATCGACGAAGTATTTGGCCGCGGCAATCACCTGAGGCGGCGTCTTTCCGGTCTTCGCGTCGCCGTCAATGAGCTGTTTGAAGCCGGCCAAGCCCAGGTTTTTAGGCAGATTGTCGGAGTAGCGATAGAGCTCACGCATCGCATCGCTTTCCGTCATCACTGAGGGCTGACCGTTCCCGGTGCCGTCGGAAGGGATGTAGTTTTGCTCGTAGTTGCTCGCCTGGTCCTCTTTGAACGATGCGACCTGGGAATGGTTGGCCGAGAAGTTTGAAAGATCATCCGCCTTGATTTCTCCGCCGCATCGGCCATCGCCTTGCGAGCCGATCGCGTAGAAAAGCTGCGGGTCGTTTTGCAACCCTTGGATCGCCGCCTTCAAATCCGGAGGCGTGGACGGGTCGTTGGCCTTGTCCTGCAGCGATCCCCAACTGAGCGGGCATTGATCCTTATGGCGGTCGAGTACCGATACGATCTGCAATTCGGAGTTGCTCAGCGTTCCGCTGTTCCAGGTCACATTCGACGCTCCGGGTGGCGCATCGTCCACGATCTTCTGCGCGGCGGCATCGCAATCGCCGTCGTCGTTCCCCGACGCGATGCGGTCGAGCAACGCCTTGAAGCTTGCGCTAGAGGCGGCTTGTGGATCGGCGGAGGGCGCGCCCGAGGCTTGCGGATTCGCGGATGCAGCGTCCGAGGGCTGTGGGCCGGCCTGTGTCGCCTGCGAGGGCTGGCTGTTTCCACTGCACGAATTGTTATCGTCGGAACCCCCATCGTTACCTACGAGAGTTCCGAGCGAGTTGGCAAGCATTTTCTCCAGCTCGATGTACACGTTTTGCAGGTCCGGGTCCAACGCTTGAGATGTAACGGCTGCGCCGGCCGCCGTTGTTCCGGTAACGGCTGAGTCGAGAAGTCCTTGGCCGGACAAGCCTCGCTTGGGGGGGCGCTCAGATGCGGGCGACGACGGAAGGTCAGGCGCGTGATTCGACGACGACGACGCGTGATTTACTGGCATGAGGGCCCTCGTTCAATATCAAGTGGAATTGGTTGTCGTATTGCGCAAGATCGCATCGGAGGGACGCAACGCACTCGTTTAGAAAGAGCGTAGGAGCCTGCTATTACCTTATGGCCAATGACGGCGAAAACGAGTCGCCGGGCGCGAAATCAAACATGCCAGTCGCTATAGCGGGACGAGGCGGGTTTGCGATCGAGCCGGGCGGCAATGCCGGCTCGACGTCGATCTGGTTCAGTGCGGCGCGGAAGTGATATCTGTCACCGGGGAGATGAAATCGAAGCGGCAATCCGATCTGCCAGTTGCCCGAGAGCGCGGCTCAATGACGCCGCTTGGCCTGTGGCATCGCCTTCTGTCATCTCTGCCTCGATGGTGGCTTGTCGTGTCAGCACGACGCGTGTAGGACGGCCAGACGATAGCGACCATGCGGCCTGCAAACGCAATGTCTTGTTCGTATCCGCTTCAAGATTGACGACGGTCACCACGAGCGCGCGCGTATTGGTCGGTGCCGGCGCCTCGGGCAGCACGAATGCGCCTTCGGGCAAGCGCGACAGCAAATCTTCCGCGAGCGTACGGCGCATCATTTGAGCGAGCGGAGCGCCCCAGCGCGTGCCTTCGTCAACCGACAACCGGTTCGCGGCGATCTGCGTGACGACTTCGGGACGGTCGAGCTCGCCCGGAATGTGCAGCGCGGTAAGCTGCACGGGGGCAATTTGGCCTGTGGAGGCGATCGGCGTAGCGGCTGGGGCGGCGCTCAGCGTCACATAACGCATGGGCGGGCTGTGACTACAGCCGGCAATCGTCAAGGCGCCCGCGAACGACGATCCGATGACGATCGCCGCGAGTGGCACCGTTAAGGCCTTCGACAAATGGCGCTTCGCCTGACTCCCAGTACCGCGTGTCATGGTGTTTTCTCCTGCCTGCCGCGAACGAGTGCCTCGGGATGCCGATCGAGATAATCGGCCAATGAGCGAATCGAGCGTGCGGCATCGGTGAGCTCGCGCAAGGCGGCGGGCAGATCGTTCTGGCTCGTGGCATCGCCTCCGAGCGTATGGCTTGCCGCAGCGGCGGCCTGATCCGCGGAGTTCGCCACATCGCGCAGTTGCGCCACGAGGGGAGCGATTTGTGGCGACACTTGCTGCAACGTGCGATCGATTTGTGTGACCGCGCGATCGATATGCTCGAGCGAGTCGCCGATTCGCGGCGATGAACTCAGCGCATTGACGTGAGCCGCAATGCTGCGCACGCGCTCTCCCGTTTCCTTGATGGGAAGGCTGTCGATTTTGTCGACGATATCGTTCGCTTTCGCTGCGATCGTATCGATGTCCGCCGACGCAACGCTCGGTATCACCGGTACACCGTTATCGAGCGCGAGTGTCGCCGCGGGCGGGTTCGCGACGAAATCGAGGCCGACCTTGCGCGGGCCGACGAGCGGCGGGTCCTGCGTGAGACGGGCACGCAAGCCTTTGGCGATGAGGCGTTCAAGCATGCCGTCGACTACGGGCCGCCAATCGCCGTTGGCCGGGGCAGGAGAACCGACGATACCGAGCGCGGAAGGATCGAGCGCAATCTGCACCGGCGTGTCCAACGTCCCGGTGGCAACGTCGTAACTCAAATGCACGCTGACGACGGTTCCCACCGGGAACCCGCGCAACTCCACGGCGGCCCCGTCTTTGAGCGAGCCTGCCGCGCCTTGGAAGCGGACCGCGTAAGTGACGATCGGGCCGTGCCGTGGGGGCAGGGCAGGCCTGCTATCGTCGCCGGTGAAGTGAGTCGTCGGTTTGCCCGGCCCGGGCTCCATGACGATCTCAGGCCCGGACAACAGCGCCTTGATCGACGCCAGATCGTCGATATCGGGCTTCGCGCCGCGCAGGAAAAAGCGCGTTCCGCTGCGCAGATATTTCTTCTCCGCACGATCGATTTTCAGCGTGGCGTCGACATGCTGCCCGTCAGCCGCGAGCGTGACTTCCGAGACGTTTCCGACTTTCACGCCTCGCAGCGTGACCGCCGTATCGTCCACTTTCATTCCATAAGCATTGGCGAACGTCACAGTGACGGTTTCGCCTTCCTGAATCAGCGAGCTGATGCCGAGCCACAGCGACACCCCCAGGGCGGCGATGGGTACTGCCCATATCCAACCGGGCCAGGCGCTGCGCCGCACCTCGGCTTGCGTGCGCCGCAATTTCGGGCTGCTCACGGGCGCTTCCTTTGATGAACGTCCCACATCATTCGCGGGTCGAACGCGCGCGACGCCCCCATCGTCAGGAGCACGACGAGCGCAAATGCGGTGGCGCCTATCGCTGGCCGCGACGAGGCGATGCCATCGAAGTGGATCAGCGGAACGAAAGCGGCGATCGTGAACACATCGACGTTCGACCATCGTCCCAGCTCGTCGATCCACCGGTAGATGTAGGTCTTCAAACGCAGGTGCTTGCGTGAACGGCGTTTCACCGAAGCGATGAACCAGGCCATTCCAGCGATCTTCGCTACCGGAATTACGATGCTTGTGCAGAAGATCAAAATGCCGATCGGCCATAGGCCCGCGTGAAAAAGCTGGTAGACGCCATCGATAATTCGGTGGGACACGTGCCGGCCGAGCTGTGTCGAAGCCGTCATCGGATAGAGGTTGGCGGGTACCGTCAAGACCAGTGCGGCAAGCGATAGGGCGCTTGCGCGAATAACGGCATCCGTTTTGCGCGTAGTGAGCTTCGATGCGCATCGAGGGCAGGGGCGGCCGATCCCCGAGGCGGGTTGAATCAGATCGCAAACGAGGCAGGACACCATGGGTTCATCTCCCGTGGCGGTGCGCTCCGCTGCGATGGCGCGCCAAACGGTTCTTCGATCGAGCAATGCGCGCGTGACCATCGACAAGAGCGCGGCGGCAATGAAGCAGTAGCCGCCGGCACCGATTCTGCCGGTCAAATCCTGTGTGACGCGGGCATATCCAACGAAGCAGCCAACAAGGTACACGTCAGGCATTGCCCAAACATCGAGCGACAGCGTCCAGCGGAAAAGCCTGCCGATGCCACGAAAGGGGCGTCCCAGATAAACCGCGCCGAGCACGAGGGCGAGACCGCCGAAACGCACGAACGGAAACACGATGCCGAACGCGCCGAGCAACAGTGCGAGCATGGTCCAACCACCGTTCCACATCGCAACGATGCCCGATGCAAGCACTGAGGAGTGCTGAGTACCGAGTATTTCGACGGTCATCAGCGGTGCGAGATTGGCGGGCAGCAACAGGACGAACGTCGTCGCGGCGCATGCCAGCGCGGCTTGTATGCTACGGCCGCTGCGACGCTCCAGCGGATAGTGGCAGACTCGGCAACGTGCGACCGAGCGCGCATCGAGCGGCGGAATATCCTCGAGCGCGCCGCATTCCGGGCAGCCGATCGTCATAGCGTTTCGCCCTCACTCTGCGTCCATGGGTCCAGGAGTCAATATCGATGGCCCCAATTTGGGTAGCATCGTTCGTTCCCGGACGAGACGTCATCGCGAGCGCCAACCTGCGCCCGAACAGAGCCGCTTCAGGTGCAGTTATTACGCATGGTATGCCGCTCAAAACGCATTCGCCTTCGCGCTTTCGTCCCGCGCTTGCATGAGCGGTGCGCGCGCGAAGACATCGGTTACCCAGTCCGCAAAAATCCTCACTTTGCGCGGCAGATGGCGATTGCGCGGATACATGATTGAAACGGGCCGTGGAGGCGATGAGTAATCTTTGAGGATTTCGCGCAGCGCGCCCGTCTGGATATAGGGCGAAAGCGGGAATACGGCGCCTTTGAGAATGCCGAGACCATGCAGGCCGCATGTGACATACGCATCGACTTCGTTGACCGCGATCATGCTGCGCATGTCGACCGTCTCGATGCGGTCCCCGACGAGAAAATCCCAGCCCCGTACGCGGCCCGTGTTGCTCGAGACGTAGTTGACAGCGATATGTTCGCGCAGGTCTTCGAGCGTTTGCGGCTCACCGTATTTCTCGAGATACGACGGGGCGGCGCACGTGATGCGCGGCAGATTGCCGAGGCGCCTTGCAACGAGTCCCGAATCTTCGAGTTCGCCCGTGCGGATCACGCAGTCCACCCCTTCTTCGACGATGTCGACCTGCCGGTCGCTTAGTCCCATTTCAATCTGGATATCGGGGTAGAGCGCAAAAAACTCGGGTAGCGCGGGGATGATCACTGTCTTTGCAATCAACGACGGCAGGTTGACCTTGATCCGGCCTTGAGGACTGAGCTTCGCGTGAGTGAGCTCGGCCTCCATGTCGTCGACTTCCGCGAGGACTCGCAAGCAACGTTCGTAATAGGCTTCGCCGTCTTCGGTAAGACTGATGCTGCGTGTCGTGCGGTTCAGAAGCCGTGCGCCGAGGTGTGCCTCGAGCGACGCCACCATTCGCGACACCTGCGGCGTCGCCAGGTGCAGCGATTCGCCGGCTTTGACGAAGCTGCGCGATTCCACCACGCGCGTAAACACTTTCATTGCCGCGAAGCGATCCATGGCGGCATCCTCCGATCGTTGTTGGAATGGGGCGCCGAGCGGGACTACCGGCGGTCATTGTTCTGTCAGGCGCACCAGTGAATTCTGGAATCGACTATTTATCCGCTGATTGGGCGCTTCTAAACTGATTCTACCTGCTGCTGATAAACATTCGCAGCAACGTACTGCACAACTATTTGGAGGTCACCATGAAAGCCTTGATCAAGGCAGTTGCTGTTGCCGTCGTATTGGCCGCCCCGGCTCTATCGCTTGCACAAGCGAATAACCAGCCGCTCACGCGCGCACAAGTGCGCGCCGATTTGGAGCGCGTCGAGAAAGCGGGCTACAACCCGTTGGACTGGATGCATTATCCGGAGAACATTCAGGCCGCGCAGGCGCGTATCGCTGCGGAGGACGCCACGCGGCAGAGCGCTTCGGCGCAATCCGATACGAGCGGCGTTGGCGGCGCAGGCAATGCCGTGGAGTCGGGGCGCCCGGCCGACGGTTCCGTGAGTTCCTATTCGCCGCCGATCTACAAAAGGAATTGAGCCGTAGCGGACGGCGCCGAGCCGCTGAATGCCCGGTGGTATTTGCCCAGGCGTATGTCTGGGCTTTTTTCTTGGTCAGCGGTCGGCGATCGTAACTTACTTTAGACGAGCGTCAACGTGACATCGATGTTGTTGCGCGTGGCATTCGAATACGGGCAGACGATATGTGCCTTGTCGACCAGCGATTGCGCGACGGCGCGATCGAGGCCGGGCAACGCGATTTTCAGCTCGACTTCAATGCCGAAGCCGTTTGGAATTGCGCCGATACCTACGCTGCCGTCGATCGAAGCATCGGCGGGAAGCGCGATTTTCTCGCGTGAGGCCACGAACTTCAGTGCGCCGAGAAAGCACGCGCTATAGCCCGCCGCGAACAACTGCTCCGGGTTCGTGCCTTCGCCGCCGGGACCGCCCAATTCGCGGGGCGTAGTCAGCTTGAAATCGAGCTTGCTTTCCGGAACGACCGCGCGGCCGTCGCGGCCTCCGGTGGCGTGGGCGTGAGAGCGGTAGAGGACTTTTTCGATCGACATGGCAACGCTCCTTCAGAGTTCAGAGGGTGGGCAAGCTACGAGCTATGGTTCGAACACCGTCTCTCCCCGCGAGACCAACAACCTGCTGCTGCATCCGTCTACTTATAGGTATCTTCACGGCTTCACGGCCGCCGAGACATCGAGAGCTTTTTCGCCGTGGCGTCGAGCACCGCGGTGACCTCGTCGAGCGACGGTGCCACGTAGCTGTCGATACGACGCATGTAAGGGCTGGTCAACGAGGCGATGGCCTGGCCCGACGGGCCGAGAATGGGGAACGAGACGTCGGTCACGCCGAAGGTCTGCGCACTTTCCTTGCGCAGGTGGCCCTCTGCGCGGATCGCTTCGGACATCGCCGCGAGTTCGTCGGCGGAGCGCACGATCTCGCCTTTCACGCGGGTATGCTCGGCCAGCATGCGCACGCGCTCGTCCTCCGTTTGAAAGGCGAGCATGACTTGTCCCGAGGCTGTATCGATGAGACCGACCCGCGAGCCGAGGCGAATCGACAATCCCCACGTGCCCGGACCGTCCACTTGCGCGATCACGAGCAGATTGCCCCGGTCGTACACGGTCAGATGGCACGACTGCTCTGCCGTCTCGGCGAATCGCTGCATCTCGGGCACGGCCTCGGTCAGGAAGCGGTGCATAGGCGGATGGCGGTGCGCCAGCGCGAAAAGCTTCAGGCTCAGCGTATAACGATCGCCGCTGGGCGAGCGCATCACGTATTGGCGGGCGACGAGGCGCTCGAGCATCCGGTAAATCTCGCTCGCATTGCGGCCCAGCGCCTTCATGATTTCGGCGCGCGTCAATCCCTCTTTTTGCTCCGACAGCAGCTCGAGTATGTCCAATCCCTTGTCGAGCGCGGGCGCGCGGTAGCGTTCGGCGTCATCGGCGGCGGACGTGTCGAGGGCCTCGTCGGTCGCGGTCGCGTTTTTCTCGGGCTTCAATTGATCTGTCTCGGGCGAAGGTTAGGGAAAACACCGGTAAGCGCGGTGCTTGACGCTCAGTCATCCGCATATGAATAATACATTCATTGATGAATTATTTCGCATGACGGGCTGACCGTGCGCGGCTAACCCTGCAGGATAACCAAGCCGCCGGCGAGCGGCGCAAAACTTGCCGGTGAGTCTGCCGGATGTTGCGTCGCACCGACGCTAACGAGAAGGAGGCGGCCATGGCGTACGGTCAGGCGTTGGCATGGAGCGGTAACGAGGCAGGAGGTTCGATGGCAGGCGAGGCGGTCGGCGACGACATCGCCGATATGGCCGATATCGCCGTGCGGACGCCCGGTGACGGCCCCCTCGCGCTCGAGGTGTCCGAGCTCGCCGGCACGGGCTTCGATGCCGTTTCGTTCGCCGTACGGCGCGGTGAGGTTGTCGGTCTAGTGGGCGCGTCGACAAGCGGGCGCACGGCTCTCGCCGAGACGATCGCCGGCTTGCGCAAACCGCGCTCGGGCGCAGTCCGGGTCTATGCACGGAACAGCGTGGCCGCGATGACGCTTCCCTACGGCGACGCTGGCGCTGCGCTCGGCGCGGGGATCGGCTGCGTATCGAAAGAGCGCCATCAGGAAGGGCTCGTGCTCGGGCAATCGATCGAGACCGCAACGATGACGCAGGCACGATGGCCCGGCGCTAAGGCGATTGCGTTGCACGGCATCGTTGCGCGCGAGCCGCACGGGCCAGTGGCCGGGCTCACTGGAGGCAGCCGGCAAAAGGTCGTGATGGCGCGCGCGCTGGCGACGGATCCGGCCGTGCTCGTCCTCATCGATCCCACCCTCGGGGTCGACATGAAGTCGAAAGAGGTCTTGCTGGCTGAGATCGATCTCGCCCGCGATGCCGGACGGGCGGTGATCGTATCGAGCAGCGAGCTCGACGATCTGCGAAGTTGCGATCGTGTATTCGCGATGCTCCGTGGCCGCATCGTCAAAGCTTTCCCGGCCTTCTGGGCCGACCATCAACTGATTGAAGCAATGGAAGGAGCCGATCTCGATGAAGCCTAGTCTGTCCGGCGCCGCACTCGAGGCTCCGACATTCGATCCCCGCGTGATTCTTCTCGCGCCGGAGGACAACTGTGTGATTGCGGCGACGACGCTCGTTGCCGGCACGGCGCTCGCCATCGATGGCGAAACCGTCGTGCTCGCGACGACGATCCCGCTTGCCCACAAGCTCGCGCGGCGGCCGCTGGCGCCGGGCGAGAAGGTGATCCGCTACGGCGCGCCGATTGGCCATGTGACGGCTGGCGTGGCACGTGGCGAGCATCTGCACATGCACAATCTCGTGAGCGATTATCTGCCCACGTACACCCATGATGAAGGCCACAGCTTCGTCTCTCATGACAAGCCGTGAGCGCAGGTTCCTTTCGACGGATACTTCGATGAACGAGCTCTCTTCCGAACCGGCCCCGCTTCGCGGTTATCTGCGCAGCGACGGGCGCAAGGGCATTCGCAACGTGATCGCGGTCGCGTATCTCGTAGAATGCGCGCATCACGTGGCACGCGAAATCGTTGCGCGTTTCGCCCCGCGCTATGACGAAGAGGATGCCGACGCAGTGACGGGCGATTTCGAGGTCGCCAACGCCCACGACGGCCAACCCGACGTTCATTTGATCGGCTTTCCGGGCTGTTATCCGAACGCCTATGCGGAGAAGATGCTGGCGCGCATTGCCACGCATCCCAATGTCGGCGCGGTGCTGTTCGTCTCGCTGGGCTGCGAGAGCATGAACAAGCACTATCTGGCCGATCTCGTGCGCGAAAGCGGGCGGGAGGTCGAAGTCTTGACGATCCAGGAGACAGGCGGCACGCGCAGCACGGTGATGCGCGGAGTGGATTGGGTGAGACGCACGCGACAATCCTTGCGTGCGCAATCGACAGTGCCGATGCACCTGTCCGAGCTCATTGTCGGCACGGTCTGCGGCGGCTCCGACGGCACGAGCGGGATCACGGCCAATCCGGCCGTCGGGCGCGCTTTCGATACGCTGATCGCAAGCGGCGCAACGTGCGTCTTCGAAGAGACGGGCGAACTCGTGGGATGCGAATACCATATGAAGTCGCGCGCGGCGCGGCCCGAGCTTGGCGACGCCATCGTCGAATGCGTTGCGAAGGCCGCGCGCTACTACACGATCATGGGACACGGCAGCTTCGCGGTCGGCAATGCGGATGGTGGGCTCACGACACAGGAGGAGAAGTCGCTCGGCGCCTATGCGAAGAGCGGGGCATCGCCGATCGTCGGCATCGTCAAGCCCGGCGACGTGCCGCCGACAGGCGGTCTTTATCTGCTCGATGTCGTGCCCGACGGCGAGCCACGGTTCGGTTTTCCCAACATCAGCGACAATGCGGAAATCGGCGAGCTGATCGCCTGCGGCTGCCACCTGATTCTGTTTACGACGGGGCGCGGTTCGGTCGTCGGCTCGGCGGTATCGCCCGTCATCAAGGTTTGCGCGAATCCCGCCACTTATCGGAAACTATCGGGCGACATGGATATCGATGCTGGGCGCATCCTCGAGGGCCGCGGCACGCTCGACGAGGTGGGGCGCGAAGTCTTCGATCTGACCGTCGATGTCGCGAACGGCGCGCGATCGAAGTCGGAGATGCTCGGCCATCAGGAGTTCATTCTGACTTACAAGGCATTCGAGCCGGTCGGGCCGGCGTGCTTGCCGATCATGCCCGCGGCGCATGCCGGCGGACTTTAAACGGAGTGTTTATGAATCCCACGGCAACATCCCTCGAGCGTCCGCTGTCAGGCAGGCTGGCCGGCAAGACGGCCGTCGTCACCGCCGCGGCGCAGGGCATCGGCCGCGCGTGCGCGGAGCGATTCGCAAGCGAGGGCGCGCGCGTCATCGCGACCGATATCCGGCTCGATCTGTTCGGCGACGTCCCGTTCGAAGCCAGACCGCTCGACGTTCGCGATCCAGCCGCCATCGCCGCGCTGGCGAGCGAGCTTAGCGGCATTGATGTCCTGCTCAATTGCGCCGGTTTCGTGCATGCGGGCAGTGTGCTCGAATGCGAAGAAGCGGACTGGGATTTTTCGTTCGATCTGAACGCCAAATCGATGTACAGGACGATTCGCGCGTTCTTGCCGGGGATGCTCGAGCGCGGCGGCGGGTCGATCGTGAATATGGCGTCGGCGGCCTCGAGCGTCAAAGGCGTGCCGAACCGGTTTGTCTATGGCGCATCGAAAGCCGCGGTGATCGGTCTCACGAAGTCGGTCGCGGCCGATTTCGTGACGCGCGGCGTGCGATGCAATGCGATCTGTCCCGGAACCGTGGCTTCGCCATCGCTGACGGCGCGCATTGCGGAGCAGGCTCGCTCGCAGGGTAAAACGGTCGCCGAAGTCGAGGCGGCGTTCGTCGCGCGTCAGCCGATGGGCCGCATCGGCAAGCCCGAAGAGATTGCCGCGCTTGCGGCCTATCTGGCGTCCGACGAAGCGGGATTTACGACAGGGCAAGTGCATCTCATCGACGGCGGTTGGTCCAACTGATTCTTTCCACTTCTTTTTATTGCACTTCCAACTGATATGAAACTGCTTCGTTATGGGCCGAAAGGCCAGGAAAAGCCGGGCCTCGTCGATGCCGAGGGCAGGATTCGCGACCTGTCGGCTCATGTCGACGACATCGCGGGCGACGCGCTGTCCGACGCGAGCCTTGCCCGGCTGCGAGCGATCGCTCCCGCGACGCTGCCGGTCGTGGCAGGCGAGCCGCGCATCGGTGCCTGTGTCGGCCGGGTTGGAAAATTGGTCTGTATCGGCCTCAACTATGCGGATCATGCGGCCGAATCGAATATGCCGATTCCGAACGAACCCGTGGTGTTCAACAAGTGGACGAGTGCGATCGTCGGTCCCAATGACGATATCGAGATTCCGCGCGGATCGAAAAAGACCGACTGGGAAGTCGAACTCGGCGTCGTCATCGGACGCGCGTGCAAGTATGTCGACGAAAAGGATGCCCTCGATTACGTGGCGGGCTTTTGCGTCATCAACGACGTGTCCGAGCGCGAATGGCAAATCGAGCGCGGCGGGCAGTGGGACAAGGGCAAGGGGTTCGACACGTTCGGCCCGATGGGCCCCTGGCTCGTGACGCGCGACGACATCGCCGATCCGCAGCAACTCGATCTATGGCTCGAAGTCGACGGGCACCGCTACCAGAACGGCAACACGCGCACGATGATATTTACCGTCGCGAAGCTCGTCTCGTATCTGTCGCATTGCATGAGCCTGCAACCGGGCGATGTGATTTCCACCGGCACGCCGCCGGGCGTCGGCCTTGGCATCAAGCCGGAACCCGTGTACTTGAAGGCGGGCCAGACGGTCCGCCTCGGCATTGCCGGGCTCGGCGAGCAGCGGCAACGCACGGTCGCGGCAGGGTGACCTGAGCGAGTCCGCGCGGGCCACTGCTTCCGCGGTGGGCCGCCGCGATTCGTTGCAGTATTACCTGTGCCTCAGCTGCGCTGGGCTGACGCAACGGAGTATGGCGACGCGGAATCGTCCGAGAACATGCTGTTTTCCGCTCGCGCGGTATCTTCGTCGACGCATTGCACATACCAATGCCCCGCCGAATGCCGCTTGCCGCGCCACTGCGCGCTGCCCGTCTCGCCTTCGAACGGGCCGTCACAGTCTTCCAAGTCGAGTCCTTCGAGGCTCAGTAGCGGTGCGCTGCCTCGCTGCGCGCAAATCTGCGTCGTGCCTCCGTGCGTTTCCAGCACGCCCCAAGCGGGCAAATCGAGGCCGAAATGGCTTTCGCGCGACCACTGCCGACGCTCCCGATCGAGCCATAAAATGGCATACGCGCACGGGTTGAGGCGCTCGAATGTGCTGAGGTGAACGGTGATGCGCATCGTGCACTCCGTATGTTTGAGCGGTCTGGAGACAGCATCAGTCTACGGGGACACGACGCTGACCTGGTTGATGCAGGTCAAGTGGGATCGCGCGCATCGTCGACTATCCTTGTGACGTGGGGCGCATGGCATGCCAGCGCCTTTTGTCGTAAGGTTGCGAGATCGATTCGCTGTGGCGCGGATGCTGCGAGGGGGCGCTATGCTTATTTCTTTTCCCGTCGAGCCGCCCGAGTATTGCGGCCGCGACCTGGTGCTCGCCTTTCCCGCGGTGGTGGATGGCGAGCGGGTCCAGTGCGCGATTACCGCAGAGGCGCTCGAAGACCACTTCGGCGCGCAATCGTTGCGTGAAGACGATGTTCTGGCGGCATTCGAAACGCATCGACATGCCATCGAGCGGGCTGCCCGCGAATTGCTCCAGGAACTCGGCAAGAAGCCCGTGCTGCTGCATAGCGGCTTTTTCCGCTTCTACGACGCATGAGACGATGAACGATGGAACTGGCCCGCGCCGGCTGACGGCCCCGGGCCCGCTCACACCGCGGCGAGTGCGCCCAGATCGACGATGCGGATCTTCTTGCCACGCGTTTCGACGAGCCCGTCGCGCTGAAATTTGGAGAACATGCGGCTGACCGTCTCGAGCTTCATGCCCAGGTAGTTGCCCATTTCCTCGCGCGTCATACGCAGGTTGAATTCGGCGGCCGAATAGCCGCGCTCGCGCATACGGCTCGACAAATTGAGCAGGAATGTGGCAACGCGTTGCTCCGCACTCATTGTGCCAAGCAGCAACATCAGCGAAGATTCGCGCACGATTTCGCTGCTCATCGTGCGTAGCATCTGCTGTTGAAGTTGTTTCGATTCCGAACACATCGATTCGAGCAGCGAATAGGGCATGATGCAAACGCTGCTGTCTTCGAGGGCTATCGCATCGCTGCTGTGACGCTCCGCGCAGACGCCGTCGAGTCCGAGCACTTCACCCGCCAGATGAAAGCCGGTGACCTGCTCTCGGCCGTCGCGATGCATGACCACCGTCTTGAACGAGCCCGCCCGCACGGCATAAATGCTGTGGAACGGATCGTGCGTGCGATAGAGCGCTTCGCCGCGCTTGATAGGCCGAGTCGTACTGACAATCGCATCGAAACGCATGAGCTCCTGCGCGGTCAACGCGTTCGCCACGCAGGCCGAACGCAACGAGCAGCCCGAGCAGCGTGTGGCGGCAGGCGATGCGTTCTGGGCGCAGGTCGCCTCGGGCGTCTCGTCCGATGCCGCGTATGAGTCCGCATCTCGTGGGAAATCTCTTTCCAGCAGCATGGCGCCCTCCAGCCATTGACGCGCCTGGCTCGGCCGGCGCGCGTGAACCTTCATGGCAGTCAGTATGGCCAGCCTCACGCGAAAAAAATATCAGCGCGATACGAAACTGGGGTAGGTATTGACGAGCTTTTGTAAGCATTTTCCTACGGCAATGCAGGAATCCGCCGATTCATCAGGCATGGCGGGAGCCGGCGTTGCTCATTGATCGGCGTCAAGTCAGGCCGAACGCGCGGGTCGCACACTTATTGCTCAATGATCGATGCAGTGGGCCGGTGCCCCGGAGGACCATCATGTACACACGTATTCTGGCTGCCATCGATGGCAGTCGCGCCTCGCGCCTTGCACTGGACGAGGCAGTGAAGATTGCCCGTGCATCGGGCGCTTCCATTGTGGCGGCTTGCGTCGTGGAGCATGCACCGCAACTCGTGGATGTCGGCGCGGTTTATCAGGGCGAGGAGGGCGCCAGTGCCGCGGCGGTCGAGGCGGCGACCGCGGCGCTCGCAGAAGCTGAAGAAGTTTTCAAGTCTCAGGGGGTTCAAGGCACATCACGTGCCATCGACGCGTATGGAGAAAGTGTGGCATCGGTCATTGCCCGCGTCGCCGAGGAATCCGAGGCCGAACTCATCGTCGTCGGAACGCATGGCCGCCACGGCATGCGCCGCGCATTGCTCGGCAGTGTTGCCGAATCCTTGCTGCGTTCGGTGGATTTGCCTGTCTTGCTCGTGCGTCACGAGCAGGCGGCGCACCGGGCCTCGGCCAAGCTCTGATGCCAGCGCCACGGCTCGTGCCTGCCTCGGCTCGCCAAGGGCTTGTGCCCGCGCACCGCCGAGCCGGCACTCAGCCCGCACGAGCCGTGGTATCGCTGGACGGAACGAGCAGGACCGGGCAGCACGAAATGCGCAGGAAGCGCTCAGCGACGCTACCCAGCATGAGCCGTTGGAACCCGCGCCGCCCGTGTGTGCCCATCACGATCAGGTCGGCCGGCCACTCCTTGGCGATGCGCAAGATGGTATGCGCGATGTCATCGCGAAGCGGGTTGGTCTCGACCACACGCGGCGTGCCGGCAACGCCGGCCGCTTTCATTTTCTCGAGCGCCTCGTCGGTCACCCGCGTTGCCTGCTCGACAAGTGCGTTGCGCACGATTGTAGGATCGTAGCCGGGCGCGTCCGAGCCGATGACCGGCACGTCCACGACATAAAGTGCGAGCAGCTCGGCATCGGCACCGCCTGCGAAGCGAAGGGCGGCCTCGAATGCCCTGGCGGAGGTGGCGCTGCCGTCGATAGGGGCCAGAATGTGTCGATACATGGGAAAACCTCCCTGGGAATCGAGCGAAGTGCTGACGCATATCATCGGCGCACCGCTATGCCCGACGTCTGATCTGAATCAACGGCTTGCGACTTGCGGGTAGGGCGTGGCCGACTTGGGATGCCGCGTCGACGCATAGACGCCGCGCGGCGAAAACGGACTAGCACGGGGTGAATCGCCTCGCGCCAGCGCGCTCCGGTAAAGAGATCGTAGTGATCGCAGTTCTCGACCGTGAGGCGCATCCGCAGCCGCTTCGGCACGGCGCTCAGAATGGTCTGGGCGGCATGAGTCTGACCCGCGCCGGTAATATCGTCGCAATCTCCCTCCACCGTACACAGGGCCGTGCGAGCAAGCGCCGAGCCATCGACAGGGTGTCCGCCGATCTGCCAGGTACCGCGCGCGAGCTGCTGCTCGCGAAAGAGAATCTTCAGGGTATCGAGGAAATAGTCCTCGGTCATATCGAGCACGGCGGCGTATTCGTCGAGCGCGCGCCGGCTTTCGGCCATTTTTGTCCCGTCGGCCATCCACCGGCTCGCCCAGTACCGGGATTCGAGCGCCAACTGGCGATGCGGGTGCGCAACCATGAGCGCGGCGTGTTGAATGTAGCCTGGATAGACCCGTCGGCCTGTTCCCGCGTAACCCGACGGCACGCTATCGATGACGGTATCGCGGAACCAGGCGACGCTGTGGGCGAGCGCAAAGCGGTCGATGGCCGTCGGGTTGATGCGTGTATCGATGGGGCCGCCCATCAGTGTAAGACTGAGCGGTGCGGGCTCGCCGCGCTCGGCGACGAGTGCCGCGGCGGCGACCGCCGGTGCGGTTGCCTGGCACACGGCCAGAACATGCAGGCCCGCGCCGCCCAGCATGCGCAAAAACCGCTCGATCGTTTGAACGTAGTCGTTGAGGCCGAAGCTGCCGGACCTGAGCGGGACGTCGCGCGCGTCGGCCCAGTCGGTCACGTAGACATCGGCGTCCTCGAGCAGCGTTTGGACCGCTTCGCGCATCATCACGGCGTGATGGCCGGCAAGCGGCGCGCAAACCAGGATGGGGTGATCGGCCGAGCGAACGGCCGGCCTTTCGCGGGCGAAATGACGTAGCTCGCAAAACGGGGTGGCCGCGACGACGGATTCTTTCACGGCCACCTGGCGTTCGCCGATCGTGACGGACTGGATATCAAAGCCGGGCGGGGCCGCTCGAGCGAAACGGCTGAACCAGTCGCAGCCGGCGATGCCAAGCGGCGCGGGCAAGCCGAAAAGGTGCCCGGTATATTCGGTCCACGCGCCAAGCGAGCTCGCCAGTGCGCGCTGCGCTTCCAGCCATTCGTAGAGCATGACCTTCTCCCGCGGCGCACCGCGCACGCAGGCATGTGGCCTGCGCCGCGCGGCTCGCGTCCAGCTATTGTGCCGATCCGGCACACCGGCTGACAAGCCCACCATTCCCGCCAAAACCAGATTTGTCGCCGCCGGTTGCAGCTGTTGTACTATTGGACGTTTTTGTCCAACGTAACCGGTCACGCATGCTCGATTTCTTTCGCAACCATAAGCGCCTGATGATGTTCATGCTCGTCCTCGTCATCGTGCCGGGGCTGGGTTTCATCGGTATTCAGGGTTTCCGCGGGTTCTTCGATGAAAGCGCCAATGTCGCGAGCGTCAACGGCCACAAGATTACCCGGGCCGAATTCGACGACGCGATGCGCAGGCAGCTCGATCAGGCGCGTCAGGTGCTCGGCGCGCGTTTCGACGCCAAGATTTTCGATACACCCGAGCGTCGGCGCGAATTGCTCGAGAGCCTCATTCAGCAACGCGTATTGGCCGACGAGACGCAGCGCGAACACCTGAGCGCATCGGATGACGCCGTGCGCCGCGCATTGCTGGCCGATCCCGTGATTTCGTCGTTACGCAAGCCCGACGGCTCGATCGACGTCGATCGTTATACGCAGTTGCTGGCGATGCAGGGCATGACACCCGATCAATACCAGGAGCGTGTGCGTTACGGTCTGGCTATGGACCAGATTCCCGACAGCATCCAGGCGAGCGCGTTTGTGCCGAAAAGCATTGCCGAACACCTGGCCAAACTGGCCGAGCAGCAGCGCTCGGTGCAGCAGTTGGTTCTGCGCGCCGCCGATTACGCCTCGAAGGTCAAGGTGGACGATGCGCAGCTTTCCGCCTACTACGACGCGCATCGTGCCGATTTCGCGACGCCGCCGACGGCAACGGTCCAGTACGTTGTGTTCTCCCCGGCTACGCTCGGCGCCACGATCACTCCAACGGAAGCCGACGCAAAGAAGTACTACGACGAGAACGCAGCGCGCTATACGACACCGCGTGAAGTGCGCGTGAGCCAGATTCTGATTCCTTCGCCGAGCGGTGCGAAGCCCGACGAGGATGCCGCCGCGAAGAAAACGGCGCAGGACGTGCTGGCGCAAGTGAAGGCACATCCCGACCAGTTCGGGCAGGTCGCTCAGAAAGAATCGAAGGACCCGGGCTCGGCATCGAAGGGCGGCGACCTCGGCTGGTCGACGGGCGGCGTCATCACGGGCGACAAGGCGTTCGACGCCGCCGCGCTTGCGTTGAAGAAAAAGGGCGATGTAAGCGATGTCGTGCGTTCGGCCTTCGGCTATCACGTCATCATGCTGACCGACGAAAAACCGTCGGTCGTCAAGCCGTTCGCCGCCGTGAAGGACCAGATCGAGAAGGAACTGAAGTCGCAGCAGGCCGCCAAGGCCTTCAGCGACAGCTCCGACGCATTCACTTCGACTGTCTACGAACAGGCAAAGAGCCTCCAGCCGGCGGCCGACAAGTTCAAACTGACACTCCAGACGGCTACGGTCACCAACAAGCCCAGCACGTCGCTGCCGCCCGACAGCCCACTCAACAATCCGAAGTTCCTGGCCGCTGTCTTCGCCAACGATGCTGTGAAGGATCACAACAATACGCAGGCGATCGACGTCGGCAACAACACGTTGATCTCGGCTCGCGTGACTGACTTCAAGCCGGCCGCCACACCGCCGCTGGCATCGATCAAGGATGCGGTCCGCGCGCGCTATGTGGCGGAACAGGCCGCAGAACTCGCTCGCAAGGATGGGGCTGCCAAGCTTGCCGAGCTGCAGAAGTCGAAGTCGACTGCCGGCTTCGGTTCCGAAATGAAGCTTTCGCGTACGGACGCGCAAAGCGTCTCGCCCGCAGCATTGAGTGCGATTTTCAAAGCCGACGCAAGCAAGCTGCCCGCTTACGCCGGCGTGGATCTCGGAGCGGCCGGTTACGCGATCTACCGCGTGAACGCCGTGCTGCCGGGCGCGCCAATCGATCCCGCGCGGCTCACGGCGGCGCAGCAACAGCTGTCGCAGATCGGCGCACAGGCCGATATGCAGGCCTATATCGATGCGTTGCGCGCGCGCTCGAAGGTGAAGTTCTACGGCTCGGCGGACAGCAAGTCAGGCAGTACCGATTGAGCGAATGAGCGATCGGGCGGCAGGCCGGACTTGCCGGACTTAGCGGACCTGCCGCTGCAAAAGAGGCGCCAGGGCGGGCCAGACGTTATCGAGCAACACTGGCTGCGCCTGCTGAGTCGGGTGCATCTGATCGCTCTGAAACATGTCCGGTTTGCTTTCGATGCCAGCGAGCAAAAAAGGAACGAGCCGGACATCGAGCTCCTTGGCGAGCGTGCCATAGATTCGATGGAACCGCTGCGTATAGGCGGGTCCGTAATTGGCCGGCACATACATGCCGACGAGCACCACCTTCGCCTTGCTTTGCTGCGCGTCTTTGACGATCGTGCGCAGATTGTCTTCCGTTGTCGATAGCGGAACGCCGCGCAATGCGTCGTTGGCGCCGAGCTCGACAATCACGATCGACGGTTTGAGTCGCGATATCAGTGCCGGCAGGCGGGCGCGGCCGCCGCTTGTCGTATCGCCGCTGATGCTTGCGTTTGCGACGCTATAATCGATCCGCTCGTCCGCCAGACGGCGTCTCAGCAGCGCGACCCATCCTGAATCCCTCGGCAGACCGTACTCGGCCGAAAGGCTGTCGCCAAGCACGACGATGACCGGCTTGCCCGTCTCGGTGGCATGTGCCGACGGGCCTGCCCAAGTCGCGGCGATAGCGAGTACGGCGGCCGGCAATACTCGGCGCAGCTTGCCGGCGAGCGCACCCACTTTCGAGCGACGCGTCTTCCTCATGCAGAAAAATACCGATCCCATCATCGAAGTACGCAATTTATCCAAGCGGGTCAAGGATGCAACGGGCGAGCTGACGATACTCGAGGACATCACGCTCGATGTCATGCCTGGCAGCAGCGTGGCGATCGTCGGTGCGTCGGGATCAGGCAAATCGACGCTCCTCGGATTGCTCGCTGGATTGGACAATGCCACGTCGGGCTCGGTTCGATTGTTCGGCAAGGCGCTCGAAATGCTGTCGGAAGACGAACGGGCGAATCTGCGAAACGGCATGGTGGGATTCGTCTTTCAATCGTTCCAGCTGATGCCGCATCTCACCGCGCTCGAGAACGTGCGCTTGCCGCTCGAGTTGCAAGGCGGTGTCACGTCGCACGAGGCCAGCGGCCGTGCGCGCGCCTTGCTCGACCAGGTCGGCCTCGGCGCGCGTACGGGACACTATCCGAAAGTGCTGTCCGGCGGCGAGCAGCAGCGCGTTGCGCTCGCGCGTGCCTTCGTCACCCATCCGGCCATTCTTTTCGCCGACGAGCCCACGGGCAGTCTCGATGCCGCCACCGGTCACGCGGTCATCGATCTCATGTTCGAGATGAACGCGGCGCACGGCGCAACGCTCGTGCTCGTCACCCATGATCTCGAACTCGCGCATCGCTGCGCGCGCATCGTGACACTCGACGCGGGGCGGGTGGCGCAACGGTAGGCCCGCGCGCCTTCTCTCAGCGCTTGCTGGCCTCGCGTGCTCGCGCGATCAGCGCCGATGTCGACGAGTCGTGCTTGGACGGCTCGAATTGCGCGGCGACGAGATCTGCTTCCACGACTTTGCCGAGAATCTTGCCGAGTTCCACGCCCCATTGGTCGAACGGGTTGATGTTCCAGATCGTGGCCTGCACGAGCACCTTGTGCTCGTACAGCGCGATGAGTGCGCCGAGCGAGTGCGGCGTCAGCGCATCGAGGAGCAGTGTCGTCGACGGCCGGTTGCCCGGAAAGACCAGGTGCGGCACGAGTTCGGGCTTGTCTGGGCCCGCCACTTTCCGCGCTTCGTCCACCGTGCGCCCGAGCATGAGTGCTTCGCTCTGCGCGAAGCAATTGGCGAGCAGCTTCGGGTGATGGCTGGCGAGCGGATGCTCGGGCGTCAGTACCGCGATGAAGTCGATCGGCACGATGGTGGGGCCTTGGTGCAGCATCTGGAAGAACGCATGCTGCCCGTTCGTGCCGGGCTCGCCCCAGGTCACGGCCGAGGTCGCGTAATCGACGAACTGCCCGTCGAGCCGCGCCGATTTGCCGTTGCTCTCCATCTCGAGTTGCTGCAAATACGACGGCAAGTAATGGAGTGCCTCGGAGTAGGGGGCGACGAGATAGCTTTGCGAGCCGAAGAAGTTGCGGTACCAGATGCCGATGAGCCCCATCAGGACAGGCAGATTGCGCTCGAGAGGCGCCTGCCGGAAGTGGGTGTCCATTGCGTCGGCGCCCGCCAGTAGCGCATCGAAATGCTGAGGCCCGACGGCGATCATGATCGAAAGACCGACGGCCGACCACAGCGAGTAACGTCCGCCCACCCAATCCCACATCTCGAAGACGTTGTTCGGGTCGATGCCGAACTTGACGACTTCCGCCGGATTCGCCGAGACGCCGACGAAATGCTTCGCGAGCGCCTCTTCGGGGCAGCCTTTTTGCACGAACCAGTCACGCAGCGAACGCGCGTTCGTCATGGTTTCGAGCGTCGTAAAGGTCTTCGAAACGATGATGGCGAGCGTTTCCTCGGGATCGATGCGAGCGAGGACGCGAGCGAGATCCGCGCCGTCGACGTTGGAGACGAAGTAGCTGGCGATCTCGGGATGCGCGAGATGTTCGAGCGCATGGACCACCATTTTCGGACCCAGATCCGAACCGCCGATCCCGATATTGACGATATGACGGATGCGCTTGCCGGTGTACCCAGTCCACGCGCCGCTCCGTACGCGTTCCGCGAAGGCCGCCATCTTGGCGCGCTCGGCACCGACTTGTTCGTGATAGGGCGCATCGGGGCGCGTGGCACGCAACGCGGTGTGTAACGCCGCGCGGCCCTCCGTGGGATTGACGACCGCACCTTCGAACATTGCATCGCGGCGTGCCTCGACGCCCGCCTCGCGCGCGAGTGCGGCGAGCAGGCGCAACGTTTCGTCGGTGATCCGATTTTTCGAGAAATCGGCGACGAGGCCGCCGCCCGCGAAGGTGAAGCGTTCGGCGCGTGTGGGCGCGGTGTCGGCGGCGAACCAGTCGCGCAGCCGGGCATCGTGGATCGTGTCGTAATGCGCTTGCAGCGCGGACCAGGAGGAAAGCGAAATCGTCGTCATGGCTGTCGGTCGATCGTTGAGGAGAGCAAAGCGATGCGGTTGAACAGTATAGCGGCGTTGCAAGTTGGCTCGCATTGCACGGGATAGCGTCCGATGCGCGCGTCACTCGCGCGCCGGATAGATCAGCCGGTTGATCGAACTCCGCACCGCGGCCGCGAGTTCGCCCGCTGTCAATCCGGCTGGCCCGGTGCCATGCGCCGTCAGCGTATCCGCCGCAAGGCCATGGAAATAAACACCCGCGAGCGCGGCCTCAAAAGCGGGCATCCGCTGAGCGAGCAAGGCACCGATGATCCCACCGAGAACGTCCCCCGTGCCTCCCGTTGCCAACGCGGCGCCACCGGTCGGATTGATCGCTATGCGGGCATCCGGCGCCGCAATGACGGTCCCCGCGCCTTTGAGCACGACAACGGCGCCAAACCGTGAAGCCAACGTTCGCGCGGCCGCAACGCGATCGCGCTGCACTGTCGCGGCGTCGCAGCCAAGGAGGCGCGCCGCCTCGAGCGGATGCGGGGTCAACACGGTGTGCGCGCCCGCCGCCCCACGCTCTTCGAGCGCTGCCGCGAGGTGAGGTTGCTGCGCCAGCAAATTGAGCGCGTCGGCATCGATCACTTTGGGTACATCGAGCGCAATGGTCCCGGCAAGCACATCGGCCGCGCGTTCGCTGACGCCCATGCCGCAGCCGATCGCAAGCGCGTCCATCTTCCCGAGAGGCAAGGCATCGAGCGGATGCAGCATCAGTTCCGGATACGGCGGGTCGTAAGGCGGCGCGCCACTGCCAAGAAACGCGAGATGCACCTTGCCCGCGCCGGCGTGCAGCGCGGCTCGTGCGGCGAGAATCGGTGCACCGCACATGCCGGTGTCTCCACCGACAACCGCAAGACTGCCGAATGTCCCCTTATGCGATGCAAATGTACGTGCGGGAAACAGGTTGCTGAAGAGCACTGGCACGTTCAATTGAGCGATGGGCGTCGACAGCTCGATGGAGTCCGCCTCGATGTCGAGCGGCGCAACCCATAACGTGCCGCTCAGATCCCGGCCATGCCCCATGTAGAGCCCCGGTTTTGCCCCGATGAACGTGATCGTGTGCGACGCACTCGCAACTACAGTGCCGCCGACAATCGCGCCGGTGTCGCTATCGAGCCCGCTCGGAACGTCGAGCGCGAGCACGCGGCCGCATCGGCGAGCGTGCGTGCCGATGCGGCCAGCCAGCTCGGCGAAGACACCTTCCAGCGGACGCGCGAGCCCGATGCCGAACAGCCCGTCGACAATCCATCCGTGACGCTCGAACGAGGCCGGAGGCGCCTGCGAAATCGGCACGCCGGCCGAACGCGCCACACCGAGCGCCCAGCGCGCATCGTCGGGTTTGACTTCGACCGGCATACAGACTTCGACGGGTACGCCGGCATGACGCAGCCCGGCTGCGCATATGAGCGCATCGCCGCCGTTGTTACCGGGACCTGCCGCGAGCCACACGGGCCACCCACCGGCCAGCGAGCCGTCGTGTTCGGCCAGCTCGCGCAGGCACCGCGCCGCCGCGGCGCCCGCGCGAGCCATCAGCGTATTGGCAGGCAAACCGGCCGCCGCGCGCTGCTCGATTTCGCGCAGTTGCTCAACCGAATAAAGCGGGAGCGGTCGCTCGTGCGAGGGGACGAAACTCGATCGTGGCGGGGGCGAGGCGGCTTCGGTCATGGACGGGTGATCGGCGCAAGCGTTGCAACGGCAAAGGGCGCGCAACTATCGGTCGCCACCCGTACCAGACACTGGCAATGGATGGCTGCACGCTTGCGGCGATGCGGCTATCCCGCTCACCGCGCGAAACGATCGGCGCTCAACGCGGCAAGCGTATCGGGTGGAACACTGGGCTCGGTGCCGCTCACGAGTTCAGCAAGCACTTTAGCAGACCCACAGGCAAGTCCCCAACCCGCCGGCCCGTGCCCGAGATTGACAAATAGCCGCGGATGGAGGGCTTGCCCCACGACTGGCAGACCATCCGGCGAAAGCAATTGGACGCCGTCCCAGGACTGGGCGGCCGAAATCTTGGCAGCGCCCGGTATCCAGTCGTGCGTGGCTTGGGCAAGCAGCGCAGTCGCGGCCGTGGCGAGCGATTCCGGGGCGGGCTTGGCGATTTCGCGCTCCGGTAGCACGAGCGCGGCACCTGCGACACGCACTCGCTGATTCACGCGTGTCATCGTAATGCGCCGCGTCGTATCGACGACCGCCACATGCGGCACGCACTCTTCGTAGGCGATCGGCGCCGTCAGCGAAAAAAAACGAGCCGGATGCAAGGGCAGACTCATTCCAGCCTGCTCGATGAGCGGGATGCTGCCGGCACCCGAGGCAATGACGATCGCGTCGGCCGATACCACGTCGACTTCGCGTGTGTTCGCGCGCTCGCCTTGCGCCGGAGCAAGCTCGACCGCCGCGCGCTGATTGTCAAGACGCACGGCTTCGACGGCGCGACCGAACATGAACCGGACGCCGGGCTGCTCCTCGAGCACTTGTTTGACGAGCTTCGTGAAGAGGGGGCAGTTGCCGAGGCGTTCGTGCTCGAAGAAGACGCCACCGGCAAAATCCGGATCGGTCGGTATCGAATGTTCGAGATCGGCACATTCGCTGGCGGTGAGCACGTGATGCTGAACCTCGAACTCGCGCAGCAAATCGAGCGCGCTTTGCGCGAGCTCCCACTCGCGCGGGTGCCGCACGACGTGTAGCACGCCGCTACGCTGCTCGAATTCGAAATCGAAGCACGTCTCGAACGCCGCGAGGGCCTCGCGCGAAACGTCGACGAGCGGCGCGAGGCGTCGATATTGGTCCCGAAACGTGTCTGGGTCCTGCTGCTCGGCGAGACGCTGCATGAAGCGCCGCGTGCTGCCGTTGAAACCCGGCTTATAGACTAGACCGCTGCGCGCAACGCGTGCATTCGGCGCGAATGTGGGGCCGAACCATACGTCGAGCGGCGTCGGCAGGAGCGCCCCGCCATGCCCATAGGTGGCGCCCTGAGCAACGGTTGCATGGCGCTCGATGACGCAGACGCGATGTCCGGCCGAATGCAGCTGATATGCGGTGGCGACGCCGACGATCCCGCCGCCTATGACGATGACATCCATTGAATGATTGCTCGGGAGCCGTGCGAACCGCGAGGGGCGCCCGTATTGCGCCTTCGCGTCGTTGAAGCAAACCGCGCATGATAGCGCCAAACGGGTCGGCATGCCTCACCCGCGCGGGCGAAACCAGCCTGGGACCTGCAGCCGCAAGCTTGCCACGGCAGTATGGCCGCGTGTATCGCGGCGGCTTAATGGGGGCTGACTTCCAGGTATAATCCTGGTCTTCCTTTCGCATCATGTCGTCCGCAGGCGCGGCCATTGGAACGCTTGCCCGACCCATCGACGCCCACGTCCTTTCATGGCTCACTTCTCGTGCTTTCCCGGTGCTTCGGCGCTGTCCGACTTCCGCCAATCCCGCCTCATCGACACGCTCAGCCGTATCGACCCGAACATCGTCGAGGTGCGCGGGCAATATCTGCACTTCGTGAGTGCGCTCGCGCCGCTCACGGCTGAAGACGATGCGCGCATCGAGGCGCTCGTCCATTACGGTGCCCCTCTCGCCCAGGGCGAAGCGCGCGGTGCGAGCGAGACGTTTCTGGTCTTGCCCCGCTTCGGCACGATTTCCCCGTGGGCCAGCAAGGCAACGGATATCGCGCATCACTGCGGGCTGGATCAGGTGCGGCGCATCGAACGCGGGATCGAGTACACGGTGACGCTCAAGACGGGCTTTTTGGGCGTCGGGGGAAAAAAGGGGCTCTCCGACGAGACGCGCGCCGCGGTCGCGGCAGCGCTGCATGATCGGATGACGGAAAGCGTCGTCGGCTCGCGCGACGATGCGCGGCATCTTTTCGACGAATTGCCGGCCAAGCCACTTGCGACGGTCGATATTCTCGCCGCGGGCCGCACGGCGCTCGTGCAGGCGAACAGCGAGCTGGGTCTCGCGCTGGCAGACGATGAAATCGACTATCTCGTCGATGCTTTCACGAAGCTCGCGCGCAATCCGAGCGATGTCGAACTCATGATGTTCGCGCAGGCGAACAGCGAGCACTGCCGGCACAAGATCTTCAACGCGCAATGGACGATCGACGGCGAGCCGCAAGACATGTCGCTCTTCCAGATGATCAAGAACACGGAGAAGCTCAATCCGCAAGGCACGATCGTCGCGTATTCGGACAATTCGGCGATCATGGCGGGCGGCCCGGCCGAGCGCTGGTTCCCGCGGCCCTCGGCCGAATCGGGCGACGCGGGCGCCAGTTCGTTCGACGAGCGCTACGGCCGCCACGTGGAGCTCACGCATACGCTGATGAAGGTGGAAACGCACAACCACCCGACCGCCATCTCGCCGTTCGCCGGCGCAGCGACCGGCGCGGGCGGCGAAATTCGCGACGAAGGGGCCACGGGGCGCGGCGCGCGACCGAAGGCGGGCCTCACCGGCTTCTCGGTGTCGAATCTGGCGTTGCCGGACGCGGTCGAACCTTGGGAAAACGCCCGTGACGCCGTGGTACCGCCCGGGGAGCGCAATCCTGCTGACGCACACGGCGAATACGGCCGTCCCGAGCGGATCGCGTCGCCGTTGCAGATCATGATCGACGGGCCCCTTGGCGGCGCCGCATTCAACAACGAATTCGGCCGGCCGAATCTGGGCGGCTACTTCCGCGTCTACGAGCAAAACGTCGGGGGGCAGGTACGCGGCTACCACAAGCCGATCATGATCGCCGGCGGTATCGGCAATATCTCGGATGCCCATACGCACAAGCACGACCTGCCGGCAGGCTCGCTGCTGATTCAGATCGGCGGCCCCGGCATGCGCATCGGCATGGGCGGTGGCGCCGCGAGTTCGATGGCGACGGGCGCGAACACGGCTGAGCTCGATTTCGATTCGGTTCAGCGCGGCAATCCCGAGATCGAGCGGCGCGCGCAGGAGGTCATCAACGCCTGCTGGCAGCTGGGCGCCGGCAATCCGATTCTCAGCATTCACGACGTCGGCGCGGGCGGCCTGTCGAACGCGTTTCCGGAACTCGTCGATGGAGCGGGCAAGGGCGCGCGTTTCGAACTGCGCCGGGTGCCGCTCGAAGAGAGCGGGTTGTCGCCGCGCGAGATCTGGTCGAATGAAGCGCAAGAGCGCTATGTGCTTGCGATCGCGCCTACCGATCTGCCGCGTTTCGAGGCCATCTGCGAGCGCGAGCGCTGCCCGCTCGCCGTCGTCGGCGTCGCGACCGAGGCGCGGCAGCTTCAACTGGTCGACGTCGAGGGCGAGGGTCCGGCACAACATCCCGTCGATATGCCGATGGACGTCTTGCTGGGCAAGCCGCCGCGCATGCATCGCAACGTCGCACGGGTGCGGGAGAAGCGGGTACCGGTCGATGTCACCGGGTTGTCGCTCGCGCAGATGGCAACCGCGGTGCTCAAGCATCCGAGCGTGGCGAGCAAGTCGTTTCTGATCACGATCGGCGACCGTACGGTTGGCGGGACGAGCGTGCGCGATCAGATGGTTGGGCCATGGCAGGTACCCGTGGCGGACTGCGCCATCACAGCGGTCGATTACGCGGGTTTTCGCGGCGAAGCGATGACCATGGCGGAGCGTGCTCCGCTCGCAGTCATCGACGCGCCGGCCTCCGGCCGCATGGCGGTCGGCGAGGCCATCACGAACATCGCCGCCGCCCCCATCGCTTCGCTCGACAAGCTCAAGTTGTCGGCCAATTGGATGGCTGCGTGCGGCAGTCCCGGTGAGGATGCCGCGCTGTTCGATACGGTGAAGGCGATCGGCATGGAGCTTTGCCCCGCGCTTGGCATCAGCATTCCCGTAGGCAAGGATTCGCTATCGATGAAAACGAAGTGGGACGAGCGCGGTGTGGCGAAGGAAGTCACCGCGCCTGTTTCGCTGATCATCTCCGCGTTCGCGCCGGTCGACGACGTGCGCCGACATCTGACGCCGCAGTTGCGGCGGGCGGCCGACGTCGGGGAAAGCGTGCTGATCGCGATCGATCTCGGTCGCGGCAAGCATCGGCTCGGTGGCAGCATCCTCGCGCAGGTCACGCAGCAAGTCGGCAACAGCGTCCCGGACGTCGACGATCCCGAAGATCTCAAACGCTTTTTCACGGCCATCCAGACGCTCAATGCCGACGGCTTGCTGCTCGCGTACCACGATCGCTCCGACGGCGGACTTTGGGCGACCGTTTGCGAAATGGCGTTTGCCGGGCATACGGGCGTTTCGTTGAACGTCGATATGCTCGCGCTCGATGCCGCCCATGAGTTCGATTATGGCGACGCCAAGGATTGGGCGAAGCAAACGAGCGGCCGTCGCGACGACCGCACGCTGCATGCGCTCTTCAACGAGGAACTGGGCGCCGTCGTGCAAGTGCGCGCGAGCGAGCGCGATACGGTGCTCGGGCTGCTGCGCCAGCACGGGCTGGGCGCGTGCTCGCATGTGATCGGCAAGCTCAACGAGCGCGACACCATCGAAATCTACCGCGACGCAAAGAAGATCTACGAGGCGCCGCGTACCGAGTTGCAGCGGGCATGGGCAGAAGTCAGCTGGCGTATCGCGCGGCTGCGCGACAACCCGGCGTGCGCCGACGCCGAGTACGAGACGCTGCTCGATGCAACGGACCCGGGTATCTCGCCGCATGTGACGTTCGATCCGAACGAGGATATTGCCGCTCCGCTCATCAATACGGGGGCACGTCCGCGCGTTGCGATCCTGCGCGAGCAGGGTGTCAACTCTCACCTCGAAACGGCCTACGCATTCGATCGCGCGGGCTTCGATGCCCACGATGTGCATATGAGCGATCTGCTGTCGGGCCGAACGACGCTTGCGGACTTCGCGGGTGCCGTGGCCTGCGGTGGTTTTTCGTATGGCGATGTGCTGGGCGCCGGCGAGGGCTGGGCCAAGACGATCCGCTTCAATCCACGGCTCGCCGATATGTTCGCTGCGTTCTTCGACCGCCCCGAAACGTTTGCGCTCGGCATTTGCAATGGCTGCCAGATGCTGAGCAGTCTCGCTTCGATGATTCCGGGCGCCGAAGCGTGGCCGAAATTCACGCGCAACAAGTCCGAACAATTCGAAGCACGGTTTTCGTTCGTGCGCGTCGAGTCAACGCCTTCGATTTTCTTTGCGGGCATGGAAGGCTCGCGCATCCCCGTTGCCGTTGCGCACGGCGAGGGCTTCGCGGACTTCTCGCAGCAAGGCGATGCGTCCCGTGTCAGCGTCGCGATGCGCTACATCGATCACCGCGGCGAGGCGACGGAACGGTATCCGTTCAATCCCAATGGATCGCCGCAGGGCATCACCTCGGTGACGACCGCCGATGGCCGCTTCACCGTGCTGATGCCGCACATGGAGCGCGTGCATCGCACCGTGCAGATGAGCTGGCACCCCGAGGGTTGGGGTGAGGCGAGTCCGTGGATGCGCGTGTTCCGCAACGCGCGCCGCTGGTTGGGTTGACGCAAAGTGCCGCATCGCCGCGGCGCATTTGCCCCGGAAACGACAAAGCCGCCCGAAAAGGCGGCTTTGTCGCTCTTGAGGGCGCGCGGCCCGCGGATTACTGGATCTTGGCTTGGGCGCGCAGGTTCTGCTCGAACGCCTGCAGTTTTTCCTGCTGCATCTGCTGGACGATCTGCGGCTTGACCTGCTCGAGCGGCGGCGGCGAGATGGCTCGCGTATCGTCAAGCCGAATGATGTGCCAACCGAACTGCGTATGAACCGGCGTCTCGGTCATCTGGCCTTTTTTCAGGTGTTCGGCAGCCTGAGCGAATTCAGGCACGTAAGCCTTGGGGTTCGACCAATCGAGGTCACCGCCGTTTTTCGCCGAACCCGGGTCCTTCGAATACTGCTTCGCCAGGTCTTCAAAACTGGCGCCGCCCTTGATCTTGGCGATCAGATCCTTGGCCTGCTGTTCGTTTTCCACGAGGATGTGGTGCAAGTGCAGTTCGTTGCCGGCGGCCTGCTTGACGAGTTCGTCATAGCGCGCCTTGACTTCGGCGTCGCTCGGCGCGTGCTTCTTGACGAAGTCTTCGATGAGCGCTCGCAGTACGACCGTTTGCTGAGCGACCGCAATCTGGGCCTTGACATCGGGGTGGGACGGGATGCCTTCGCGCACGGCTTCCTGCATCAGAATTTCGCGATTGATGAGTTCATCGCGCACGGCTTGCTGTAATTGCGGCGAATCCGATTGGCCCTGCTTGACGAGCTGACCCACGAGCGCGTCGGCGCGCGATTTCGGAATCGGCGTTCCGTTCACGACGGCAACGTTTTGCGCAAAAGCCGGGGTGGCCGCGAACGCAGCCAGCAGCACCCAAAGACGGGGTTGTTTAAAGGTCATCGAGAGTTCCTAACGTTTCCTAACGGGAAGGGTTCGGTCAATCGTTGCGCCGGGAGTGCCTCGCACCGGTTCGACATGACGCGCTCATTCGTCTTTCCGGACATCGCTTTCAGGATGTCGAAGACGGCGCATCGCCGAGCCGGGCGAATTCCTCGGGCGTGTAAGCCGTGATGGCGAGCGCGTGAATGCCGCGCTGCATCACGTCGGCCAGCGCATCATACACCAGCCGATGCCGCGCCAGCCGGGCTTTGCCCGCAAATGCGGACGATACGAGCGTTACCGCATAATGGCCGCCTGCGGCCGCGCCAGCGTGGCCCGCATGCAGCGCACTGTCGTCGCGCACCGTGAGCTGCGAGACGGGCAATGCGGCGTTCAGGCGCGCCTCGATGAATGCGATGCGCGCCGCAGGCTCCGCTTCGACGAAGCCGTTCGACGGGAGTTCAGTCATCGCTCACTCCTCCTTCATATATTTGGCGAGCCACAGGCTTTGCGCGACGATGAAGACGACCATCGCGCCCGTTGTGCCGAACAACTTGAAGTTGACCCACTGCGACTCGGTGAAATTGCCCACCACATAGAGGTTGGCTACGCCGAGGGCGACGAAAAAGAGCGCCCACGCGATGTTGAGCTTGTCCCAGATGCCGCCGGGCAGGCTCAGTTGCTTGCCCATCATCGTCTCGATCAGGTTCTTGCGGAACGCATAGCGCGCGATGAGCAGGCCCGCCGCGAAGAGCCAATAGAGCGCGGTCGGCTTCCACTGAATGAATTTCTGATCGTGCAACACGAGCGTCGCCCCGCCGAAGACGACGATGACGACGAGACTCACCCAGAGCATGGTATCGACCTTGCGGTGGCGAAACGCGACCCAGGCAACCTGTACGAGCGTCGCGGCAATGGCGACCGCTGTGGCGGTGAAGATGCCCCAGAGCTTGAATGCGACGAAAAAGAGGATGATCGGGAAAAGATCGAAGAGAAATTTCATGAATGGCCGAGGAGGTCGGGAGAAGGCGACGAAATGTCGGCGAACGCGCCCGCCGCGGTCCGGCCCCGCGCGAGGATCGAGGGGCCGCACGCCAGGCGGCGCTACTTGGGGTCGAATTGTAGCGCAGCCGAATTGATGCAGTAACGCAGGCCCGTCGGGGCGGGCCCATCCTCGAATACGTGGCCCAGATGCGCGCCGCAGTGTTTGCAGCGCACCTCGATACGCAGCATGCCATGCGAGCGATCGGTACGTTCTTCGATCACCTCGCCGTTGATGGGCTTGAAATAGCTGGGCCAGCCGCAGCCCGCATCGAATTTCGTCGACGATTCGAAAAGCGGCGTGCCGCAGCAAACACAATCGTAGATGCCGCGTTCCCAGTGATCCCAGTAGCGGCCCGTGAAAGGCCGCTCCGTCGCGGCGTGGCGAGTGACCTCATATTCGGTCTCGGACAATTGATCGCGCCAAGCCTCGTCGGGTTTGGCGAGCGGGTAGTCCTCGTCGGGTGTCGGCACGGCCGATGGGTCGTGAGGATCGGTAGGACGGTTCATGGGGATATGTCTCCATCGAATGGCACCCGCTTGGGCGGGCGCTCGTTTAGAGCCTCGGGCTGCTAGGACGAGCAGCTCACCGAGAGTGTGCTGGCCCAGTCCGGCGGCAGCGCCGCGTAGGCCTCGAATTCGGGTTGCTCGTCGAATGGGCGCATGAGCACCGTCGCAAGACGCGCCACTTCGGAAAAATCCTTTTCCTTCGCCCGCCTGATCGCCGTTTCGGCGAGATGATTGCGCAGCACGTACTTCGGATTGACGCGATTCATCATTTCGCGCCTTGCCGTATCGTCGCGCGCCTCCGACGCGAGCCGCGCACGATAATCGGTGGCCCAACGATCGAACGCCTCGCGATCGAGAAACATGTCGCGCACGGGCGCATCGCCGCTTGAATCGTGCTTCGAAACCTGAGCGAGACGGCGAAACGTCAGCGTGAAATCGGCGCGGCTCGCATGCATGAGCTCGAGCAGTCGGTCGACAAGTTTGTCATCGCCTCCTCGTACGTCGGACAAACCGAGCTTGTCGCACATCCGGCGCTCGAAGGCGGGCGCAAAGCGGGCCTTGAATGCTTCGAGCGTCTTTTGAGCGTCGGCGACCGAGCGCTCGCCCCTGACGCTTTCGTCGTACTGCGCGCCGATGATCGGCAGCAGAGCCTGCGCGAGGCAAAAGCAGTTCCAGTAGGCGATCTGCGGCTGCATGCGATACGCGTAGCGGCCCTGCGTATCCGAGTGGTTGCAGATGTGATTGGCATCGAACCCGTCCAAGAATCCGAATGGGCCGTAGTCGATCGTAAGGCCCAGTATCGACATGTTGTCGGTATTCATGACGCCGTGGCAAAAACCCACCGCCTGCCACTGCGCGACCATCTCCGCGGTACGCACGACGGTCTCGCCAAGCAGGGCGAGATACGGGTCCGCAGCATCCCGGCAGTGCGGATAGAAGCGATCGATCACGTGATCGGCCAGCGCACGCAGCGCGTCGATCCGCTCCCCGGCATAGAAATGCTCGAAATGGCCGAAGCGGACGAAGCTCGGCGCCACGCGGGTCACGACAGCCGCCGTTTCGATCTCTTCGCGGCGCACGGGTTGATCGGAGCCAATGACGCAAAGTGCACGGGTGGTCGGAATGCCTAGATGATGCATCGCTTCCGAACAAAGAAATTCGCGGATCGACGAGCGCAGCACGGCGCGGCCGTCCCCCATGCGCGAGTAGGGCGTGCGGCCGCTACCCTTGAGCTGCAACTCGTAGCGCTGGCTGTCGCGCTCGAGTTCGCCGAGCGACAGTGCACGGCCGTCGCCGAGCTGCCCCGCCCACACGCCGAATTGATGTCCGGAATAGACAGATGCGTACGGCAGCGCCTCGTGCGACCATTCGCGCGTGGTATTGCCGCTAAAGAGCTCGATGAACCCCGGGGTGTCGGCAATGCGCGGGTCGATCCCGACGAGCGCCGCCGCGTCGGCCGAGAACGCCATCAGATAAGGCTCGGGCAGAGGCGCTGCGGGCAGCCGCGTGTGAAACGCGGAACCGAGCGCGGCAAACGAGCCACTGCGCGCGGTGTTCAGTGCGCTCGCGAGTTCGTCCGGAGCGTCGAGCGGTGCTGCAATGCTTGGGGAAAACGACATATTGAGGTGCCTCTGAATTACCCGCTATTGTAAGGCGCCGCCCGCGGGCGCGTCGGAAGCCGCGCGAACCCTTGGCCGAGGGCACTCGAGCGCACCGGGCGCGATAGCGCGACGATAAGCGAAAAAAGAGGAGGCAGCCGCCATGACCGAGCCGTTGCTGGGCCAGATGATGGACATACCGCTCAACGTTTCGATGCTGCTGAGGCATGCGGCGCGCTACGCGGGGGACACCGAGATCGTGTCCAGGCGCATCGAGGGCGATATTCACCGGTACACCTACCGCGATTGCGACAAACGGGCCCGGCAGCTTGCGCAGGCCCTTATCCGGCTCGGGGTGCAGCCGGGAGAGCGTATCGGCACGCTGGCGTGGAACGGCTACCGCCACCTCGAAGCCTATTACGGGACAACCGGTTTCGGCGCCGTTTGCCACACGATCAATCCGCGGCTTTTTCCCGAGCAGATTGCCTACATCGTCAACCATGCCGACGATCGATACGTGCTGTTCGATACGACGTTCGCGCCGCTCGTGGCTGAGCTCGCGCCGCGCTGCCCGAACGTCAAGGCCTGGATCGCATTGGCCGCGGAATCGCACATGCCGGCGCTCGATGCGCCGACGCTGTGCTACGAGACTCTGCTCGCGGCTGAGGATGGGGCGCTCGAGTGGCCCGAACTCGACGAGCGACTCGCTTCCTACCTTTGCTATACGTCGGGCACGACGGGGCACCCGAAAGGCGCGCTGTATTCGCATCGATCGGTGGTACTGCATGCGTACGGTGCCTCGTTGCCCGATGCGATGGGCGTCTCGGCGCACGATTCGGTGTTGCCGGTCGTCCCGATGTTCCATGTCAACGCCTGGGGCATCCCTCACGCGGCGCCCTTGAACGGTGCGAAGCTCGTCCTGCCGGGCAAGGATCTCGACGGCAAGTCGCTCTACGAACTGATGGAGGCGGAGCAGGTCACGTTTTCCGCCGGCGTGCCGACTGTCTGGATGGGCTTGCTCGCTCATGTGCGCGAAGGCGGCAAACGCTTCTCGTCGCTCGAGCGTACGGTCATTGGCGGTTCGTGCTGTCCGCCCTCGATGCTGCGCAGCTTCGAGGACGACTATGGCGTGCGCGTCATCCATGCCTGGGGGATGACCGAGCTTTCGCCGCTTGGCACCCTCGCGCGACTCAATGCCGAACAGTCGCGGCGGCCGCCCGACGAGCAGCGGCGGCTGCTCGAAAAACAGGGCACCGTGATTTTTGGGGTCGACATGAAGATCGTCGATGCGAACGGCGCGGAATTGCCGCGCGACGGCGTGGCATTCGGCGATCTGCATGTGCGCGGCCCCTGGGTGATCGACCGCTATTTCGCGAGCGAGACGTCCGCGCTCGTCGACGGCTGGTTCCCAACGGGCGATGTGGCGACGATCGACCGCGAAGGCTTCCTGCACATCACAGATCGCAGCAAGGATGTCGTCAAATCCGGCGGCGAATGGATCAGCTCGAGCGAGGTCGAAAATGTTGCCGTTGCTCACCCGGACGTCGCCGAAGCGGCGTGCATTGCCTGCGCGCATCCGAAGTGGGGCGAACGGCCGCTGCTCGTCGTCGTCAAACGTCCGACGGGCGAAGGATTGACGCGCGAGACGCTGCGTGCGTTCTATGAAGGCAAGCTGGCGAAATGGTGGATTCCGGACGACATCGTTTTCGTGCCTGAATTGCCCCATACGGCGACAGGCAAACTATCGAAGATGAAGCTGCGCGAGATGTTCCGGGAGCATGTATGGCCGACGCAGGGATAAAGATGAAAGGGCAAGACGAAGCACTCCTCGTGATCGATCTGCAAAACGACTTCATGCCGGGGGGCGCGCTGGCCGTGGCGCACGGCGACGAAGTGGTGCCGGTGGCGAATCGGCTGGCACGCGCGTTCGAGCATGTGATCGTGACCCAGGACTGGCATCCGCACGATCACATCTCGTTCGCCGCGACGCATGCCGGCAAGGCTCCGTTCGAGCGGATTGCACTGCCGTATGGCGAACAGGTGTTATGGCCCGTGCATTGCGTTCAGGGCACCGCCGGCGCGGCGCTGCACGAGGCGTTGGATATCGCGCATGCCCGTTCGATCATCCGCAAGGGCTATCGCCGCACGATCGACAGCTATTCGGCGTTCGTCGAAGCCGATCGCGAGACGCCTACCGGTCTCGCGGGCTACTTGCGCGAATCGGGCGTCAAGCGGGTCTGGTGCTGTGGCCTCGCAACGGATTATTGCGTGGCGTGGACCGCGCTCGATGCGCGGGCCGCGGGCTTCGAAGCGGTCGTCGTGGAAGACGGCTGCCGCGCCATCGATCTCGACGGCTCGCTCGAACGCGCGTGGCGGGACATGGAGGCGGCTGGCGTCGTACGCGCTCGCGCCGATCAAGCGTTCGTGTAGGCGGCCAAGGAAGGTCGTGTCGATGCGCGGTTTGCCGAACTCGCCGCAGCGCCCGGAACCGGATTTAAACGAGCTCGAACGAAACGGGTATCATCCGTCGCTGACATCTGACAGGCCGGCCGTCGGCGCGACAGCCGGCCCTAATGCAAACGAACGGAGTCCAGGGTGATTCGACATATCGTCATGTGGAAACTGAAGGAAGCTGCCGAAGGCGCGACGCGCGCTGAAAACGCGTTGAAATTGAAGGAAAAGCTCGAAGGTTGCCGCGATATCGTGCCCGGCATCTTGCGCATCGAGGTCGGCATTGCCACGCCGGGGCTCGAATCGACTTACGACGTCGTGCTCGTGTCCGATTTTGCCGACAAGGCAGCGCTTGACGCGTATCAGGTTCACCCGACACATGAAGCGCTCAAGGCATTCGTCGGTGCGGTGCGCGAATCGCGCCAGTGCATCGACTACGAAGTCTGAGGCCCATCAGCCCACCGCAGAACACGCGATGCCGCACACGCCATCTCCTGACGATCACGCGCACGTGATCGAAAGCCCGTTCGTCGATCATCTCGGCGTACGCCTCGTATCGGCGGCTGACGGTGCGAGCGAAGTCGAGCTGCCCCTCGGCGCGACGCACATGAACACGTGGCAAGTCGCGCACGGTGGCGTCACGATGACGCTGGCCGACGTTGCGCTCGCCACGGCCGCGCGCAGCCTGGCCGGCGACGGGATGGGCGTCGTCACCGTCGAAATGAAGGTCAACTTCCTGCAGCCGGGGCGCGGCGAGCTGCGTGCGTTCGGGCGCGTGCTGCACCGCTCGACCACGATGGCGTACTGCGAAGGCGAGGTGCGCGACAGCGAAGGCCATTTCGTCGCCAAGGCACTCGGTACGTTCAAATATATGCGGCGACTGGCCGTCGGGCGGGACATCGTCGAACAACGAACCCGACGGGCGCCGGCGGGCAAGCCCGGTCCGAGCGACGGCTGACAAGCATCCCGCTGGTCACTCTCATCCGAGGAATCCGAATTCGTCATGCAGGCGTTCGAAGGCAAGGTTGCCATCATTACCGGTGCCGCGAGCGGATTGGGCCGGGCATTTGCAGAAAAAGCTGCCGCGCTTGGCATGAAGCTCGTGCTCGCCGATATCGATCCTGCCGCACTGGCCGATACGGTAGCGACGCTTACCGGGGCAGGCGCGGAGGTTGTCGGGGTGCCCACCGACGTCTCCGACGCCGGCGCAGTCGAAGCACTTGCGCGCAGGACGCTCGATGCCTTTGGCAAGGCGCATCTGCTCTTCAACAACGCGGGTGTGGGCGCAAGCGGTCTCGCATGGGAAATGAGCGCAAACGACTGGGCGTGGGTCCTCGGCGTGAACGTGATGGGTGTGGCGCATGGGGTACGGGTGTTCACGCCGATCATGATTCGCCAGAACGAGCCCGCGCATATCGTGAATACCGCGTCGGTCGCGGGATTTCTCGCGCCGCCATTGATGAGCGTCTATAACGCCGCGAAGCATGCCGTCGTCGGCCTGACCGAAACCCTTTACCACGACCTGCGCAAGGTGGGCGCGTCAGTAGGTTGCTCGTTGCTGAGCCCTGCGTTCGCGCCGACGGGCATCGCCGATGCGGAGCGCGCGCGCCCGGCGCGCTGGCGCAACGATGCGGCGCCGACAGCATCGCAAATCCTGGCTGCGCGCGAATTGCGCAAAGCGGTGCGCGCCGGTCGGCTCAGTGCGGCGGACATCGCCGAAGCCACGTTCGACGCGGTGCGCGAAGAGCGTTTTTATGTGTTCACGCATGCGGCGATTCTTCCAAGCATCCGCTTACGGCACGAAGATATCGAAGCGCAACGAAGCCCAAGCGATCCGAGCATCGAGTACTAGCCGGTAGCCTTCAGCGGTTGGGGCTCGACGCACTGTCTTCGATGTCGAAATCGAAGGCGCGTTCGACGTCACCAGGACGGCGCAGGCGATGCGATCCGTCATCGTCGCTGCGCTCGGCGATGCCGACGTGAAGTCGCTCGTGTTCGATATCCACACGCAAGGCGGTGGTGCCGCGCGTGCCGTAATCGGGCGTTTCGATGAACGCCGCCGACAGCGCGCGTTCTCGTTCGAGCGGGATGCCAGTGTGAGGCAGTGTCTCGTCGCTTGCGATTTGTCTGTCGAGCATCAATTCGGTGAGCGCCGAAAGCGGGGCTCGCCCGATGCCGGCGCCCGTCAGCGCGGCCAGTTCGGCGCGCTTGCGTGCGAGTTTCGGCCAAGGCGTGTCGAGCACCGCATTCGAAATACCGTGCGCACCGGCTGGCAGAAAAGTGGGCGGCGCTTCGCCGCGATTGCAGTACCACGCGAGCTCGCGCCGGACGAAATCGCCCGCGAGCAGATTGAAACCGTTATAGCGTGCGCCGCGCTCGGCTACGCGCTCGAGGTATTCGAGTGGGGCAAGACGAACGCCTGCGAGATAGTCCGCAACCAGCATTCCGCGCGTCGGCGCATCGGGCCGCGTGTCGTGCGGAGCGCGGTAATTCGTGAGCGCGGCGAAACGTCCGTCGCGCGACACGCCGAGCCAGGTCCCTCCGCCCGCGAGGTCGCGGCCGGCCAATACGTGTGGCAAGTCGGTCCACCATCCGAGCGGGGCCGTCTCGCGACGGAAATACTCATCGCGATTGGCGGCGAGCGTGAAGAGTGGACCTTGCGCCGCATCGGGCCGCCAGTCGAAGACGATGAGGCACATGGTGCAGCGTCAGGCTTCAGGCGTCTGCCGGCAACGCGTACGGCAGCGGTTCGAAGGCCAGTTCCGGCCCCTCGGCCGTCCCGACGCGGACCACGCCTTCGTCGAGCGACGCAAGCTTGATCTCGACGAGCGCATCGAGGCCGCCTTGCGGTGCGGCCGCCACGTTGACGATCATCCCGCACGGCTGGCCCGGATCGGCCGAATGGAAGAGCTCCGCGCCGGCGCGCACTTCCGGGCTGTCGCTGCCGATATGCGCCAGTGCCGTGCGCCGCTTGATGGTGCCGCGATACTGGCTTCGCGCGACCACTTCCTGGCCTGGATAGCAGCCTTTACGAAAGTTGACCCCGCCCAATACGTCGAAATTGACCATTTGCGGCACGAATTGTTCGACCACATCCGCCGTGATGCGCGGCTCGCCGGCACGGATATCCAGCCAATCCCAAACGGCTGACGAAGCGCGGGGGAGGCGGGCCTCGAGCGCCGGCAGGCACGCCTCGACTTCGGCTTTCGGGCCAATCCAGAGATAGCGGGCGCGGCCGTTGGCGTCGGGCACGCGCACGAGCGAGCCCGAGGGTCCGGCGACCTGGACGTGCACGCCGTCCGGCAGGGCTTCGAACACGCTCGAGAGCGCCGCGCGCACGTCGCCCGCAAAGCCGATGACGGCGACGCTGTCGGTGATATCGACAAGCTTTGCCTTCGAGCGCAACACGAACATCGACAACCGCTTTTGCACAGCCGCGCAAACCGTTCGCGCGACGAGCAGGCGAATCGACTGCCCGGCGCGCCACGTGAGCATCGAGGCAATGAGCCGGCCTTTCGGCGAACAGTAGCCGGCCAGCCGCGCACTCGCGGCATCCAGGTGCTGGACGTCGTTCGTCAACTGCCCGTGAAGGAAGCTCGCGGCGTCGTCTCCGGCGGCCTCGATGACACCGAACTGATCGAGCGGCATGAAAGCGCCGTGTGCGAGAACCGCGTCGAAGTCGCCGGCTGCCGGGCGGCACACGGCGGGCGAGGGCGAAGCGGGGGGCAAATCGGATGCGTGGGGGGCATTCATGGATTCGATATCCGGTCAATCCTGACTTGGGCTGATGCGAGCAAGCTATTATATGGGGTCTACCCGAGCCTTGTTTCGCATGTCCCTTCTGAAGAAATGCTTTGCCCTCGGTGCAATTGCCGTCATTTTGCTTGCCGCCGCGGCGGGCGGCGGATATTACTGGGCCATGAGCCCGGTCACGCTCTCGGGCCCTGTCGTCGATGTGACCATCAAGCCGCACAGCAGCGTGCGCAGCGTGGCGTTGCAGCTCGTACACGGCGGCGTGGCGCTCGCGCCCGAACCGTTCGTTCTGATGACGCGTGCGCTCGGTCTGCAAACGCGGCTGAAATCCGGCAACTACGAGTTCAAGAGCGGCGTGACGCCCTACGAAGTGTTGCAAAAGCTCGCGCTCGGCGATACGAACGAGGATGTCGTCACGATCATCGAAGGCTGGTCGTTCAAGCGCATGCGCGCCGAAATCGATGCTGACCCGTCGCTCAAGCACGACACCGCGGGGATGACGGACGCGCAACTGCTCGCCGCGATCGGAGCGCAGGAAAAGGACCTCACGAATGCCGAAGGGCTGTTCTTCCCGGATACCTATCTGTTCGACAAAGGATCGAGCGATATCGATGTCTACCGGCGCGCCTACCGCCTGATGCAGCAGCAGCTTGCGCGCGTCTGGGCGGAGCGCGCCCCGGGGTTACCGTACCAGACGCCCTACGAGGCGTTGACGATGGCGTCGCTCGTCGAGAAGGAAACCGGCAAGGCCTCGGACCGTCCGCTCGTGGCGGCCGTATTCGCCAACCGGCTGCGTATCGGCATGCCGCTGCAAACCGACCCGTCCGTCATCTACGGCATGGGCGACGCCTATGCGGGCCGGCTGCGCAAGCGGGACTTGCAAACCGATACGCCCTACAACACCTATGTGCGACGCGGTTTGCCGCCCACGCCGATCGCGCTGGCCGGCGCCGCATCGCTCGAAGCCGCGACGAAGCCCGCGGCCACGGGCGCCCTCTATTTCGTATCGCGCGGCGACGGCACCAGCGTCTTCTCCGATACGCTCGGCGATCACAACAAAGCGGTCGATAAATATATTCGAGGTCAACCCTGAAATGGCGCGCGGCAAATTCATTACATTCGAAGGCATCGACGGCGCGGGCAAGACGACGCATCTCACGTGGTTTCGCGAACGTCTCGAAGCCAGGCTCGGTCCCGCCGGCAGTGCTGTCGTGACGACGCGCGAGCCTGGCGGGACCCCGCTCGGCGAGGCGTTGCGCGAGCTGTTGCTGCATCAGCGAATGGATCTCGAGACCGAGGCACTTTTGATGTTCGCGGCTCGCCGGGAACATCTCGCGCAGGTCATCGAGCCGGCGCTCGCGCGCGGCGACTGGGTCCTGAGCGACCGGTTCACCGATGCAACGTTCGCCTATCAGGGCGGCGGCCGAGGCTTGCCGCGTGACAAGCTCGAGACGCTCGAACGCTGGGTACAAGGCGGGTTCCAACCGGATCTGACCGTGCTCTTCGACGTGCCGCCGGAAACAGCCAGCGCCCGGCGCGGCGCGGTGCGCTCGCCCGACAAGTTCGAAAGCGAGACGCTCGCGTTTTTCGAGCGCACGCGCGCCGAGTATCTTCGGCGTGCAGAGGAAGCTCCTCACCGGTTTGCGCTCGTCGATGCCACGCTCGGCATCGACGAAATCCGCGAGCAGCTCGAGCGGCTCGTGTCCTCGCTGTGAGGCGGGGCTACCGGGCGAGGCCCGACGCCGCGAGCCGGCTCTCATTCAAACGCAACGTCTGGACGATTCGACGATGATCCTTCCTTGGCAGCAGGACGACTGGAACCGCTTGCAGTCCTTGCGCGGACAGTGGCCGCATGCCCTTTTGCTGCATGGCCAGGCCGGCATCGGCAAGCTTCGCTTCGCGCAGCATCTGGCGCAGGGGCTGCTGTGCGAGGCGCCGCGCGCGAACGGCGAGCCTTGCGGTGCCTGCGTGGCCTGCAATTGGTTCGTTCAGGGTAATCATCCGGACTATCGGGCTCTCGTTCCGGAAGCGCTGGCTTCGGAGCTGGGCTCGTTGGCGGCCACCGTGGACACGGACGAGAAAGCGGACGGCGAGGACGGCAAAAAGACGCGAACGCTCAGCAAGGAGATCAAGATCGAGCAAGTGCGCGCGCTGCTCGACTTCTGCGGCATCGGCGCTCACCGCGGTGGCGCGCGTGTGGTCCTCGTCTACCCGGCCGAAGCGCTCAACGCGGCAGCGGCGAACGCGCTGCTGAAGACGTTGGAAGAGCCGCCGCCCGGTGTCGTCTTTCTGCTCGTGTCCGCGCGCCTCGATAGGCTCTTGCCGACCATCGTCAGCCGCTGCCGTCAATGGCCCATGCCGACGCCCGCACCCGAGCTGGCGCGCGAATGGCTGACGCAGCAAGGCGTGGCGGATGCCGATGCGCTGTTGGCCGTTTCGGGCGGTGCGCCGCTTGCCGCGCTGGCTCTTGCGGCCGACGAAAACCGGCCACTACGCGAGTTCACGCTGAAGCAGCTGGCGGCCGGCGCGCAATGCGACGCATTTGCTTGCGCCGAAGCGCTGCAAAAGCTGCCGGTGCCGGTGGTGCTGGGTTGGCTGCAGCGCTGGCTTTACGACTTGCTGGCCCAGCGCACCGCGCGGCGGCCGCGCTACTTTCCGGCTGCGGCGCGCGATCTCGCCCAGTGCGCCGAGCACATCGACGCGAACGCGTTCGCACGTTATATGACGGCCGTTGCCCGCGAACGTGCCGTCGAGAACCATCCGCTCAACGCGCGTCTCGTCTTCGAGGCCCTCTTTCTCGGTTACCGGGAACTCTTCGTCCAGTCCGCCCCCGCTTGAAGCGAGTCCAACCCATGTCCTTTCTGATCCGCGATGCGGTCCTCGACGATCTTCCCGCAATCGTCGCCATCTACAATTCGACGATCGCCTCACGCATGGTCACGGCCGACCTCGCACCGGTAACGGTCGAAAGCCGCCTGCCATGGTTTCATGCCCACGGTGCGGCTCGTCGGCCGCTTTGGGTCGTCGAGCCGCGGGACACCGACGAAACCGATGGCGCACGGCATCCGATCGGGTGGCTGAGCTTTTCGGACTTCTACGGACGTCCGGCCTACGCGCGCACGGCCGAACTCAGCATTTACCTCGACGAGCGCGCGCGGGGCCGCGGGCTCGGCCCGCGGCTCGTGGCAAAAGCGCTCGAAGCCGCGCCGGCCCTTCAGATCGATACGCTGCTGGGATTCATCTTCGGCCACAACGCGCCCAGTCTCGCCGTGTTTCGCCGGGCAGGCTTCGACGACTGGGGCATGCTGCCGCGTGTGGCCGTGTTGGACGGCATCGAGCGCGATCTCGTCATTCTCGGCAAGCGGATTGCGTAACCGATCCGTCTGCTCGTAGCACACAGGAACCCACGATGTTTGTCGACTCTCATTGCCACATCAACTTCGAAGGGCTGGCCGATCGCCTGCCCGAAGTGCTCGAAAACATGCGTTCTCATCAGGTGACGCATGCGCTTTGCGTCAGCGTCGATCTGGAGACGCTGCCCGCGGTGCTCGACATCGCTTCGGCACACGAGAACGTCTTTGCGTCGGTCGGCGTACACCCCGACCATGAGGACGCGCAAGAGCCCACGGTAGCGGAGCTCGTCGAGCTCGCGAAGCATCCGAAGGTCGTGGCGATCGGCGAGACCGGTCTCGATTACTACCGTCTCGAAGGCCGGTCGATCGCCGACATGGAATGGCAGCGCGAGCGCTTTCGCACGCACATCCGTGCCGCGCGCGCGAGCATGAAGCCGCTCATCGTCCATACGCGGGCCTCGGCCGACGATACGCTGCGGATCATGGAGGAAGAGGGGGCTCACGTGCCAGGCGGCGTCATGCATTGCTTCACGGAACCGTGGGCCGTTGCCGAGCGAGCGCTCGCGCAGAACTTTCACATCTCGTTGTCCGGCATCGTGACATTCAAAAGCGCGGCCGATGTGCAGGATGTCGCGCGGCGCGTGCCGCTCGAGCGCCTCTTGATCGAGACCGATTCGCCGTACCTCGCGCCGGTTCCCTATCGCGGCAAGCCCAATGAACCTGCGTACGTCAGCCATGTCGGAGCTTTCATCGCACAGATACGCGATATGCCGAAGGAAGCGCTCGCCGAGGCAACGACCCGGAATTTCTTCCGGCTTTTTGCCTCGGCTCTGCCGTCCGCGAGCTGAACGAAACGATTGCCTTTGTCAGGCAACAGAAAGGAAAACGATAGTGCCTATGAACACGCTTACCCCGCCGTCCGCCCAACGTCTCGGCCGCACCGTCCCGCGGCGGACACTCGCCAATTTCCTGCGCCGCTCGCTTGCCGCGTGTTCGGTCGCGCTCGTGGCTGCGGTCGCCGTCGCACCGGCCTACGCGGCCGACGCAGACAGCATTGTGAAAGCCGTCAAATTCGACGATGACAAGCGGATCGCCAAGCTGCTCGCGCAAGGCACCGATCCGAACATGACGACGCCGGACAAGCTGCACATGCCGCTCATCGTTCTCGCCGCGCGCGAAAAGTCTGACAAAGTGGCGAAAGTGCTCGCGTCGAACCCGAAGACCGACCTCGACAAGACCGACAGCGCCGACGAAAACGCGATGATGCTCGCGGCGCTGAATGGCGATCTCGACCTCGTGAAGCTCCTTATCGACAAGGACGCCGAAGTCAACAAAAAGGGCTGGGCACCGCTGCACTATGCCGCGGCAAACGGTCACGACGATATCGTGCAGCTGTTGATCGACCATTCCGCGTACCTGGATACGCCGTCGCCGAATGGAACGACGCCGCTCATGATGGCCGCACGGGGCAATCACATTACGACGATGAAAGTCCTGCTCGATGCCGGGGCGGACCCGCGCATCAAGAACCAGATCGGCATGAGCGCACTGGACTTCGCGAAACGATACAACGCGAAGGATGCAACCGAAGGGCTCGAGGCCATGTTCGCTCGCGATGCCGCAAATGCGCCGGGTGGGGCCCCTGCAAGCGGGCAAAACGGTGCAAAATAAGCGTTTTTTGGCGCGGCTGACGCCGCGCCTGCTTCACGGGGCGAAATGGTCACGCAGCGGGTCACGCAGCGCGGGGCCGCTTCGCTGCCCGCGGATTCACCGCTCGGAGAAAAGGAAAACCATGTTGCGGGCTTTGATATGCCTTGGGGCACTCGCCACGCCGGTGGCGGCGTTCGCGTTTTCGGGGAGCGATCTCAATGGGCTGTGCGGACGAACCGACACGGTCTCGCGCGCGGCGTGCAAGGCCTACATCCTCGGCGTTGCCGACGGCGTCTATAACACCATCGACGCGATCGGCGGCACGACGGGGCCCAGGGTGGGCCAGTATTTTTGCCTGCCGGCCGACGTGAAGCCGCAAAAGCTTGTCGATGCGGTGCGCAAATATGTCGCCGAAAATCCGAAACTCGCCGATTACAACGCCAGCACGAGCGTTTCACTCGGGCTCGGCAAGGCTTTTCCCTGCAAACACGATTGACGGGGCGACGCTGCCGTATGTTTCCCGACTGTAACAGCCGGGAATAAGTGAAAATGGCGCGTTTGTCTCCGAGAGCCGTACTCAATAATGAAGGCTCGAGTGCCGGCGCGATGCGCGCGGCCCGGGTCCTGCCCTGATCGGTTGAACCGACGCGGCGCTCCGGGCGCCGCCGCGGTCCGCCTCGCCCGCTTGCATGGAGTTCACCGAATGAAGATTGCGCAGATCGCACCCTTGACTGAATCTGTTCCGCCGAAGCTTTACGGCGGCACCGAACGCGTCGTCTCCTACATCACGGAGGCGCTCGTGGATCTGGGCCACGACGTTACGCTTTTCGCGAGCGGCGATTCGAAAACGAGTGCGAAGCTCGAGGCGGTCTGGCCACGCGCGCTGCGGCTCGATCCGGCGATTCGTGACCGCATTGCCCCGCATATGCTGCTGATGGAACTCGTGAGGCGCCGCGCGGAGGAGTTCGACGTACTCCATTTCCATATGGACTACTATTCGTTCTCGCTCTTCAATCGGCAGGACACGCCGTTCGTCACGACACTGCACGGCCGTCTCGATCTGCCCGAACAGCAGCCCGTGTTCGACACGTTCAATACGGCGCCCGTCATTTCCATCTCCAATGCTCAACGCCATCCGATGCCGCAGGCGAAATGGCTGAGGACGGTCTACCATGGCCTGCCGCGCGCACTCTACGAGCCGCAGCCGGTCGAGCAGAAATACCTGGCGTTCCTTGGCCGGATCTCACCCGAAAAGCGCGTCGATACGGCGATACGGATTGCCGCGCACTGCGGCTTGCCCATTCGCATCGCGGCAAAGATCGACGCGGCGGACCGCGAGTATTTCGAGCGCGAGATCAAGCCGCTTTTCGAGCTGCCGCACGTCGAGTACATCGGTGAAATCGCCGATGACGAGAAGGCGACGTTTTTGTCGGGTGCGCATGCATTGCTTTTCCCGGTCGATTGGCCCGAGCCGTTCGGTCTCGTCATGATCGAAGCGATGGCCTGCGGCACGCCGGTGATCGCGTTCAATCGCGGTTCGGTATCCGAGGTGGTCGACGAGGGCGTCTCCGGGTTCATCGTCGAAGACGAGATCAGCGCCGTCGCAGCCGTCAACCGGCTGCACACGGTCTCACGCGAGGGAGTCCGCAAACGCTTCGAAGAACGTTTCACCTCGCACTTCATGGCCAGGCAGTATCTGGACGCGTACCAGACGGTTATCCGGGCTCAGAAGCGTTCGCGCTTCAAAGTCATCGATTCGAAATCGAGTTGAGCGCGAGGGCAGGGAAGATTGAAAAAGCGCGGCGCGAGCGCGCCGCGCTTAGGTGAAACGCCTGCTTTAGAGGTTGATACGCGAAATCTTCATGCCCTGGATGGAGAGATCGCCCATCAGGCCGGCATTGGTCATCACGATGACTTGCACGGGTTTGGTGATGGTCGTGGAATCGACCGCGCCGTTGGCGCCCATCTTCAAGAGCGCGACTGACGCATCACCGCCCGCCGACCACCCCTGCCGCTGCTGGAAGGTCTTGAGCGCGTCGTCGGTCATGAAAAGAAAGACGACGGTCTTCGATTGGGCACCTGCCTGCAGCCCGAAGGAGCCGGAAACCAGGTTGTAGTAGCCCTGGGTCGCGCCACCGGTGCGCAACGCTCCTTCGCCGAATTCGCCGCCGACCACAAACCCTGCTTGCACGACCTTCGGGAACACCAGCACGCCGCGCGCCCTCGAGACGAGATCGCGCGAACCGGGTACCTGCGCATACATCCTCGACAATGCGGCATCCACGCCGCTATTGATCTCCTGCCGCTTCGAAGTCGTACTCCCGGGGCTTTGCCCAACCGGGTTGCCGTTGTTGGTCGTCGTGGTACAGCCCGCGAGTGCGAGGCCGGCGGCCACCACCGCGGTCGCGGCCTTCAGCATGAAGCGTTGTTTGTTCATGGCTCTTTCTCCGTGTTGATCCGTCGGTCAAACCTTCGACGGCAGGTTTGGACGAAGCGTCGATCTCACGCGTCGCGCGCGTATCAAGCGACAAGCACGGTGCATGCCCGAACCTGTCCCGATTTCGCGGGGATATATATTAGTGAGCCACGGGCCGTTTCGGTACGGTCGGCCGGCGCAGCGCGCGCCTGAGACCCGCCACGAGCAGGCCCATTGCGAACAGAAAAGCGGCCGGCACGACCCAATAACCGACGAAAGCGTGCCAAAGGTAACTGGCGAGCGTGTTGCGCCGCACGATGTATTCGTCGATCGCCGCCTGCTGGCGCGGCGCGTTGGCGGCGATCACCTCGGGCGGGCAGCCGGCGGCACGCGCTTCGTCAGGCGTGCCGTGACAGCGAGCCAGAGCGCCGGCGGCGCGTTGCGCTTCGTCGAATACCCAGGTGGTCAGTGCACGGTCGCGATCGACGACGTTATAGGCCATCTCTTCGCGAATCTCATGCACCGCGACCAACGCCACCGGTACGGCCCAAACCAGGATCGTAACGACCCAGCGCTTGAACCACCGGTTTTGTCTCCATGCCATTCGTGCCTCCGCTATGCTTCACGCATCAACGACGAGACGTCGGCCCGTGGCGTCTTGATCGATGTATAGGGGTAGCGGGCCGTCTTGGCAGCCATCATAGAAGAAATGCGACGAATCGTCGCGGCGGTCGGACGATTCGAGGAAATGATGCGTAATTTCTTCAAATGCTCCAGCATTTCCCGCCGAGACACGCCGGCGGTCGGCGCGCTCGCGCGCCCCGGAGCCTCGTCGAGATACGGAACGGCTCTTGCATGCGATGAAAGGGGCCGCGTGACAAGCGCGGGCTCCGCGGGCGATGGCCCCGCATCGTTTGTGCATCCGCACGGGGGTTCGATCCATGTCGGAACCATTCACCGAGCAGTACAAAGGGTTTTCGATCGGCGTGCAGGCGTTGCGGCGCGCCAAAGAGCCGCAAGAGGCGCCCAGCGCTCCGCGGCGCTTCGATATCGTCGTGATGATTTCCCGCAATGCGAGTGGCGAGCGCGGCAAGTCCGAAATGTTCGGGGTGCCGGAGCACGAACCGCTCGACGATCAGATCGCGGCTCATAAGGTCGGCTTGCAATATGCCCGCGATATCATTGACGGCAAGGTCGACGGCTCCTCCGTCGATAAGCTCTAACCGAGCGCTTTCTTTCCCTTTCTCCTTGCGCGCGTGCGCGGAACGGTCCAGCATATGGGGTCCGGATCGCGTGCTTCGCGCGGTAATTCGCGCGAAAGCGTCGTCGCACCGTATCCCGCACGGCGATACCGGTGTTCTCGAGCGTACGTTCGAATCGATAATCCAGGCTTTAAAGAGCCGGTCAATAAATGAAAAAGGAGAAGCTCATGGTTCATCGCACCCGTCGTCGCGTTCTCGCCATCGTGGCGAGCCTCGTTGCTGTCGCCGCCGCGCCGTTCGCCGCTACCGACGCAGCGGCGCAGGCGGCCAAGAAGCCCAAAGTGGCGCTCGTGATGAAATCGCTCGCCAACGAGTTCTTTCTGACCATGGAAACGGGCGCGAAGGACTACCAGAAGCACAATGCCAACAAGTTCGACCTCATCACGAACGGCATCAAGAACGAGACCGATACGGCGGCGCAGATCAACATCGTGGAGCAAATGATCAACTCCAAGGTCGATGCGATCGTACTCGCGCCGGCCGACTCGAAGGCGCTCGTGCCGGTCGTCAAGAAGGCCGTCGATGCGGGCATCATCGTCGTCAATATCGACAACCGGCTCGATCCCGACGTGCTCAAGTCGAAAGACCTGAATGTACCGTTCGTCGGTCCGGACAATGCCAAGGGCGCCGAGCTCGTCGGCGACGAACTCGCGAAGAAGCTCAAGGCGGGCGATGAAGTCGGCATCATCGAAGGCGTCTCGACTACCACGAACGCTCAGCAGCGCACCGCGGGCTTCAAGGCCGCGATGCAAAAGATCAACGCCAAAGTGATATCCGTCCAGTCCGGCGAGTGGGAGATCGACAAGGGCAACGCCATTGCTTCGGCCATGCTGAACCAGTACCCGAACCTGAAAGCCCTGCTGTGCGGCAACGACAACATGGCGATCGGCGCCGTGTCCGCCGTGCGCGCCGCGGGCAAGCAGGGCAAGGTGTATGTGGTGGGCTATGACAACATCGGCGCGATCAAGCCGATGCTCAAGGACGGCCGCGTCCTCGCCACCGCCGACCAATACGCCGCGAAGCAGGCAGTCTTCGGCATCGACACCGCCCTCAAGGCGATTGACGAGCACAAGAAGCAGTCCGAACTGTCGAGCGTCGTCGAAACGCCCGTCGTTCTCGTGACCAAGGCCGGCGTTTCCAAGTAACCCGCGTAATCCGCATTGGGCCGCCGTGGCGGCCCCGGCCCACTCCTCAGTCGAATACTCAAGTATGGCGCGCCCGTGCCGTTATCCGTGAGAATAGGCGTGATGCGACAGGCCGGCGCGGCGCGCGATGTCGCCGCAATGGGGTGGGCGGCCTCGAGAACAGGATCGCGATGGATTCGACCGACGCAGACGATACGGATGCAGTGCTTGCCGTGAGCGGCATCGGCAAGACCTATGCCGAGCCGGTGCTGGCCGATGTGACGCTTGCGCTTCGCGCAGGCGAGGTCTTGGCCTTGACGGGCGAGAACGGCGCCGGCAAAAGTACGCTTTCGAAAATCGTCGGCGGCCTCGTCGTACCCACGGCAGGAACGATGAGGCTCGGCGGGCAGCCCTACGCGCCGGCGAGCCGCCATGAAGCCGAGGCGCTGGGTGTGCGCATGGTCATGCAGGAGTTGAACCTGCTGCCGACGCTTACGGTCGCCGAAAACCTATTTTTCGACAACTTGCCGCGCCGTGGGCCACGTGCCCTCGGTTGGATCGACCGGCGGCGCCTGGCTCGCGACGCGCAGCGCGCGATGGCGCGTGTCGGGCTCGATTCGATCGATCCCGATACGCCTGTCGGCGCGCTTGGCATCGGCCATCAGCAGATGGTCGAAATCGCGCGCAATTTGATCGGCGAGACGCGCGTGCTGATTTTCGACGAGCCGACGGCCATGCTGACGGCTCGCGAAGTCGATCTGTTGTTCGACCAGATCGCGCGCCTGAAGGCGAACGGCGTCGCGATCGTCTACATTTCGCACAGGCTCGAAGAGCTCGCGCGAATCGCCGATCGCGTGGCGGTGTTGCGCGATGGCCGACTCGTCCATACCGCCCGGATGGCCGACGTCACGAGCGATCGGCTCGTGACCCTCATGGTCGGGCGGGTCATTGGCGAGCGCATCGATCTCGGCGAGCGCCGGCTTGGCGCACCGCTTTTGAAGGTACAAGGGTTGGGACGCGGCGATGTCGTGCGCGACGTCTCGTTCGAGGCTCGGGAAGGCGAGATCCTGGGTGTGAGCGGGCTGATCGGCGCGGGCCGCACCGAACTCATGCGGCTCATCTACGGTGCGGACCGGGCCGATCGCGGCACGGTTTCGGTGGGGCGCCCGCCTGTACCTGTGCACATCGGTTCGCCAGCCGATGCGGTGCGGCACGGCATCGCGCTCATTACAGAGGACCGTAAAGGCGAGGGCTTGCTGCTGCCGCATTCGATCGCGGCGAACGTGTCGCTCGGTAATATTGGAAGCGTGGCCCGGTGGGGTTTCGTCGATACGCGGCGGGAACAGACGCTCGCGCGCACGCAGATGGGCGCGCTGCGCGTTCGCTCGAGCGGGCCGACCCAGCCCGTGGGCGAACTCTCGGGCGGCAACCAGCAAAAGGTCGTGATCGGGCGCTGGCTCGCGCGCGACGCGAAGGTGCTGCTTTTCGACGAACCGACGCGGGGCATCGACGTCGGCGCGAAATTCGACATCTACGGTTTGATGGGCGCGCTCGCGCGCGAGGGCCGCGCGCTGGTCGTCGTTTCGAGCGATCTGCGCGAATTGATGTTGATCTGCGACCGGATCGCAGTGATGTCGGCGGGCCGCTTGACGGGCATGTTCGAGCGCGACACCTGGAGCCAGGACGCGCTGCTTGCCGCGGCGTTCGCAGGCCATATGAATGGGGCTCATGCCAGGGCTCCCGATCACGAACAAGACGCACGGAGTGCTTCATGACCGACCCATCCGCGCGCCCCGAGGGTGCGCCCGTTCTCGCAGACGAGACGCCGAGCGTGAAGCCGGGCGGCACTCGGCTCGGACTTTCGAATTACCTGGGCCTTGCCGGCGCGCTGGCGGTGATGGTTGCGCTCTTTTCGATGCTGAGCTCGCACTTCCTGACCTACGACACCTTCAGCACGATCGCCAACCAGATTCCCGACCTCGTTGTCATGTCGGTCGGTATGACCTTCGTGCTCATCGTCGCCGGCATCGACTTGTCTGTCGGCTCGGTACTGGCGCTGTCGGCGTCGGTGGTCAGCGTTGCCGCGCTCCAGTGGCACTGGCCGCCCATTCCGGCTGCGCTGGCCGGCATGGCGGCCGCGGCGTTGACCGGTGCGGTCACCGGCGGCGTGACGGTCGGCTGGCGGATTCCGTCGTTCATCGTTTCGTTGGGTGTCCTGGAAGCCGCGCGCGGGCTTGCTTATCAGATGACGAATTCGCGCACAGCTTACATCGGCGATGCGTTCGATTTCCTGTCGAACCCGATCGCCGTGGGCATTTCACCGGCGTTCCTGATTGCCGTGGCGGTGATGGTCGCCGCTCAAGTCGTGCTCACCCGCACCGTTTTCGGCCGCCATCTGGTGGGCATCGGAACCAATGAGGAGGCCGTGCGGCTCGCCGGCGTCGATCCCCGGCCTTACAAGGTCGCGGTATTCGCGTTGATGGGCGCGCTTTCCGGGCTTGCCGCGCTCTTTCAAGTGTCGCGCCTGGAAGCGGCCGATCCGAACGCAGGAGTGGGCGCCGAGCTGCAGGTCATTGCGGCGGTGGTGATTGGCGGGACGAGCCTGATGGGCGGGCGCGGCTCGGTCATCAGCACTTTCTTTGGTGTGCTGATCATTTCGGTGCTCGCGGCCGGGCTCGCGCAGGTTGGCGCCAACGAGCCGACGAAGCGGATCATCACGGGGGCCGTCATCGTGGTAGCGGTGGTGCTGGACACCTACCGAAGCCGCAAACGTAGTTGAGAGCGTGCGCCCGGCTGCCGCAAGCGAGGCGCGCGGGCGACGAAACGAGGCGTAAGGGCGGTTTGACCGCAGCCAAGAAAAACAAGCGAGAGAGAAACGGGTTATGGCGACGATCAAGGATGTGGCGGCCATTGCCGGGGTGTCGTTCACCACGGTATCGCACGTGGTCAACAATACGCGGCCGGTGTCCGCGGATGTGCGCGCGAAAGTGGAGCGCGCGATCAGCCAACTCAACTACGTGCCTTCGGCCGTCGCGCGTTCGCTGAAGGCCAAGACCACGGCAACGATCGGGCTCGTCGTGCCAAACAGCAGCGATCCTTACTTTGCCGAACTTGCGCGCGGTATCGAGGACGGCTGTGCGCGCGAGGGCTACTGCATGTTTTTTTGCAACTCGGATGACGATCCCGCCAAACAGCGCAACTATCTGCGCGTACTGCAGGAAAAACGCATCGACGGGCTCATCGTCGCATCGGCCGGCGAAGACGCCGTTCTCGCGGCCAGCCTGGCCGATGCGCGCGAGCCGCTCGTCGTCGTCGATCGCAACATCGAGGGGCTCCTGGCCGATCTCGTGCAGATCGACCACGAACGCGGCGCCTATCTCGCGACACGCCACCTGCTCGAACTCGGGCATGTCAGAATCGGGTGCATTACGGGGCCCGTATCGACGGCGGTCAGCGCAATGCGCGTGCACGGCTTCATCCGGGCGATGTCCGAACGCGGGATCGAGATCGAACCTGCCGCCATCGTCGAAAGCGATTTTTCCGGGCCGGGGGGCCAGGACGCGGCGGGGCGGCTTTTCGACACCGTGCGACCGAGCGCGATCTTCGCCTGCAACGACATGATGGGCATCGGAGCGCTGCGGGTCGCGGCGGAGCGCGGCATTGCGGTACCGGGGCAATGCTCGATCATCGGGTTCGACGACATCGAGCTTGCCGCATACACCTATCCGGCACTGTCCACGGTCGGGCAATCGGTGCGCGCGCTCGGCGAAGCCGCGGCGAACATGCTGATCGCGCGGATCAACGGTTCGATGTCGGGGCCGACTCAGCGCCGCGTCGTTTCACCGCGGCTCGTGTTGCGCGAATCGACCGCGGTCTATGCCGGCACCCCGCAGTACGTGTAGGCTCCGCTAATCTCGACGGAGAACAAATACGATGACAGCAGCAAACGGGCCGACGGACGCGGGCGTTTCGCCGAGCGCCGGGAGCCGCAAGGCGCGCGTGGCGGTGGTCGGCAGTCTCAATATGGATCTCGTGGCGCGAGTGCCACGTATGCCGATGCCGGGCGAGACGCTCGCCGGGCAGACGTTCGCGCAGGTGCCCGGCGGCAAGGGCGGCAATCAGGCGGTCGCGGCAGCGCGACTGGGCGCGCATGTTTCGATGATCGGCCGGATCGGCGAGGACGCCAATGGCGCAACGCTGCGCGCCGGCCTCGAGCGGGAAGGCATCGACTGCCGAACGCTTGCCGCGACACCGTCGATTCCGACCGGGGTCGCGCTGATACTGGTCGACGACGACGGCCGCAACTCGATCGTCATCGTAGCCGGCAGCAACGGCGCGCTGACGCCGGACGACATTGGGCGCCACGAAGCGGCGTTGGCAGAGTCCGATGTCGTCGTGTGCCAGCTCGAAACGCCTCCTGCGACGGTCATGGCCGCGCTTGCGGCGGCTCGCCGGCTGAATAAAACGGTCATTCTGAATCCAGCGCCCGTCACCGGGCCGTTGCCGGCGCAGTGGCTGCCGCTAGTCGATTACCTCATTCCGAACGAGCTCGAAGCGGCTACGCTCACGGGTTTGCCGATCGGCTCGCCGCAAGACGCGATCGTGGCGGCCCAGGCGCTGGTGGCGCAAGGCGCGCGCAACGTGTTGATCACGCTGGGTTCGGCGGGCGTGGTTGCGGCATTCGGCGGCGAACCGGTCCACGTGCCGGCGCCTCATGTGGCCGCCGTCGACACGACGGCGGCAGGCGACACATTTATTGGTGCGTTCGCCGCTCAGTTGGCGCTTGGCGCGAACACCGATGCTGCGCTGCGTTTCGCGCAACGCGCGGCCGCGATCTCCGTCACTCGCGCAGGCGCGCAACCTTCGATTCCCACCCGCGCCGAACTCGACGCTGCGGCTTTCTGACCCATCCTCCTGGCATGACCGCCCCGCCGCGGGTTTCCTCGGGGGGCGCGTTCTCGAAAATCGCTTCAGCGCTTCATCGCGACGGCCGTTAATCCGGATAAGAACAAGCAAGAGCCGGCACGAAACGTGGTGGTGAGCGGTGGCACGCGATGGCGACGTCCTCGCTAAATAGGGACGCAAGAGGCTCAAGTAGCGCGACGAGCTCGGCTTTTTTCTCTACTGGACCGGATCTCACTCGAACGCGAAAAGTTGTAACGGAAGCGTACATGTGTCGACCAACATGACACCTGCGACGTATACGAAGGTGAGGGCGAAAGGCGGCGCGAGAGGCAAGCACACCGCGGGCGTAGATTGTAGGCGAGTGTGGTCTCATCTCCAAGTTAGTAGTCATGTGGAGAAGGTAAGCCGTGAAAAATAATTTAAAAGGGTTTAGGATGAATTCGAGCGAGGTCGTTTCGGTATAGTGGCCTGGAGACGGCATCGACCGCATACTTTGGCGAGGAGGGAGCATGGATATTTACAGCAGTTTCGCGAACCGCTTCGAAAAAACGCGAGAGGAAGAGTTCTCGCTTGAAGAGTACCTCGCGCTCTGCAAAGACAATCCCGCCGCGTACGCCACTGCCAGCGAACGCATGTTGACGGCCATCGGGGAGCCGGAGCAGGTCGATACACGCAACGATCCGCGTTTGTCGCGGATCTTCGCGAACAAGGTCATCAAGGTCTATCCCGCGTTCCGTGAGTTTTACGGGATGGAGGATGTCATCGAGCAGGTTGTCGCGTACTTCCGTCATGCGGCACAAGGCCTCGAAGAGAAGAAGCAGATTCTCTACTTGTTGGGTCCCGTTGGCGGCGGCAAATCGTCGATCGCCGAGCGGCTCAAACAGCTCATGGAGCGCGTGCCGTTTTATTCGATCAAGGGTTCGCCGGTCAACGAGTCGCCGCTAGGGCTCTTCGACTACGACGAGGACGGCCCGATTCTCGAAGAGCAGTACGGCATTCCACGTCGTTACCTCAAGAGCATCCTGAGCCCGTGGGCGGTCAAGCGGCTGCACGAGTACAACGGCGACATCCGCAAGTTCCGCGTGGTGCGCCGGCATCCTTCGATTCTGCGTCAGATCGGTATCGCGAAGACCGAGCCGGGCGACGAGAACAATCAGGACATCTCCTCGCTCGTCGGCAAGGTGGACATCCGCAAGCTCGAGCAGTATGCGCAGGACGACGCCGATGCCTACAGCTACTCGGGTGGCCTGTGCCTCGCGAATCAGGGCTTGCTCGAATTCGTCGAGATGTTCAAGGCGCCGATCAAAGTGCTGCACCCGCTCCTGACCGCGACCCAAGAGGGCAACTTCAAAGGCACGGAAGGTTTCGGTGCGATCCCGTTCGACGGCATCATCCTCGCGCACTCGAACGAATCCGAGTGGAAAGCGTTCAGGAACAATCGCAACAACGAGGCCTTGCTCGACCGGATTTTCGTCGTGAAGGTGCCGTATTGCCTGCGCGTATCCGAAGAGATCAAGATCTACGAGAAGTTGATTCGCAACTCGTCGCTGGCGGATGCGGTCTGCGCGCCCGGCACGCTGAAGATGATGGCGCAGTTCTCCGTACTCACGCGCTTGCAGGAGCCCGAGAACTCGAATCTGTTCTCGAAGATGCAGGTCTACGACGGCGAGAATCTGAAGGACACCGATCCGAAAGCGAAGTCCTACCAGGAATATCGCGATTACGCCGGTGTGGACGAGGGCATGACTGGCGTGTCCACGCGCTTCGCGTTCAAGATTCTGTCGCGCGTGTTCAACTTCGATACGGCGGAAGTGGCGGCGAACCCGGTTCACCTCATGTACGTGCTCGAGCAACAGGTCGAGCGGGAGCAGTTCCCACCGGAGACGGAGCAGAAATACCTGTCCTTCGTGAAGGACCTGCTGGCGTCGCGCTACGCGGAATTCATCGGCAAAGAGATTCAGACCGCATATCTGGAATCGTATTCGGAGTACGGTCAGAACATCTTCGATCGCTACGTCACGTATGCCGACTTCTGGATTCAGGATCAGGAATTCCGCGATCACGATACGGGCGAGAGCTTCGATCGGGCCGCGCTCAATGCGGAGTTGGAAAAGATCGAAAAGCCCGCCGGCATCAGCAATCCGAAAGATTTCCGGAACGAAATCGTCAATTTTGTGTTGCGGGCGCGGGCGGCCAACGGAGGCAAGAATCCGGCGTGGGTCAGCTACGAGAAGCTGCGTGTGGTGATCGAGAAGAAGATGTTCTCGAACACCGAGGAACTGTTGCCGGTCATTTCGTTCAATGCAAAGGGCTCGGCCGAGGAGCAGCGCAAGCACGAAGACTTCGTCAATCGGATGGTTGCGAAGGGCTATACGCCGAAACAAGTACGCCTGTTGTGCGACTGGTACTTGCGGGTGCGCAAGTCCTCGTAACGGAAGGGCGCAGCGCCTGGCTGGCCACAGCCGGCCGGGCGTTTCGCGGTACGCGCGGTGAGGAGGCATGTCGTCTGCTCGGCGGCTGCTCGTATCGCTTTGAGGAATTGAAAGCGGGAGACTGGATGTGCTTCACCAAATCATCGACCGCAGGTTGGCAGGGAAGAACAAGAGCATTGCGAACCGCGAACGCTTTTTGCGTCGCGTAAAGAACTATATTCGGCGTGCTGTCTCGGAAGCGGTGCGCGACCGCAGCATCAAGGACATCCAAAGCACGCAGAGCATCACGATTCCGCGGAAGGATATCGCTGAGCCGGCGTTCCGACACGGCCAGGCCGGTCGCCGCGAACTCGTGCACCCGGGCAACGAAGACTACGTGCGCGGCGACAAGATTCCGCGGCCGAACGGCGGTAGCGGAGGCGGCGGCAGTCAAGCCAGCAACGAAGGGGAAGGGCAGGACGACTTCGTCTTCGAACTCTCCCGCGAAGAATTCATGCAGTACTTCTTCGACGATCTCGAGCTGCCGCGGCTCGTCAAAACGCATCTGCTTGCCGTGCCCACGTGGAAGAACATTCGCGCGGGCTGGGCGGCGGAGGGAACGCCGAACAATATCGATGTCGTTCGCTCGCTGCGCAGCGCGCTCGGGCGTCGCATCGCGCTTGGCGCGCCGCTCGTCAATCAACTGCGCGAGCTGGAGCAGGAGCTCGAGGCGCTCAAGAACGAGCCGGGAGACAACGGCGAAGAAGTCCGGCGCCTCGAAGAAGAGGTCCATCATTTGCGGGGCCGCATCTGGCGCATCCCGTTCATCGACCCGTTCGATCTGCGCTACATCAATCGCGTCAAACAGCCGCAGCCCTCGAGCCAGGCGGTCATGTTCTGCCTGATGGACGTGTCCGGTTCGATGGATGAGCAACGCAAGGATCTCGCCAAACGGTTTTTCATCCTGCTTTACCTCTTTTTGAAGCGGAACTACGAAAAGATCGAGGTCGTCTTCATTCGGCACCATACGCGGGCGGAAGAAGTCGATGAAGATACCTTCTTTCATTCGACGGAAAGCGGCGGCACGGTCGTGTCGAGCGCGCTCGAGCTCATGCGCAAGATCGTGGACGAGCGCTATTCGCCGACCGAATGGAACATTTACGGCGCGCAGGCGTCCGACGGCGACAATTGGACCGACGATTCACCCAAATGCCGTCGAATTTTGCAGGACGATATCCTGCAAAAGGTCCGCTACTTCGCGTATATTCAAGTCGCGCCCGAGGAGCAGAATCTCTGGGTGGAATATGCGCAGCTGGCCATGACGCAGCCGCATCTTGCAATGAAGAAGGTGGATGCCGCAGCCGATATCTACCCTGTGTTCAGGGAGCTGTTCGAAAAGCAGGTGGCATCGCATGACTACTAAGCATCTGCATAACGAATCGCGTGGATATCAGCCGGAGCGTCGCCGCAAGGGCTCGCACGCAAGCGGGTCGCACGATCAAGGCAAGCGCGCCGATATCGATCCGGCGCGCAGCCCGGTCAAGGCGCCCGCTGTGCTGCCGAAGGAATCTCGCATGAACGTTGCCGACCGCAGACCGCTGCCGTGGCCGTCCGACTGGACTTTCGAGCTGATCGAAGAGTACGACACGCATATTGCGCAGGTCGCCGAACAATACCAGCTCGATGTCTATCCGATCCAACTGGAGCTCATCAGCGCCGAGCAGATGATGGACGCTTATGCGTCCGTCGGCATGCCGGTCAACTATCGCCATTGGTCGTTCGGCAAGCACTTCCTCTCGACAGAGAAGAGCTATCGCCGGGGACAGATGGGGCTCGCCTACGAGATCGTCATCAATTCGAATCCCTGCATCGCGTATCTGATGGAAGAGAACACGATGACGATGCAGGCGCTTGTGATCGCTCACGCAGCCTACGGCCACAATTCGTTTTTCAAGGGCAACTATCTTTTCAAGCTCTGGACGGACGCGCACGCGATCATCGACTACCTCGTCTACGCGAAGAACTACATCGCCGAATGCGAGGAGCGTTACGGGCTCGACCGCGTGGAGGAATTGCTCGATTCATGCCATGCGCTGATGAACTATGGCGTCGATCGCTACAAACGGCCCCAAAAACCATCGCTGGCAAAGGAAGCCGAGTTGCGCCGCGAGCGCGAAGCGTATCTGCAATCGCAGGTGAACGAGCTGTGGCGGACATTGCCCGCGCACCACGCACCGCTGGCGGCGGAAGAAGAGGAGCGTTATCCGCCCGAGCCGCAGGAAAATCTGCTCTATTTCGCCGAAAAGAACGCGCCGCTGCTCGAGCCTTGGGAGCGCGAAGTGATCCGCATCGTGCGCAAGATCGGGCAATACTTCTATCCGCAACGGCAAACGCAGGTCATGAACGAGGGTTGGGCGACGTTCTGGCACTACACGCTGCTCAATACGATGTACAACCAGGGCCTGCTCGAAGACGGCTTCATGATGGAGTTCCTCCATTCGCATAGCAACGTCATCTATCAGCCCCCGGTCACGAAGCCGTACTACAGCGGGATCAATCCGTACGCGCTGGGTTTTTCGATGATGAGCGACATTCGCCGTATCTGCGAATCGCCCACCGAAGAAGATCGCAAGTGGTTTCCGGACATCGCTGGGTCGCCCTGGCTGCAGACGTTGCACTACGCGATGCGCAACTTCAAGGACGAGAGCTTCATCGCGCAATATCTCTCGCCGCAGCTGATCCGTGATATGCGCCTTTTTTCGGTGCTCGACGACGATACACGCGAGGCGCTGGAAGTATCGGCGATTCACGACGAGAGCGGCTATCAGCACGTGCGGCAGTCGCTGTCGAGGCAATACGACATGCACCATCGCGAGCCGAACATTCAGGTTTGGTCGGTCAATACGCGCGGCGACCGGAGCTTGACGCTGCGGCATTTCATGAGCGACAACCGGCACTTGTCCGGCGACACAGAAGAAGTGCTCCGGCACATGGCCAGGCTCTGGCAATTCGACGTTTATCTGGAAAGCGTCGACGAAATCGGCACGGTGCGAAAGCGCTACGAGTGCCGATACACCGCGCCCGAGCTGCGGCTTTGATTGTTCCGGGCGGTACCCTTTCCACGGCGAGGCGTTTCGCATACTGAACGCCTCGCCGCGTGCTATCGATCCGCTGCGCGTGCGAGGAGGTGACGGACTTCGTCGTCTGTCGTTTGCTCGAATGTGTCGTAATGCTGGCCGACACTGAAAAAAAGCGCTGGCTGAGCGATGCAGACGAATTCATCGGCAATATCGTCGAACTGTTGCTCGCTCCCGGCGGGTGCAACGGGCAGGGCGACGATGATGCGCTCCGGATTCCGTTGGCGCAGCGCGCGCAACGCGGCCTGGAGCGTAGCGCCCGTTGCCATGCCATCGTCAATGACGACGATCGACTTTCCCTCAACCTCGGTTGGCGCGCGATTACCGCGGTACAGTACTTCCCGACGGGCGAGTTCCGCCTGCTCTTTGGCCAGCACCGCGTTGAACTGCGCCTGCGAGACATGGGCCGAACGCATGATTTCATGATCGACGAACAAGGCGCCGGCGGGCGCAATCGCTCCCATCGCAAGCTCGGGCTGCCCGGGCACGCCGAGTTTGCGTACCGGCAGGACGTCGAGTGCGGCTCCGAGTGTCATCGCAACCTCGTAGGCAACCGGTACGCCGCCGCGCGGCAGCGCGAGCACGAGAGAACCGGGCCCGGCCTTATCCTTCAGCCGCTCGGCCAGCATGCGGCCCGCTTCCACGCGATCTTTAAATAACGAATACATCGGCATTGACTCGCGCCGGCTTGCTGCGCACCGGCGCTTCGGCGTCAGAGCGCGTCGTGAAAAATGATCCCGACCGTGTGCCGGTGCCCCGAGCGCAGGCGGCTCACACCATGACGCATATTGACGCGATAAGCGCCTCGGGTGCCTTGGGCCGGACGGTAGTTGACTGCGAATATCGCGGCATCGCCCTGCATGAGCGGCACGACTTCCACGCGCGATTGCATGCGGGGCCGCTGTTCGGTCAGGACGAACTCGCCGCCCGAAAAATCGCGTCCTGGCTGCGACAACAGAATCGCGACCTGCAGCGGAAAGACATGTTCTCCGTAGAGGTCTTGATGGAGACAATTGTAGTCACCCTCGCCGTATTGGAGTAGCAAAGGTGTAGGGCGCACTTGTCCTGCTTCATGGCAGCGTCTGATGAATGCCGCATGCGTTCGTGGGTAGCGCGCCTCGAAGCCGAGCACTTCGTTCCAGCGGTTTGCGATCGGCGCGAGGAACGGGTAGAGCGTTTCGCGCAGATTCTGTAGAAGGGCTGGCAACGGATAGGCGAAATACTGGTATTCGCCGCGACCGAAACCGTGCCGTGTCATGACGATGCGGCTTCGAAACCGCGCGGTGTCGGCATACGCACTGCGTAGGGCGTCGCATTGGGACGGCGATAAAAGGCGAGGGATGACGGCGATGCCCGATTCGTCAAGCGTTTGCCCGAGCGCGTGCCAGTCGAGCGCCTGGATTTGCGCTGCCGTTTCAGGATGCGCGGGTAGATCGTTGGGGTTCGCATATCGGGTTGAGGCGGGGAGGACTGGAATGTCCGGCGCAGCGTTCACGATTGTGCTCCATGCTCGAGTTCATACTCAAATCTAGCGTCATCGCTCGCGGTGCGCACTTCGACACTTGCGATTTAATTCGTGCCCGAGGGGCGTTGCGATAACTGCGGTATCCGAAGATAGGCTCAATGAGACGAAACCGAGCGAACAATTCGGAGCACCAAGTCACTGTCGGCGACGATGCGCGAGTTTGACAGATCACGTTGGTACGTCCGCCGCGACGCCGTCGGTATAGCCGGCAGCAGGACAACGTTCCAGTCACAGCTCTCCTTTTTGAGATTTGACATAACGCGAATTATCAACGTTATCGATGTAAGAGCTATATGCAAATTTGTGATGTCCCACACCCCATCCATACTGATTGCTGGCAATTGCGACGCCGGTCGCCTGGCGACGCGGAATACGCCGCTTGCATGACACGTTTAGTCGTCAAGGCTCGCGCTGTATGAGCGGCTTATCGGTGTAGAGCCAAAGCGAGCATGCACGAGTCACTCGATGCGTGTCTGCGCACGGTAGCCGCGGGGAGCAAAGAGGAGATGTTCATCATGAGTAACGCAGCAATGAGTTTCGTTCGCCTATTGACAATCATGGTTGGCGCCGTTGCATCCGGCGTTGTCGGAGCAAAACAGCGCGAGGCACAGCAAATCGTCAAAGTCACGTTGCTGTCGAACGCGATACAGGTCGAGACGAACCGCGCGAAGGCTGGTCCCGTGACACTCGATGTTCATAACGCGGCGAGCGACGGCCAGACGCACGAACTTGTCGTCTTGAAGACAGGTCTCGCCGACGGCGCACTCCCCCTACGCGGGAATCAAGTACCCGAGCAGAAATTCAAAAAGCTGGGGGAAGTCGAGGACATCGCGTCGAAAAGAGACAAACGAATGACGATCAGGCTTTCACCTGGCCACTATGTTCTGATTTGCAACAAGCCCGGACACTATTCGATGGGCATGCACACGTCACTCACCGTGACGCCATGATCGCGCTTGTCCCGGGCTGCTCGCTAGCATTCTGCGATGGAGCAGCTAC
>CBJLAJ010000003.1:0-117513 GCA_966421005.1 uncultured Paraburkholderia sp.
CAAAAATATTAGACGTCAGTTTTTCATTCATTCCAGATCGACGGGCAATTGAGAATCGGTGGGTCGTTTGCTCGAATCGACAAGATAGTTGCCGAGGGCACAAACGCATGCAGTCCAGAAAAATCCTGTTGTTATCCCGGCCCAAGCATCGAATTCGCGTGGTGCTGCTCGACGATCATCCCGTCGTCGCGCTCGGCGTCGAGACGTTTTTACGGGGATATGCCGATTTCGAAATCGCGCAGACCGTACATTCGGCCGACGCGCTCTTTACAGCCATCGAGAGCGATACCTATGACGTCGCATTGGTCGATTTCTATCTGCCCGACGATCGCCTCGATGGCGCCGCGTTCATCCGTCGCCTGCGTGTCATAGCGCCGTCGCTCGTCATCGTGGTGCTCTCGGCGGCGCGCAGCTCGGACGCCGAGTGCGTCTGCCATCGCGCCGGTGCCAACGCTTTTCTCGAAAAAGCCACGCCGCTGCCCCTCATCGCCGATGCGGTGCGCGATGCGGTTGGCTCGCCGCGCAAGTTTTTCGCCGCACGCGACGGCAAAATCGAGGCGATCGTCCCGCTGCCGCGCGAAGACACGCTCTCATCGGCCGAGATGGAAGTGCTGCGCTACATCGGCGAAGGGCTCTCCGTGTCGCAAACCGCCGATCGCCTGCGACGCAGCAAGAAAACGGTCAGCACCCACAAGCGCAGCGCCATGCGCAAGCTGCAAGTCGCGGACGATCTCAGTCTCGCGCTCTATCTGAAAGAGAAATTCCGCGCTTGAGCGCGATCGCCGACGAATGAGCTGTGCCTTCGATGAATTGCGGCGCGCCACGCGCCGCGCTTGTGTCCGTATCCTCGGGGCGCTCGTTTTCTGGTCTTGCGCGGCAGCCGGCACGCAGGCTCCAGCGGCGGCAAACAGCCCCTCCATCGCCGATATGGCGCCGCCCAAGCTGCGTGTCGGCGACTACCCGCACGGCACGAGCGTGTTCGACGAGACGGCGACGCTCAATGCCCTGGCCGATCCCCACAGCATCGTCCTCGTGCATCGGCGATTCGCAACGCTTCGGGCAGCACTGGCCGCGCTCGAGAGCGGATCGATCGACGTGGTGCCGATGCCGTGCGCAGACCGCGAAGGCCAGGGGTGGCTCTGGGTCTCCGAGCCCTACGCGCAGTTGCGGGCCGGCACGGTAGTGGCAAGAGGCTACCGCGTACCTCGCGAGCTTGGCGATCTCGCAGGGCATCGCGTCGCCATCGAGCGCGGCGCGGCCGGCGGAGGCATACCGAAGCATTGGTTTGCGGCCGCGCACGTCGTCGAAGTCGACGACTTGAAGAGCGGGCTCGAGCGGGTGGCCGACGGTAGCGTCGATGCCTTCGTCGGCATGCTCGATGCCAACAGCATCGCCGTCGATGCACTCGGCCTCGGGATGCTCGAATCGAAGCCGCTGCCACTTGCCGTGCCGCTCTGCCTGGCTGCCAACAGCCAAAACCCGCGCGCGGTTTCGCTCATCGAGCAGGGGCTCGCACGATTGTCGCCCGCGCGCCGAAGCGAGATGCGATGGCAGGGGGTTCCCGCTTCGTCGGCGCTGACGTCGAATGTGCCGTTCGCGCTGACGCGCGATGAACAGCGTTGGATTGCCGATCATCCTTACATCCGTGTCGGCGTGGAGCGGCTCAACCGGCCCTACGACTTCCTGGACGATCAGGGCGACTGGCAAGGGCCGGGCGCGGTATTGCTCAGGCGCTTCGCAGCCGCGGTGCACGTGCGCGTGCGACCGGTGCCGATCGGCGGTGCGCAGACGCTGACGGACGCGCTGCGCGACGGCATGATCGACCTCGCGACCTCGTACCCGAAAGCCGCGCGGGCGCCGGACGGACTCGTCCTCACGCGACCCTACGACAATCTCCCCTGGTCGTTCGTGTCGCGCGCGGATGCGCCGGCACACCGGCCACGCGTCGCGGCGAACGCCTGGCGCGTTCAGCAACTACGCCCGCGAGCGGGTCTCGCCGATATGGAGATCGTGCCGCGCCCGCGCGCGGCCGACGCGCTACGCGCGATACTGGCCGGCAACGCCGATGCGGCGCTCATCAATACGATGGCCGCCCGCGAACTCGCGCAGCGCTACCCGGCTGTTCAACGGCTGAATGTCGATGCCGCGGTGATCGGAATCGAACGCCTTGGCTTCGCCGCCGCAGCGCGCAATGCGATGCTCGTCGGCATGCTCGACCGTTACCTCGCCTCGCTGGGACCGGCGGAGCTGGCGCGGCTCGCGAGTCGCGAGCGCCCTGTCTCAGTGCTGCTCGGGTATGACAAGCGCATGGTGACGGGCATCGCAATCACCGCTGCGATGCTTGTCGTCATCGCACTTACGCTGCTGTTCTGGGGCTATTGCCGCACCCGCGCGGCGCGACGTGCCGCGGAGGCCGCACAGCACGAAGCCGTCGCATCGCGCGAGCGGGCCCTGGCGGCAGATCGGGCGAAATCGGCCTTCGTCGCCATGATGAGCCACGAGATCCGTACGCCGATGAACGGCATCATCGGCGTGCTCGATCTTCTGGAGACGACCCGGCTCGCGCCGGAGCAGCGCCGCTATCTGGACGTGGCGCAGCGTTCGGGCCGGCTGACGCTGCGTGTCATCGACGATACGCTCGACTATCTGAAAATGGAGCAGGGCGCGCTTTCGCTCGAAGCGGTGCCGTTCGACGTTTACCGCCTCGTCGCGACCGCGATCGAACTGCATGCGCCGCTCGCCGCTCGCAAGGGCTTGCCGCTTTATCTCGCGGCGATGCCGCATTTCGACCGCCTCGTGATCGGCGACGAAGCGCGCTTGAATCAGATCCTCACCAATTTGCTCAGCAATGCGATCCGATTCACGACTCACGGCTCGGTCGTACTCGAGGTCCGCCATCGTTTCGAGCGCGGGCGCAGCTTGCTGCAGTTCGTGGTGGGCGATACGGGCCGTGGCATCGCCGAGACCTACCGGCCGCATCTTTTCGCGCCGTTCACCCAGCAAGACGGGTCGACGACACGGCGCTATGGGGGCACAGGTCTGGGGTTGTCGATCGTGAAGAAGCTCGTGGATGCGATGGACGGCACGATCGACGTACGCAGCACCTGCGGCGTGGGGACACGCGTCGATGTACGCGTGCCGCTTCGATGGGGGGCGCTCGCGCGACACTGGCCGAAGATCGATCCGGTTCGGGTGACGATGCGCGTGCCTGCGCCGGCAATGGCGGCCGTCGCGCGGGCGACGCTGGCCAAACTCGGCGTGCGTCCTATGATCGCTCACGACCAACCGGCCGATGCCGATATCGCACTCGACACGGCTGGTGCATTTGCGGTCGCCATCGACGGAAGCGAAACGCGCCACTTGCGTTCGATCGAGGAGTTGATCGACGCATTGCAAGCCGCGGCGTCGCGTTCGGGCGGTGAGAGGGACGCTTCGCCCGTACCGGCGGCACCCATTGGATTGCCGCAGCCGCCGGTCAGGGATTGGGTGGGCGCCGACGTGCTGGTGGTCGAAGACAACGACATCAACCGGGACATCATCGTGCGCCAGCTTGCGGCCCTCGGCGTTGTCGCGCGCGCGGCGTCCGACGGCTTCGAAGGCTATGCGCTTTGGACGCGATTGCGGCCGCGCCTCATGCTGCTCGATTGCCACATGCCGGGAATGGATGGTTATACGCTCGCCCGACGCATCAGGGGACGCGAAGCCGAAATCGAAATGGATGACGAGGCGAATCGGAACCGCCCTACGACGATCGTCGCCATCAGTGCCAATGCGACGCCCGATGACAGGCAAGCCTGCCACGACGCGGGCATGGACGATTACCTGTCGAAGCCGATCACGCGGCAAAAACTCGCCGCGGTCTTCGAAAAGTGGAGCAGAGGCACGGATGAAGGCGCACATCAATGATTCGAGCCACTTCGAGTGGGCCGAACTCGAAGCTGTCTATGGCGAAGTCCAATTCTCGAATCTCGTCGAGCGGGCCCTTGCGCAACTGCGTGCCGATCTCTCGGAGTTCGACCGCATGCTCGATGCGCACGCATACAGGCGCGCCTCGCAGCGGCTGCATCGCATGAAGGGCACCGCATCGTTTTTTACCTGCGACGAAACAGTACTCGCGGCGCTTCATGCCGCCGAGAAAGCCCTGGCGCTCGAGGAGCCCGAACTCATCGAGCTGACATTGCCCCCCGCGCGGCGTGCGATAGAAGCATTGGCACAGGCTTTCGAGGCGCGGCTAATAAAAGGCTAGCCATTTTTATGGATTGGGAGATCCCTGATGTCGTTTTCGCTTGATTTGTCGTCAAACCTGTTGCGTACGTCCGCTGTGTCCGATACCGGCGCGCTTGCCGAGCCGAATGGCGCCGCCGACGCTGCGGACACGGTCGACGCGCGCGATGCGCCGCTCGCCGAGGGCGCGAATTCAGGCTGGGCCGACAGTATGAGGGAGCACCGCGTACGGCGCGCGATCGAGCACGCGGACGCCGGGGGACCTGGTGTACAAATCGCCCCGACCGCTGGGAGCATCGGCGAGTTCGATCCCTATGCCAAAGTCGCTCGCATCGACGCCTCGCTGCGGCAGTGGGTGGATCTGACCAAAGTCGCGCCGTACGCTGATCGGCCAGGCGATTTGCTGCAAGGCGTCGCTCGCCATTTTCATACCGCGGTGCCACCCGGTTTCGATGGGCAGCCCGGCTCGCGCAAGCTCGAAGACGAGGCGATATTCGACGCCGCCGCGGTGCTCTATCGTCGCTTGCATGACGACGCATCGATGGCGGCTCCGCCCGTGCTGCCGCCAATCGCGGATTTGCGCGTCGCGTTCGCGAAAGCGCTCCAGGAAGACCGTGCCGCGCAGCAGGCAATGGCGCTGCTGTTGCCTGTCCCGAACGCAAGCGCGCGGACGGCACCCTTTTTCGACGGATTCGCGCTGCGCAATGCCCCGCGCATGTCGTTCGAGAGCTTGCTCGCATCGCCGGATCTCTGTCCGGACCCGGTCTTTACGCTGTTGCTCCCGCAACAGAAGCGCAGCCTGCTCGAGCGCAAATTCGAGCAGATCGGCGAGAGCGTCTTCTACCGGTTCGGCACCCCCGAACACTCGATGGCGACCGCCGTGGAGCGCATCCAGCGATACCACGGCCAGCCTGTGCCCCCAAAGCTGGACGACCGCTCGGTGCTCTTGGAGACGTTCCGGCGGATCGAGGACGAATGGCACGACGCTCCCTTTTATCCGACGCACCCGCGGCTGCTTTTCGCGGCGCATCTCGCGCGCAGCAACGATATCGTCGTTTCGGACCCAGCCAACTTCATGCTGCTTTATCGCAACGACGTCGAGGCGCCGGCGGGCGACGAGATGGCACGCGGCAACGGCGTACCGATGGACTGGATCACTGCGCACCTTTCGAAGTTCGACAAGGATGGCAAGGCATGGGATGCGCAAGGCGAAGCCGCCGCGACGGCGGCGATCGAGTCGCTCATCGGTGCACTGCATGAAGCGGCCGCCGGCGAAGGACCGATCGGAGAATTCGCGCGGAAGGTGAGCGCAAACGGTGCACTGGGCGCACAGCGGGTCGTCGTGGGCGACTGGGTCGCGCGCACGCAGGCGTTGATTGAATACAGCAACGAGCGCCTGCTCGCGGGTTTCGGTACACCGCCGCGCTTTGAGCGCGAACAAGCGGCGCGCGACATCCTGCGCGGCCTGAAACTGACCGATGAGGAGATCGAAGAGGAGCGTCACTATACGATCGGCGGGGATAATCCCAACATCTCGAAGACGGCGTTCGGTAACCGCATCGATGAGTTCCTCGATCGGGCTGATTGGACTGGTCTCGTAGGTTCGCGAATGTGGCCGCGACCTGACATCGAGATCGTCCCGCGAGACTCGTTGCAAGCGGCCGAGGAAAAATTCAATGCCGCGCTACCTTCGAACCCGTGGGTCGTCGCGCGCGCCAAGGAAAAACTGTGGGAGCGCTCCGAGCCCATCACGGCCGCTGCCGTCGAGCGGGAAGCCTCGCAGATCGCAAGCGCGTTTGCCGCTGAAACGGAACAACACCGGGCCACGGTGCGAGGCTTCGAGACCTGGATCAACACCGTGCCCGTCCTCGGCTCGCTATACAACATCGAAGAGGGCGTGCGTCACAAGGATGCCGCGCAAGCGGCATTCGGCCTGATCTTTCTCGGCGTCGATCTGTTCGACCTGTCGACAGGCGGCGGCTCCCATGCCGGGACGGGCCGGCCAAGCCACCCTGTTGCAACGAGGCTCGGACGGGTGGCCGCCCGCACGGACGGGGCGATGATCGAGCTGTCGGCGCATCCGTCTTTGGCCAGAGCCGCCGCGGACCGTGTCGACATCGGCCTGCGCGACAGCGAGATCCCCTCCGGATATAGCGAGCTCGTGCAACGCGTGCGCTCGGGCGGGCGTCACGTGCGGTGGCGCGAGTTCGATATCGTCCATCTTGCCGATGAGGACCGGATCGTGCCCATCTTGAGCAGGGATGGGCTCGTCTACGAGATCGACTGGCGCATGGCGCGCCGCACGCGGGATCAGCGGATGATCGAGCGCGATCCCGTCACCGAGCGCTACTACATGGACCCGGACGCGGGTCTCGATGTCCGCCCCGATGCCCCTTTCATGGACCTGCAGGAACGTATCACGGTGAAGAAGGTGGAGCGGGCGCTGGCACGCGCGAACGATCTCGCGCTGCGCGATTTCAAGCGAATCATGTCGGAAAACTTCGAGATCGAGCTACCGCCGGGCCCAGCGCAGGATTTCGATATCGACGAATTCTACGAAACGCTCTTTCAGACGAGCCCGACATTTCGTCGGCTTGCCAATCGGTTCGACGACGAGCAAACGCGCGCGCGCAACGAAGCAGGAGCCGGCTGGAAAAAATGGGCGATGGTGGTGGGCGATGCGAACCCGCTCGGGTCCCCGACGAAGGCTTACACCGACTTCGACCCAAAGCGAATCTTCATGCCGAAAGATTGCGATATCCACGCCATGCAGTACGAATCGCCAAACGGACGCGAATCGTGGACGCTCGAGCAGGCATACCTGCGTGAAATGATCCACGCGTTCACGGGCGAGGCCGATCCCGTGCCGGCCATGGGCCTGCTCAATCGAGGCTCGCCCGTTTATCTGACGGACAAGATCCTGAACGAAGCCGGTTATCGGTTCCCGGAGCAGGTTATGAGCCCCGTCAGCGATCCTTCGCCCGACCCCGAACAACTCGAGACGTTCGACGCCCATCGCGACGCCGCCCTGCGTGCCGCTCAGGCGGAGGATGCGTATCTCGATCCGATCGTCGATTCGGGGCGTGGGCCGGTATCGGGCGACGCGCGTATCGGCGAGACGCCACTGACCGCACGCGCGACGGTGCGCGAGGCCAAGGCGATCGTCGACACCATGCCGGCCGATGAGGACGACGTTTTCCTGTCGTGGCACGACTTCGAGACGCAGTTCGAGAAGCGCTTCGTGTTCGTGGCGAGCCCCCGCGGCGCCAACGAGGTGCTCCAGGCCGATGCTCAGGTCTTGTCGGATTTCTATCGACGTCTCTATCGCGAGAGCGAGACATTTCGCCATCTGCTCGCCCGTTCGCCATGTACGGATGCGCAAGGCCAGCCGCTTGACTGGAAGATCATGCTCGACAGCGATGCGCCTGCCGATGCGGTGCTTCAAGGCGCGGCGCGCAACGAAAGCGGCACCGGAGAGCGCCGGCTTTATCTCGATGACGACGAGATGCAGTATCTGAGCGATGCCGGTTTGCGCGGAGTCGAGTTCGAGCGCCAGTTGACTTACGAAGTGGTGCGCGCGCTGGGCGGCTTCGAACTACTGGGGGCCGACGACGCGTACTTGAATCGCGGTGCGGCGGTCTATTTCACGGACCGCGTGCTCGACGAAGCGGGGTTCCACTATCCGCGACAGATCTCGGCGGCCCTCGCGCTCTCGGACGACGCGGACGCGCTGGCCCGACTGCAGAGCTATCGAACGGCCGCGCAACGCGCCGCGGCGCTCGAGGACCGCTATTTGGGACGCGATTGAGATGCACCGCGACTTCTAGAAAAATCGCGTCGCGAGGTAATTCGGTCTGATTTTCAATGCTTCCCCTTGACTTTGATAAAGCGCATGGGGCAAGTAATGAGTTTATTTCCGGAATACGACGCGACCGCGGGATTTCATCCGCGACACGTCGAGTCGTTCAAACAGGTGAGCATCGAGTCGCGCATGGTCATTGCGTCTCGCGAGTTGAATTCGCTGTGTACGGATTTGATGATGGAGGGCTATGCGGCGAAGGGCTTTCATATCAAGGCGAAGACCTGCGACTGGGGGCCGATGGCGGGCTTTGTCGCGCTCGATCCGCGTTTCACGAAAGCATCGCAATGCCTCACGAAGCAGGAGGCGGCCGTCACGCAAGCCGTGGCGGCCGGCGTGCGCGCCGTACCGCTCGTCATCTCGGCATCGCGGCTTTCGACGTTGTTCGCAAGAGGCGTGATCGAGCGTGCGCCAGCGGGCGCTTCATCGGCCGCGGCTGCAGCTGCGTCGCTCCTTGCGGTCACGGCGCGGCAAGGCGGTAGGGCTCGAGCGCGTTCGTTTTTTCTCGTTCCCACGGAAGGCGCCGCGAGATGGAGCATCTGGTATCGGCCCGACGTGCCATTACCGTCCGCACTGGCCCGGGCCCGTCTCGAAAACGGCCTGTCGATCGGCCGTACTGCGCTCGACGCGCTCGCGGCGCAAGGCTGCGAGCCGCTCTTCGGGCTGACGAACCCGCGTTCGGCAAGCGCCGCGGCGCGCGACACCGATGCCGTTTGTGGCGACTACGATCTCTGGTGTGTCTTTCCGCATGCGAGTCTCCCGAGCCCGGGTGTGAACGATCGCCCCATGCCGCGGGCTGCGTTCGTGTCGCCTAAGATCGGCAGCGCCGTGAGACAGCTCGCACATCAGGCCGCGCTCGTATTCGCAAACGACGCGGAGCGCGGGCGCATCGCTGCGGCGATGGGCGATCCGCATCTCGGCAATATTTCGTTTGCCGTCGATCGCCTTCGGCGCAGACTCAACGCGGTATGCCGCCCGGGTAACGATGTCGTCATGCATGGCGACTACGGTGGATTTGCGCTCGGCGAAATCGACTATCCCCTGATCTTCTTCATTCCGCATGCCGCGAGCGGTTTTCGCCGCGCCGAGCACCGCGTCGCGGCGGACCTGCCCGAACTGCAACGCTTGTTGCGAGATATCAGACGGGACGGATTCCGTGTCGAGCCCAATCCCGCCTGGGCGTTGCCCTCCTGGCGTTAGGGCGCGCCGAAGCGCGCCGTCATGGCGTGAGCGCCGTTCATTTTGAGAAGTTTCGCAAGGGCAGGGCGCATCAAACGGAGAACAATGGCTTCCAGATCGCTGCACCCCTATGCGATTCATGCGGCAAGCCGATGCAGCCATTCCTTTCCTTTGATGTGTACCGTTGAGAACCATGTCCCTGCTCGATATCGATGCAATGTTGGCGGAAGTTTCTCCCGAGGCGCCATGCGGACCTGAACTCGAGTATTCGCCGGAATACGCGGAGCTCGCGCGCCTCGTCGAGGGCTCCCCCGATGTCCAGTACGGGAAGATGCATCTCGCGGCTGTCGAGCCGGACTGGAAAGCGGTGAAGACGCGCTCGGCAGCGCTCTTCGCTCAGAGCCACGATTTGCGCTTGGCCGTATGGCTCACACGCGCGCTGCAATCGCTGTCCGGATTCGAGGGCCTCGATGCGGGGCTCGCGCTGATCGAGGGTTTGCTCGCCCGCTATTGGGAGCACTTGCACCCTCAACTGGATGCGGACGACGACAACGATCCGACCGCGCGAATCAACATTCTCGCGGCGCTCGACGATCAAGCGGGGCTCGTGCGCCAGGTTCATACCACTGCGCTTGTCCACTCGTCGATGCAAGAGGCGTTCAGTCTGCGCGACCTCGATATCGCCGCCGGCGAATGGGCGGCGCCCCCCGGCGCCGAGCCGGCCGATCCGGCCGAGATCGAGGCCGCGTTCGCGGCCAGCCCCTTCGACACGTTGAGCACGATCCACGCAACGCTCGTGACCGCATGCGAGCGCATGGCGAAGATCGATGCGTTGCTGACCGAGTTCGCGGGGCACAGCCATGCCATCAGTTTGAACGTTCTTCACCAGTTGCTGCGGCGAGCCGCGGCAGCGGTGCAGGAGCGCCTTGCCCGTCATCCTGGGCGTCCCGTGGTCATAGCGGACGCGAATGAAACGGGAAGCGCTGCGTCGGCGGACACATCGCATGAAATCGTCAATCGAGTCGATGTCGTGCGCATGCTCGACCGCCTCTGTGTGTACTACGAGCAAAACGAGCCTGCCAGTCCCGTGCCGTTGCTGCTGCAGCGTGCGCGCCGCCTGGTCAATCTGAGTTTCATCGAGATCGTGAGCGACCTGTCGCCCGCCGGTTTAGGCGAAGTCAAGCACATAGCCGGTATCGAGTCGCAGTAACGCCTGCGCTTTGCCCGGTCCACTCATTCATATGGAGATCGCTTCAATGGCCAAGGAAAGCAGTCAAAAGTTTCTTGCGCGTACGCGCCCGCCGCGTGTGCAAATCGAGTACGACGTCGAAATCAACGGAGCCGAGAAGAAAGTTTCGCTGCCGTTCGTCATGGGCGTCATGGCGGACCTGTCGGGACAATCCGTCGAACCGTTGCCGTCTGTCGCCGAGCGCGAGTTTCTCGAGTTCGATACCGATAACTTCGACGATCGCATGAAAGCGATCAAGCCGCGCGTCGCCGCGATGGTGCCGAACACGTTGACGGGCGAAGGCGAGCTCGGCATCGACCTGACATTCGGCTCGATCGACGATTTTTCTCCCGAAGCGCTCGCCCGAAACATCGAGCCGCTGCGCCGGCTCTATGAGGCGCGAGGCCATCTTGCGAACCTGCTGCGCTACATGGATGGCAAGGTCGGCGCCGAGGATCTGGTCGCAAAGCTGCTCGCCGATCCGGATCTGATGCGTTCGCTGGCTGCCACCCCCGACGAGGCAAAGCCCGACACGCAAGCGCAGGGCGAAGCCGAGGATGCGGCCGATAACCCCGCGGCGTGAACGCAATCTTTTAAAGGAACCAGTCATGACAGACGTCAGCACTGTAGAGCAGAACGCCGCGCCCGAGGCCGTCAGCGAGACGATCGACGCGGGCGATTTTCCCCGCCTGTTGCAACAGGAATTCAAGCCGAAGACCGACAAGGCGCAAGAAGCCATCGAAACCGCGGTGCGTACGCTGGCCGAACACGCGCTCGCGGACACCGCGCTCGTCTCCCCGGACGTGATGAATACCGTCGAAGCGCTTGTCGCGGCGATCGACAAGAAGCTCACCGATCAGATCAACGTGATCCTGCACTGCGAGGCCTTCCAGAAGGTGGAAAGCGCGTGGCGCGGGCTGCACTATCTGATCTCGAACACCGAAAGCGACGAGCAGCTCAAGGTCCGCGTGATGAATGTATCCAAGACGGATCTCTATCGCACGCTGCGCAAGTACAAAGGTTCGGCGTGGGATCAAAGCCCGCTCTTCAAGAAGCTGTATGAGGAAGAGTACGGCCAGTTCGGCGGCCATCCGTACGGCGCAATCGTGGCGGATTATTACTTCGACAACAGCGGCCCCGATGTGGATTTGCTGGGACAGTTGGCCAAGATTTGTGCCGCGTCCCATGCGCCGTTCCTCGCGGCGGCAGCGCCTTCGGTGATGTTGATGGAATCGTGGAGCGAACTCGCCAATCCGCGCGACATCGCCAAGCTCTTCGAAACGCCCGAGCATGCCGCATGGCGCGCGCTGCGCGAATCGGAGGACTCGCGCTACATCGGTCTCGCGCTGCCGCGTTTTCTGGCGCGCGCGCCGTACGGGGCGAAGTCGAACCCTGTCGATTCGTTTGACTTCGAGGAAGACACCGGGGAGGGTGACAGCAGCCGCTACGTATGGGCGAACTCGGCTTATGCCATGGCCGCGAACATCAACCGCTCGTTCAAGCATTACGGCTGGTGCACCCGCATTCGCGGCATCGAGTCGGGCGGTGCCGTCGACGATCTGCCCGTTCATATCTTTCCGAGCGACGACGGCGGAATGGCCTCGACTTGCCCGACCGAAATCGCCATCAGCGATCGTCGCGAAGCCGAACTCTCGAAAGCCGGGTTCCTGCCGCTCGTGCATATGAAGAACTCGGGCATGGCCGCATTCATCGGCGCGCAATCGCTGCACAAGCCTGCCGAATTCGACGACCCGGTCGCGACTGCCAACGCCGGCCTCGCGGCACGGCTGCCCTACCTGTTCGCGTGCAACCGGTTTGCGCATTACCTGAAGTGCATCGTGCGCGACAAGATCGGTTCGTTCAAGAGCCGGGAAGACATGCAGCGGTGGCTGTCGGATTGGGTCATCCACTACGTGGACGGCTCGCCCGCGCACTCGTCGAACGAGACGAAGTCGCGTCGACCGCTGGCCGAGGCCAGTGTGGAGGTCGAGGAGGTTGAGGGTAATGCGGGGTACTACGCGGCGAAGTTCTTCCTGCGCCCGCATTACCAGCTCGAAGGTCTGACAGTCTCGCTGCGACTGGTCAGCAAGCTGCCTTCTGTCGGAGGGGCTTGACGAGGCCGGCGCGTCGCGCCGGGAGGACCTCGATAAACACCCGCGGAGCGATGTTTTCGCGGGAGAAGTTTGATAAGTCTGGTCGAAAGACCATAAGGAGTTGAAAGATGGCAGATAACGGTATCACGATCGTTCTGGAAGGCATCGAGGGCGAAGCAGGTACGGAGAAGGCGGCACTGAACGTCATGAACTGGAACTGGGGCATGAGCAACTATCCCCAGGACCGTTCCGACGGCGGTCTGTCGGCAAGCACGGCCCAGGTGAGCGGCATCAATTTCCAGAAGCAGTTCTGCAAGGGCTCGCCGATCATCATGAAGTACTTGACCACCGGTCAACACTTCAAGAAAGGCACGCTGGAGATGCGCAAGTCGACCGGCAAGCCCACTCCGGAGGTGTTCCTGAAGGTGGATCTGACGAACGTCTTCATTGCGACTTACTCCACGGGTAGCGATGGCTCGACGGACGAAATGGTCGAGAACGTGTCGCTCGTCTTCGAGACGATGAACGTTGCCTACCATCCGCAAAAGACGCCGGACGGCTCGCTCGACGCCGCAATCGAGTTCACCTACAACCGCACCTCGAAGACGACGGGCAAGTAATCCCCGCTCTGCTCGCATCGTCCGCCTGCCGGCTCGCCCGGCGGGTAAGCGATCGTTTCGCCACGGCGCGTGCGCGTGCCGTGGCTTCACCTCGAGGACTTTGTCTCTCATGGCCGAACTTACAGCGAAAGACCGTTTGCAGCCGGCGTTGCTGGACCGGCTGACCGACGATGCACCGTCGAGTCCGTACGAGGCGCGCGAGCGACGCGTGGTCTCGGCGCGGCAATTGCGCCGCAGCGTGCTGCGCGATCTGTCCAATCTGCTCAATGCGACGAGACTGCCTCATGGCGATGGCAGACATTGCAACGGCGGCCCGGCGGTTACCTGCTCGGTATTGAATTACGGCTTGCCGGATTTCACCGGTAAGGCGCTGTCGAATCTCGACTCGGACGAGATGGCGGATTGGATTGCTCATGCGATCCGCTCGTTCGAGCCGCGAATCGTCAGCGATAGCGTGCGCGTCCGCGCGCTGCCGCACGAAAAGCGCACGCGTCCAACCGCAATGGCCTTTCTGATCGAGGGCGATCTCTGGATGCAGCCCTATCCGGAACGGCTCTATTTCCGCACCGAGCTGGACCTCGAGGATGGCGACGTCAGCGTGCGCGGGCTTGACGGATCGAGCACGCCATGAACCCGCTTTTGCTCAAGTACTACACCCAGGAACTCGCGCACCTGCGCGAAATGGGTGCGGAGTTTGCCGAGGCGTTTCCTAAAGTGGCCGGCCGTCTCGGGCTCGAACAGTTCGAGTGTGCCGACCCTTATGTCGAGCGTCTGCTCGAGGGCTTCAGCTTTCTCGCCGCGCGTGTGCAAATGCGTCTGGACGCGCAGTATCCGCGCTTCGCGCAGCATCTGATGGAAGTCATATTTCCGCAGTATCTCGCACCGATTCCTTCGATGGCTGTGGCGCAATTCGCGCCTGACTTCTCACACCCGAGCCTCGCGCGGGGCGTTCGCGTACCACGCCATACGTCGCTCATCGGACAGCTCGACAAACATGAAACCACGCGATGCGAATATCGCACCGCGCACGAGCTGACGCTATGGCCGCTCGAACTCGTCGATGCGCGCTACGCACCCGCGAGCGGCACGCCGGGGCGTGTCCCCGGGGCGCAGTCGTCGCGGCCGCTCGCCGCGCTGCATCTGCGTTTCCAGGCGCACGGTGTGCACGCGTTGAGCGCCTTGCCGCTGGATACGCTGCCGATCTTCCTGCGTGGCAGCGACAATGCCGCGGTGCGTGTCTATGAGCAACTGACCGGACATGTCGTCGGCGGGTATGTCGTGCCGGCCGGCTCGTCGGTGCCCTCGGCCGTGCTGCCGTCGAATTGTGTGGTTCCGGCAGGTTTATCCGATGACGAGGCGCTGTTGCCCAATACCGCGCAGTCGTTCTCGGGTTTCCGGTTGTTGCAGGAATACTTCGCGTTCGCCCAGCGGTTTTTGTTCGTCGAGATGCGGGGGCTGCGCCAGGCGCTGCGCACCTGCGGTGGCACGGCGTTCGAGCTGGTCCTGTTGCTCGATGAACATGATTCGACACTCGAATCCGCGATGGACGCATCGCAGTTCGCGCTCTATTGCACGCCGGCGATCAACCTGTTCGAGCGCAGGACCGACCGTATCTGGGTGAGCGACGAGCAGTTCGAATATCACGTGGTGGCCGATCGCACGCGGCCGATCGATTTCGAAATCCACTCCATCGTCGGCGTGGACGGCTATCGCATGGGGGCCGGCGAGCCGAGGCGCTTCGAGCCGCTTTATCGCCTGCGCGGCGGGGAAGCGGGGCACGCTGGCGCCTACTATCAAATGCGGCGCGAGACGCGTCTGCCATCCGAGCAGGAGCGCCGGCTCGGGACCCGCTCGCGTTATGTGGGCAGCGAGGTGTATATCGCGCTCGTCGATGGCGCGGAACAGCACCTTCCGATCGACTTGCATCAGCTGGGCGTCAACGCGCTATGCACGAACCGCGATCTGCCGTTGCGCATGAGGGTGGGCGCGGGCACGACGGATTTCGTCTGCGGCGAACCGATGCCTGTGGAATCGGTGCGGTGTGTGGCGGGCCCGAGCGAGCCGCGCGGCGCGCTCGCGCAAAACGACGATGTCGTCTGGCGTCTCGTGGACGGGTTGTCGGCCAACTACCTTCCGCTCACCGAGGACCTCGGTTGCAGCGACGAGCACGCCGCGGCGCAAGCCAGGGCGGGCGCATTGCGCGATCTGCTGAACCTGCATTGCCGGCACGACGATCACATCGCGAAGCGCCAGATCATGTCGATCGAGCGGCTGCGCGCGCGGTCCGTGACGCGCCGCTTGCCTATCGCGGGACCGACCGCGTTCGGCCGGGGTCTCGAGATCGCCGTCGAGTTCGCCGATTCGCCGTTCGCATACGAAGGCGGGTTTCTGTTCGGCGCAGTGCTGCAGGCATTCTTTGCCTTTTACGTATCCATCAATCACTTTACCGAGACCGTCATACGCACGCCGGGGCGAGGCGAAGTGATGCGATGGCAGCCGAGGGTCGGACGATGCGCGATCCTTTGATCACGATGCGCCGCATCGGCGCGGGCGCGGCCCGCTTCGAATTCATCGCGGCGCTGCGGCTCGTCGAGGCGGCCTACCGCGACAAGCCGCGCATCGGCCGCGCGCTGCGTATCGCCGACGAGCCGCTTCGGTTCAGTCAGAACGCCGATCTTGCGTTTCGCGGCAAGGAAATCACCGAGGCAGGCGTGGCGCCTTCCGGCGGTGTCCCGCGGCTTGCCGTCAATATCGGCTTGCTCGGCCCTCAAGGGCCGATGCCGCTGCATTTCACGGAATACGTTCGCGAGCGCTGGCTGCGCGCCGGCGACGCGACGTGGGCCGCGTTTCTCGACGTCTTTCATCATCGGATGCTGAGCCTGCTTTATCGGGCTCGCGTTGCGAGCGAGCCCGTCGTTGCGTTCGATCGCCCGAACGACGATGACTTCGCGCGCACCGTGGGAAGCCTCGCGGGCTTTGGCCGCGCGGAGCGGCGCGAGCACGGGCGCGTCGACGCTCGGGCGGTGCTCTATTTCGGGGGGCTGCTCGCGGGGCGAACGCGGCATGCGAGCGGGCTTGCAACGCTGCTCAGCACGTACTTTCGCGTGCCGGTCTCGATCGAGCAGTTCGTGGGCCGTTGGGTCGCGTTGCCCGACGAGGCGTTGGCACCGCTCGGTTCCCGCGCGACACCCTCCCTCGGAAAAGGGCACGTGCTCGGGCGCCGCATCTGGGATCGTCAGCATGGCGTACGCATCGTCATGGGTCCGGTCGACGAGGCCACGCGGCGCCTTCTCGAGCCGGGCGCTGCCCAGTTCGCCGAACTCGTCGAATGGGTTCGTCTTTACACGGGCGGCATGCTCGACTGGGATGTCGAGATTCGCTTGAACGCCGATGTGCCGAGGCCGATGCGTCTTGCGCGAAACGCGCGTCTTGCTCGCGAAACATGGCTCGGCCGCGCGCGTGCGGGATCGCGTGGCGGTTCGCCGTCGTTGCGCTTTCGTGGCGACGCGTCGACGCCGCGCTTACATCAAGGGGATTCGTTATGGCAGAAATTCGTCGGGTGACATTGTTCGGCAAGCTCGGAACGCTTGCCTATCGCACGATCGAGAGCGGTACCGTCTTTTCCAAACTGCGCGGCAATCCGAACGTCGAGCTCGCGCACTGGCTGCATCAGATTCTGCAGGGTCACGATTCGGACTTGCATCGGATCGTGCGCCGCTTCGGCCTGGGCAGGGCGGCACTTGCACGCGACCTCACGAAAGCACTCGATGCGTTGCCGCGCCGCGCCGATGGCGTCATCGATTTCTCGCCGCGTGTCGAGGAGGCCGTCGAGCGCGCGTGGGTTTATGCCTCGCTGCTGTTCGACGCCGGACAAGTGCGCACTGGCCATCTTCTCGTCGGATTGCTCAAGACGCCATCGCTTCATCGCGACCTGCTCGGCATCTCGCTCGAATTCAAGCGCATCGATTGCGACGTGTTGACGAGCGAGTTCGCTGCGCTCCTGAGCGAGTCACCCGAAACAGGGGGCGCGGCGACGGGTACGCGCATCGACGCCGCACCGGGCGAGGCGAGCGGTGCGATCGCGCCGGCCCCGATGGGCCGAGAGCAGGCGCTGGCACGCTATACCGTCGATTTCACGGCCCTGGCGCGCGAGGGTAAGCTCGACCCGATCGTCGGGCGCAGCGACGAGGTGCGTCAAATCATCGACATCCTGCTGCGGCGGCGCCAGAACAATCCGATCCTTACGGGCGAGGCGGGTGTCGGCAAGACGGCAGTCGTCGAAGGTCTCGCGCAGCGCATCGTGTCGGGCGATATCGCGCCGCCGTTGCGCGGCGTCAGTCTGCGCGCGCTCGATGTCGGGCTGCTGCAAGCCGGCGCGAGCATGAAGGGCGAGTTCGAGCAGCGCCTGAGACAGGTGATCGAGGAAGCGCAGCAGGCCCAACCGCCTGTCATTCTTTTCATCGACGAAGCGCATACGCTGATCGGCGCGGGTGGCGCCGCCGGCACGGGAGATGCGGCGAACCTGCTCAAGCCCGCGCTCGCGCGCGGCACGCTGCGCACGATTGCCGCGACCACTTGGGCTGAATACAAGCGGTATATCGAAAAGGATCCGGCACTCGTTCGGCGCTTCCAGCCCGTCGTCATACGCGAACCCGATGAAGCGAAGGCGCTTGGCATGTTGCGAGGGCTCGTGCCTGCCATGGAAGCGCATCACGGCGTGCTCGTCCTCGACGAAGCGCTGCACGCGGCCGTCACACTGAGCGCTCGTTATATCGCCGATCGGCAATTGCCGGACAAGGCGGTCAGCCTCATCGACACCGTTTGCGCGCGTGTCGCCGCGAGTCATCATGCCACCCCGCCCGCGCTGGAACTTGCGCGCGAGACCATCGCGGCGCTCGAAGCGGAGCGCGAGTCGATCGAACGCGAAACGTCCTGGGGCGCCGACGGGCAGGCGCGCTCGAAGGCGGTGGCCGAGCGTCTGGAACTGGAGCGCGCGAGCGCCGATGCGCTCGATGCGCGCTGGCAGCGGGAAAGAGCGCTGGTCGACACGATACGTGAACTTCATCGTCGCCTTTGCGATGTCTCCGAGACGGTGGAAGCGGTGGCATTGGGCGACGCGGACCGGAACGAAACGACCGCGCCGCACACTGCGCACGCGCAACAGGAAGCGCTGGCGGCCCTCGAGCGGGCCGAGCGCGAGCTGCGCACATGCCAGGGCGATGCTCCGCTGGTCATGGCGTGCGTGGATCGTCACGCGGTGGCTGCGGTCGTCCAGGATTGGACCGGCATCCCCGTGGGGCGCATGGTGGGCGATGAAGTCGAAACGCTGCTCGACCTTTCGCGGCGGCTCGACGCGCGCATCGTCGGTCAATCGCACGCCACTGCGCGCGTGGCGCGGTGCATTCAGACCGCTCGCGCGGGGCTCAACCGTCCGGGCCGCCCGCTGGGCGTATTTTTGCTCGCCGGGCCGTCTGGCGTCGGCAAGACCGAAACAGCGCTTGCGCTCGCTGGCGAACTCTATGGGGGCGAGCACAACCTGATCACGCTCAATATGAGCGAGTACCAGGAAGCGCATACCGTGTCGACGTTAAAGGGCGCGCCGCCCGGTTATGTGGGCTACGGCGAGGGCGGTGTGCTGACCGAGGCGGTACGTCGCCGTCCGCATAGCGTCATTTTGCTCGACGAAGTCGAGAAGGCGCATCGCGATGTGCACGAGGTGTTCTACCAGGTATTCGACAAAGGTTGGATGGAAGATGGCGAAGGGCGTGTGATCGATTTTCGCAACACGCTCATCCTGCTGACGACCAACGTAGGAACGGAACTCGTGATGCGTACCTGCGCCGATTCCGCATCGGTGCCTTCGGAGCAGGAACTCGCGTCGGCGCTGCGCGCGCCGTTGTTACGCGTGTTCGCGCCGGCGTTGCTGGGCCGCATGACGACGATTCCCTATTACCCACTCGATGAGACGGCGCTGCGCGCGATCGTCGGGCTGCAGCTTGCACGCGTGCAGGAGCAGATGAATGCCCAGCATGGCATCGCGTTGCGTTTCGACGAAGACGTCGTGACCTGGATCGTCGCGCGGTGCGACGAGAACGACAGCGGCGCGCGTCTCGTCGATGCTGTCATCGCCCAACGGCTGCTGCCGGAAATCGGGCAGGCGATGCTCGCGCGACAAAGGACCGGAACGCCAATCGAGCGTGTGGAGATCGCCGTCGCGGATGACGCTATCCGGTGCGCGTTTTTCTGATCGAGCGTGACAGCCGCGAGCGGCTGAAAAGGAGAATTTTCATGTCTCAGCAAGTCGTTGCCGGTGCAATCATGAAGTGCTCGTTCGGCCTCGCGCCCTCGGTGCTCAGTGTGCTGCCGGAGGCGCGCGTCATCGTCGAAGGACGTCCGGCCGCGTCGATCATGGATTCGAAGCCCATGGTCAACATTCCGACCTTCGGGATGTGCAACGCGCCAACGAACCCGGAGGTCATCGCGGCGACGGCGGCGGCGCTTGGCACGCCCACGCCCGCTCCGTGCGTTCCGGCGACGGTTGCCCCGTGGGTGCCTGGCGCGCCGAATGTGCTGGTAGGCGGGTTTCCCGCGCTGAACAGTGAGTCCGTATGCATGTGTACGTGGCTGGGCGCGATCACCATCGACCTCGCGGGCAGCCTGCGGACGATGGTGCCGTAAGCGCCCGTCACGCTGGCGCCAAACCGACGAATCGACATTTCAACCGCGGGGGACATCGATATGGAGATCGAGCTCAAGAGTGCCCTCGGCGGCGATACATTGCGCCTAGTCCGCATGCGCGGACGCGAAGCGCTCGCCACGCCCTTCGAATTCGAGCTCGACCTCGCGAGCGATGCCGCCAATGTCAGCACTCAGGACCTGGTCGGCACGACGCTCTCGATCTCGCTTGAAGCTGTCGGCGCCGCGCGCGAGTTCAACGGGATAGTCGCGCGTGTCAGCCTCGACGATCATGGTATCGACGAAAGCGGCACGCACCGCATCGGCTACCGTGCCACGATTCGTCCCCGTCTGTGGTTGCTGACGCGCGGCGCGCACTGCCGCTTCTTTCACGATCGGTCGGTGCTGGAGATCGTCGGGAAGCTGCTCGACGACTACAGCGTCGACTACGAGAGCCGGTGTACGACGAGCTATCCGAAGCTCGCGCATTGCGCGCAATACCGCGAGACGGATTTCGATTTCTTCGCGAGGCTCATCGAGCGCGAAGGAATCTACTATTACTTCGAACATCGTGGCGGCAAGGACATTCTCGTGCTTGCCGATGCGCCGAGCGCTCATGAGCCGATCGCCCACTACGGAACGATCCCGTTTCAAGCCTGGGTGACGGACGGCCAGCCGCTCTCCGAGTCGATCTATCGATGGTCGTTCGAAGAAGAGCTTGCGGCCGGCACGAGCGAAGTCAACGCGTTCGATTTCAACAAAGCCCGCGCGAGCGAAAACCAGGGCCTGCTCGCGCGTGCGTCGACGAAAGAGGGGCGTAGCGCCTACGTGCTGGCCGACTACTCGCCCGGCTACGCCGCGCAAAGCGACGGCCACCGCTACGCGCAGGCGCTCGTCGAGGCCCATCAGGCGGAGACTGCATGCGCGGTAGGCCGCGCCAGCGCGCGCGGCATACACCCCGGCGGGACCTTTTCGCTGACAGGCCATCCGCGCGCCGATCAAAACGGCGCGTACCTCGTGGTGGCCGCCGAATACGAACTCGGTTCGATCGACGCGCTCGCGTCGATGCCCGGTGCCGGGTCGTCCGAGCCGCTGTTCGACTGCACGTTCGTCGCGACGCGCAAAGGGCGGCCGTACCGGGCCCCGCGGCGCACGCCACGCCCGCATGCGGGCGTGCAGACCGCGATCGTCGTTGCGCCCGATAGCGACCAGACGGCTGCGAGCGCCTATCTGCAAGTGAAGGTGCAGTTCCACTGGGAGCAATTCAATCCGCCAAAAGACAGCGAGCGTATGCAGCGATGCTGGGTACGCGTCGCGCAGGGCTGGGCCGGCAAGGCATGGGGTGCCATGTTCGTGCCGCGCGTTGGACAGGAAGTGGTGGTCGCGTTTCTCGACGGCGATCCCGACTATCCGCTCATCGTGGGCAGCGTCTACAACAGCACCAACGAGACGCCGTATCGTCTGCCAGCTCACAGTGGCGTTTCGACGATCCGGACGAAGGCGATCGAAGGTTCGGAGCGCAACGAACTCCGTTTCAACGACAAGGACCTGCAACTTCTGTTCTATACCGGTGGCCGGCACGACACCTATGTCAAGAAGGACGACCTGACCTGGGTCGGTGGCTCGCAACATACGATCGTGCGGGGCAAGCAGCTTTCGAAAGTGGGTTCTCAGCACTTGAGCGTCGTTGGTTCGCAAAACGTGAAAGTCGATGGGAGCGCGTCGCTTCAGGCCGAGGCGAATGTCGTTCAGAAAGCCGGCATGACCTACGCCGCGAGCGCGGAGCTCGTTTCGATTTCGGGCGGTGCGAGCGTTTGCATCGAAGCGCGGGCGCTGCTGACGCTCAAAGCCGGCGAAAGCTTCATTGCGATCAGCCCGGCGGGTGTGCAGATCTCGGGGCCGATCGTCGGCCTGAACAGCGGAGGCTCGGCCGGCTCCGGCGCGAATGCTTCGCCCGAATCGCCGAGCGCACCCGAAGAGGCCGATGACGGCTCGTCCATCAAATGAGGCGCGCCATGACCACAACGCCTCGCGAATCTCCTCACGCCGTCGATCGATTGCGGGAGACATCCCGCCTGTTGTCCGGTCCGCCGTCGCTCGCGCGTGGCGAGCCGGTGGTGGCTGCGCGCGATCCACTCGGGCTCGCAACGCACAGGGCGGGCGTTGCGCTGGGCGAGTTACGGCACGAGTCACGGAATGCGACGCAAGACGACCACGCGTTGCCGCAACGACAGGCTTTCCGCCTGCCTGTCGGAGCGCCTGCCGCAGGGGTGGGGGAGGAGCGCGGATGAATAGGACCCGGCGATACCTGCGGGCCGCGGCGATCGCGGCTTGCGTGGCGCTCGCGGGATGCGCTAGCCCCGCACCGCGCCCGCAGCCGACGCTTTCCGTGACGATTCACGCGTCGCCGACGCTCAATCCAGGTTCGCACGGGCGTCCGGCGCCCGTGCTCGTCCGGATATACGAATTGCGCGCGAGAGACGCGTTCGATCGGGCGACTTTTTTCGAACTGTACGACCACGATGCACGCGTGCTCAACGATGCGTTGCTCGAGCGTGCAGAGATCGCGGTACGCCCGGGCGAGACGGTACCGCTCGTTCGTCCGCTCGATCCGGCGACGCGCGCCATCGCGATCGTCGCCGCCTACGAACGCATCGACGATGCGAAGTGGCGCGCCTCAGTGATGCTTGGCAGCCCTGGGGCCGCCGAGTTGACAGCGACGCTCGACAGTGCGGCGGTGACGTTGACCGATACGACGCCAGCGCCCGAGCCCGAACGCGGGTTCGTGATGCGCTGGGTACATCCGGTCTGGAAGGCGGCCGCGAGCATGTTCGGTGAGCGGCAATGATCGACTCCCGCCGAATGCCATGGAAAACGGAGACATCATGACGTGGAATAACCGGGTGATCTGGTCCGAGGGCATGTTGTTGCAGCAGCAGCACTTGCAGCAGCAAGACCGCTACTGGCAGAGTCAGATCGAATCGCGCTGGGGCGCGCGGCGCCACTATGGGTGGGGCTTTTGGAAGCTCGCCATCGACGAGGCCCAGTTGAGCCTTGGCAAGGTGGCGCTGACGGCGTGCGAGGGCATCATGCCCGATGGAACCTCCTTTGTGTTGCCGCACGACGACGAGCTGCCGTTGCCACTCGACATCCCCGAGACACGCCGCGACGCATCGGTCGTGCTGGCGCTGCCGCTCAGGCGGCCCGGCGTAGCCGAGATGGCGAGCGGGCAGCATGCGGCCGGCGAGAGCTATGCCCGCTACCGTCGCGAAGCGAGCGTCGTAGTCGATACGAACGAGGACTCGCGCGAAAGCACCGAGATGGACGTGGGCAAGCTGCGCTTATCGCTTGCATTTGCCGATGAGGTGACACAGGCCTATGCGGTGCTTGGCGTCGCACGCGTCGTCGAGCGCAGCGAAGGGACCGGCGTCGTACTCGATCACGGGTATTCGCCGCCGTGCCTCGATTATCGCGTCGCTGGGCGGCTGGCGGCATTCGTCGAAGAGCTGGCCGGCATGCTTCGCCAGCGTGGCGATGCGTTGGCTGCGCGCCTTGCCCAGCCGGGCGCCAACGGCTCGGCCGAAATCGCCGATTTTCTGCTGCTGCAGGTCATCAATCGCAGCGAGCCGCTCATGCGGCATTTCGCGAGCGTCAAGGGCTTGCATCCGGAAGCGCTTTTTCGGGAACTGGTCCAGCTTTCGGGCGAGTTGTCGGGCTTCGCGGCAAGTGGCCGTCGCGCGGCGATACCGGCGCCTTATCGCCACGATGCGCTCGCCGACACGTTCGCACCGCTTGCCGAAGAGTTGCGTCGTTCGCTCAGTATGGTGATGGAGCCGCAGGCGGTCGCGATCGGCCTCGAGCAATCGCAATTCGGCGTCAGCATCGGGCGTGTGCCCGATACGCGACTGTTGAAGACGGCCGAGTTCGTGCTCGCGGTGAAGGCGGACATGGCGACGGAAGCGTTATCGATGGCGCTGCCCGCGCAAACGAAGGTGGGGCCCGTCGAGCGGATTCACGATCTGGTCAATCTGCAACTGCCGGGCGTTGCCTTGCGCAGGTTGCCAGTCGCACCGCGTCAACTTCCGTTCCGTGCCGGCTATTGCTATTTCGCGCTCGACACGTCCGACGACGCGTGGCCGCAGATCGTGGCGTCGGCCGCAATCGCGCTGCATGTCGCGGGTGATTTTCCTGGCTTGGAGGTGCAGTTGTGGGCGATTCGACAATGACTGGCGATACGGGCCGGAAGCCGGTTTCCGTGTTGCAGCGCGCCGTCGCATTCGATGGATCGGCTGACGTTGCCGACGCGCATGTCGAGGCGGTGCTGCCGCCGTTGCCGGAAGTGCTGTATCGGGCGGCGCTCGCGTCGGGGCTCAACCCGCTCATCGGTGCGGCGCATGCGCTCATCGAGGCAGGGGCGGCGCTGCGGGATGCGCGCGTGGCGCTGCCGCTCGAACCGTTGCGCGCGCGTCTTGCCGCAATGATGGAGACATTCGTCGACGAGGCGATGGCCAAAGGCATCGATGTCGAGACGGTTTCGCTCGCACGTTACTGTTTGTGCACATTCATCGACGAGACGATTGCCGCGACGTCATGGGGCGGCGGCGCCTGGGCCGCGAGAAGTCTGCTCGTGACATTTTTCGGCGAGGCATCGGGCGGCGAGCGGTTCTTCACGATCCTGCATGGGCTGTCACAGGAGCCGCGACGCCATCTCGATGCGCTCGAACTTCTCTTTGTCATCTTGTCGCTCGGTATGGCTGGCCGCTATCGGTTGGTGGCGGGCGGCCCGGCCGAGCTCGAGCGGGTTCGAGACAAATTGCGCCGCCTCATCGTGGCCGAACGCGGCCGCGCGAACGCGCCGCTTTCGCCGCAGTGGCAAGCAGCCCATGCGCCCCCGCCGCGCCGGTGGTATGGCAACGGCACCGTGCTCGCATTCTCGGGCGCGCTCGTGTTGCTCTGTGCGCTTGGGACTGCATTCGACCGCCGGCTCGATGAACAGGCGCAGCCGGTGATCCGATCGCTGGGCGCCGTGCGCCTTGCCGCTGCCGCGCCGACAACGGCGCCGCCCGCTGTGACGGAAACCGCCCTGCGCGAGCGGCTGAGCGCGTTGCTCGCGCCCGAGATCGCGAGCGGTCGCGTGAGCGTCGGTGGGACTTCGGACCGCGCCGTCATCACGCTGTTGAGCGATGGCGTCTTTGCGTCGGGACGCGCAACCGTGCAGCCGGGCGACGTGCCGCTGATCCGGCGTATCGGCGCGGCCCTCGACGGCACTGCGGATCGCGTGATCGTCGTCGGTCATACGGACGATCGGCCCCCGCTTGCGAGCGGACAAAGCAATTGGCAGCTCTCGCTTGCCCGCGCGTCGTCCGTCGTCGATCTGCTGCGCGAAGAAGCGGGCCAGCCCGAGCGTTTCCTCGCGCAAGGACGCGGCGCGCTCGATCCCATCGCGGCGAACGATTCGGCCGCGGGACGCGCGCGCAACAGGCGCGTCGTCATTACCGTGCTCGCACCAGGCGCGGCCATATGAGTGTGCGATGGGGCTGAGTCCGTCGCGGTTGTCGGAGAAGAAAAAGTGATTCCTCGCATAGTTGAACGCGTGAGCTGGCGCACCTTCGTTGCGGCTGTGGCGGTACTGCTCGGACTTACGCTGGTTTGGCATCAGGCGCCGCGCGTCGGCTACAACGGCCATACGCCGTTCGCGAGCCCGTCGGCGCGTGCCTGGCTCGTCGTTGCGCTCTTCGCATGCTGGGCGGCGTTCGCGCTCGGGCGCTGGCTCGTGCGCAGCCTGCGCGATCTGCGTATCGTGCGTCGACCGTCGCTCGACGTCAGGCGGGCCGATCGTGACGATCGGGCGGCGCAGCTCGACGCCATCGCGGCCGACAGGGTGCGGCGCATGCGTGCCGCGCTCGATCGCAGCTTTCGCACCGCGCTCGAACTGATCCGCGGCACCGGGTTACCGGGCGCGGCCCGGTGGCGCGCGCGCAAGCTGCCGTGGTATCTCGTGCTCGGCGAGCCCGGTACGGGCAAGAGCGCCATGCTCGAGGCGAGCGGACTCAAGTTTTCGCATGCGCAGGCGTTTGCCGAAGTCGAGGACGAGCTTGCGCCGTATCGCTGGTGGCTCGCCGACGAGGCGATCCTGATCGAAGCCTCGCCATATGGCGCCGATGCACAGGACGGCTGGAAAGCGTTTTTGCGCAAGCTCAGGCGTTCGCGGCGGATGCGGGCGATCGACGGTGCCATCGTCGCGATCGATGCCGGATGGTTGGACGACAGCGCCGCAGCGGTGCGGGAGGAGCGGGCGGCGTCGATACGGGAGCGCATCGACGCGGTACATCGCGCATTCGGCATTCGCTTTCCCGTTTATGTCGTCGTAACACGATGCGACGGTCTGCCGGGTTTCGAGCCGTTTTTCGAGTCGTTGGACGAGGACGGGCTGGCCCAGGTCTGGGGCACGACGTTCGAGCTCGACAGCGATGCCGGCGCACCGCTCGCGTCTTTCGGCAGCCGCTTCGATGCGCTCGTGCGCCGGCTGCAGGCCCGCGTCGTCGAATCGCTGCCGTCATCGGGCGAGCCGCGGCTCGGTGCGCCCATCTATGGATTCCCCGTGCGATTCGCAGCGCTCGGCCCGTCGTTGCGCAGCTTTTTGCACGCGGCATTCGATCCGTCGCCCTATCGCGACGAAGCAATGTTGCGCGGCATCTACTTCACCGCGGCGCAGCCGCTCGGCTGCCAGCGCGATGGCGAGCGCGACGGTGAGTGCCGCGGTCCGAGGCAAGGCTACTTCATCGAGCGGCTTTTGCATGAGGTCGTATTTCATGAGGCGGGTCTGGCGGGCCGTCGCCTTCCGTCGACGCGCCGCCAGTGCGCAGTGCGCCGCGCAATATGGGCCGCTATCGTTGTTGGCGCGTTCGTCATTGCCAGCTGCCTCGCGATCAGCTACGAACGGAATCTCGCATCGATAGCGGCAGTCGAGCGGGCGGATCTGAAGTTGACTCAATTGGCTCGCACCGGCGTGCAGCCCGATGACCCAGCCTCGATGCTGCCGGTGCTCGATGCCGCGAGAAATCTGCCGCTGGGTTACGCCCAGCGCAACGCGAGCGTACCGCTCGCCTCCCGCTTCGGCCTGAGCCAGGCCGAAGCGCTTGGCGCCGCTGCAAATGCGAGGTACCGGGCGTTGCTTTGCTCGACGATCGAACCGTTTGTCGTCCGACGGCTGGCTCACGCTTTGGCGGCGCCCAGGCTCGACGCGGGGGCACGCTACGCGTTGCTGCGCGTTTATCTGATGCTGGGCGATCGCGTTCATTTCGACGCGACTGCCGTGCGGACGTGGGCAGCGAGGGACGCGCGCTCGCTGCCGCTCACCGACGGGCAACGGGCCGATTGGCTTGCACATGTCGATGCGCTCTTCGAGACGGGCGCCTTCAAGGCCGACGTGCGGCTCGACCCCGCGCTCATCGAGAGCGCACGTGCCGCCATCGGAGCACGTCCGGTGGCCGAACGCGTCTTCGATACGATACGTCCCGAGCTGGAAAAAGCGATGCCGCAGGCGCTTTCTGTCGATACGATGGGTGGGGACGATGCCGGGCTCGTCCTCATTCGCAAAAGCGGCAAGCCTTTGACCGACGGCGTGCCGGGCGCCTACACTCGCGAAGGGTATGCGCGATATCAGGGGTTGCGCGATGCGGCCTTGCAAACGCTCGATCGCGATGCCTGGGTGATGGGGCGCCGCATGGCGCCGGCGGGCGACGCTGCGCACCGTGCGATGCTGGCGGGTGACGTCGATCGTTACTATTTCGACGGCTACATCGCCGCATGGGATGGCATCCTGAACGATGTATCGCTGCGACCGCTGCCGAAAGGCAGCGACGGCGCTTCGATCGTGAAATTTCTGGCGCGGCCCGATTCGCCGCTGCGCACGTTCCTGATGACCGCGGCCACGCAAACGACGTTGAGCGGCGACGCGGCCGGCGCGCCGGGGGATGGGAAGGGTGCGGGACATGCGACGCAATCGACATGGCGGAACTTGCTCGCGCGCGCCGGGGCCTTGTTCGGGTCTCGGAGCGCCAACCGTGCGACATCGGCGAATTCGGCGGCAACGGGTGCTTCGGGAGTGCTTGTTGATGGCCGCCCCACGGATGGCCGCCCCGTAGACCGGCATTTCGAGGCGCTGCACCGTTTCGTCGCCTCGGGCGGCGACGGCAAACCGTCCGCGCTCGATGAGGTGCAACGCGAACTTGCCGCGGCGGGTGCGTTCCTCGACGCCGTCGACGCCGCACACGCGAATGGCCTGCCGGCACCGCCGGGCGACGCGCTCACGGCGCTTGGCGGGGCCGCGCTTGGCGTACCGGAGCCGATGTCCGGCATGTTGCGCGGCCTTTCGGCAAGCGGCACGGCGGCGACGCTTGCCGGCGAGCGGCTGCGCCTCGACGCGCTATGGCGCGCGAGCGTCGTGCCGTTTTGCCACGCCGCGCTGGATGGCCGGTATCCGTTCGTGAAGACCTCGCAAGTCGACGTTACGCTCGACGATTTCACGCGTGTTTTCGGCCCCGGCGGTCTCATCGATGCTTTCTTCCGCGCCAATGTGCAACAGTACGTCGATATGTCCGCGCCGCAGTGGCGTTGGAAACCGTCGGCAAAGGCGCTTGGCATGTCGGCGAAGACGCTCGAGATGTTCCGTCAGGCCGCGGCGATTCGCGATGCGTTCTTTCCGGATGGCAGCCGTACGATGCAGGTGCGCTTCGCGCTCACGCCCGAGTCGATGGACCCTGCGTTGACGCGTTTCGTACTGACGCTGGGCGGCAAAACACTCGATTATCAGCACGATCCCCGGCGCGCCGTATCGTTCGATTGGCCCGATAGCGCAGGCCCGCAGCCCGCTCGAATCGATTTCGCGCCCGCGGGACCCGACGGGCGTAGCGCGATCGATGCGCAGGGCCAGTGGCTGCTGTTTCGCTTGCTCGACAAGGGCAAACTGACACGCAAACGGGTCGACGATTTCGATCTGACCTTCGACCTCGGCGGCAGAAAAGTCTCGCTCGATCTCGCGGCCAATAGCGTCGTCAATCCGTTCGCAAGCGACGCACTCCACAAGTTCACGCTTGTCGATACGCTGTAACGCATAGCGCACGGAACCTCATACAACGGGGAACCGCACGGCCGCGGGCGTTACTCAATGCGCTATGAATATCAATGCTCAGGGTGGACTTCAGACGGCCTTCGCGCGCACGCTCGAGTGGCTGCATCGATTCGGCGCCCGCAGCGATGCGGTTGTAGCCGTCATCGTCGCGCTTGTCGTGTTCATGATGGTGCTGCCGGTGCCGACGCCGCTCATCGACGCGTTCGTTGCACTCAATATCGCGACAGCGCTGTTGCTCATCGCGCTTTCGCTTTATCTGCCGAATGCGATCGCGTTTTCCAGCTTCCCGGCCGTGCTGCTCTTTACGACGCTCTTCAGGCTCGGCCTCGAGATCAGCACGAGCCGCGCCATTCTGATGCACGCCGATGCCGGGGCGATCGTCGAGACATTCGGGCGGTTCGTCGCCGGCGATAACGTCGTGGTGGGCGCGATCGTCTTCTTCATCGTGGCGGTCGTGCAGTTCGTCGTCATTACGAAGGGCGCCGAGCGCGTGGCGGAAGTGGCCGCGCGATTTTCGCTCGATTCGATGCCCGGACGCCAGATGGCCATCGATGCCGACGTACGCGCCGGTCTGGCGCGCCCGGACACCGTGGCATACCTGCGAGCCGAACTCGCGCGCGAAAGCCGGATGCACGGCGCGATGGACGGCGCCATGAAGTTCGTGAAGGGCGATGCGGTGGCCGGCTTCGTCATCGTGATCGTCAACCTGACGGCGGGCGTGGCGATCGGCGTCGTCTACAAGGACATGATGCTTGGCGAGGCGCTGCATCGCTATGCCGTGTTGACCATCGGCAATGGGCTGATGGCGCAGATTCCGGCGTTGTTGATATCGATCGCGGCCGCAGTCCTCATCACGCGCGGTGGCGAGGCGGCAGCGCCCCAGGGCACGACGGTTGGCCGCGAAGTCGTCGGGCAGATGCGCGCGGCGCCGGCCGCATGGATCGTCGCCGGTACTGTTTCAGCCGCCTTTGCCGTCGTACCGGGCATGCCGTGGATGGTGTTCGCGCTCGTCGCGGCATCGATGCTCGGCTTTGGCGTGCTTGGACTGCGGCGTCAGCGGGCGCAAGGCGGCGAGTCGCGCCGCCCGGGCGAGCCGTCAATGAACCCCGATTCGCCCATTCCTGACGAATGCGACATGCGACAGATCGTGCCGATTCGACCGATCGTCGTATCCATCTCGGAGCACATGGCGTGCGACGAGCGCCTCGCTCAATTCGAGCGCGCCGCGCGGCGAGCGCGCAACCGGCTTGTCATGCACTACGGTACGACGGTGCCGGGCATCGATGTCCAAAGCACGCGACGGCTCGATGGCGATGCCTATGAAATCGCCATTCATGAGGTGGTGGCCGCCGAGGGACGCTTTCACTCCGATAGCGTATGTATTCGTGAGGAGACGGCATCGGACGACGCATTGCTTGCGCATGCGGTACAGCAGCGCTACCCGCTCGTCGCGAAAGCGGTGTGGATCGAACGTGAGCGATTGATCGATGCCGGCGCGAGCGCATTGGGCATCGCTGCTGTCGACTATTTCGAGCGGCTCGTCACGCAGGTTCTGCATCGTCATGCCGATCGCTTCGTCGGTATCCATGAAGCGCAACTCGTTCTCGGCTGGCTTCAGCGCGAAACGCCGGCCGCGGCAAAGGAGCTCGCGCAGGTCATGCCGCTACCGCGGTTCGCCGAGGTATTGCGTCTGCTCGTCGCCGAGCGTGTGTCGATCCGCAATGTGCGTGTCATCGTGGAGGCGCTCGTCAGCTGGGCACCGAAGGAAAAGGATACGACGATGCTCGCGGAGCACGTCCGCCTGGCGCTACAGGCACAGATTTGCCAGGAGTTCGCGCGCGACGGGGTGCTTCACGCCGTGCTCATCGACCGGGCACTCGAAGACACCTTGCGTGCGTCGCTGCAACAGACCTCGCAGGGATGGACGTTCGCGATCGATCCGGAGACGGCTGGATCGTTGCTGGCGCGAACGGCTGAACTGTGCCGGCCATCGGACGAGCACAGCAGCCCGCCTGTGGTGTTGACGGCACAAGACCTGCGCCGCCCGCTGCGGCTCTTGCTGCGCGAGGAGGTGTTCGACGCCTACGTGCTGGCTTATACCGAGCTCACGCCAACGCAGCGCGTGCGCGCGGTAGGAACGATTTCGCGCGATGCGTCTTGATCAGGTCTCGCTTCGTTCGTCGAAGCACAGATCGTCGATTTCGATCGGTTCGGTAGAGCGCGCGTCGAGCGTATCTAGCTCGTCCACGAGCCGGTAGACGACGGCTACCGCGCGATAGCAATCCGCTGGAATCGCTGCGTCGACCTGGACCTCCGCATAGAGACGGCGTGCGAGCTTGCGGAAGTGGAAGACGGGAATGTCGGTGAGATGGGCCGCTTCGATCATCTGCCGAGCCGTGTCATCCATTCCCTTCCCAACGACGACAGGCACAGATTGCGTTTTGCCGTCGTACTGAAGCATCACGGCGAAATGCTCGGGATTGGTCACGAGCGCGCGGCCCGAACGAGGCGTACCGAGTGTCGGGCCCGAGGGCGCGAGCAATGCCTCGACAAGCGCCGCGCGCAAACGCGCCCGGATCTGCGCATCGCCCGTGGTCTGTTTCAATTCCTCTTTCATGTCTCGATGCGACATACGCAACCCGCGCCGGTGGTGGTGTTTGGCGAGCCAGACGCTCGCGAGCGCCGGCGCTGCCAACGCCGCCAGCAGCACGCCGATCAGGAAGTGAGCGGTTTCGACGCCTGCTTGCCAGCTCCCGGTCAGCGATTGCCGAACGAGGAGGGCCGGCACGAGCGGGAGGCGATCGGCGAGCGCCAGTGTGCCGGCTATGCCGAGTGCTCCGGCACTGATGAGCGAGATGGCCAGCGCCGTGAGATTGCGGGCGGAGACGAGCTGCCGGAAGTGCGCAAGCGGAGCGAGCCGCTCGAGCGATGGCGCGAGCACTTTCGGCGCGAAATGCAGCGACCCCGCTATCCAGGCACTGCATACGGTCGCCATGAAAGCCGTTGCGCCGACGCATGCAAGAGTTTGCGCCGCAAGCCTGGCGCACGCGGTTATCAGCTCCGTCGTCGAGGCGAGCGGACGCGCCGCCGCGCTCGCTTTCAGCGCCAGGCCTGCTATATCGAGCCAGGCATTGCAGGCGGCGTCGAGTCCCCAGAAAAGAAGTTCGGTCGATGCGGCGAGGACGAATAGTGCGGCAAGCGGCTCGCTGCGCGCCACGTTGCCCTTGGCGCGCGCATCGCGCAGCCGCTTTTCGGAAGGCGGCAGTGGCTTGTCGCTCATGGCGGCGGGGCGCGCATTCGATCGAGAAGCTGCATTGTGGCATCGACATGCGCGAACGTGGCCTGGCCGAGCGCATCGAAGAGCGTGGGCAGACTCAGCGCGATGACGAGCACGATCACTACACTTTTGAACGGTAGCGCCGCGACGTACGCGGGAAAGCGTGGCGCGGCGCGCCCGAGGACGGCGAAGCAGACTTCGATCAGAACGAGTGCGAGCAGGTACGGCAGCGCGAACAGTATGGCGAGGCGTGCGATGCATGTCAGCAGTGGCTCGATAGCGGCCCAGGCGCCGCTATCGAGCGCGGGAAGCCATGCGAGCGGTGGCCAGATGACGAAGCTTGCATAGACGACAGTGACGATCGCGTGAAGCGCGCCGGCATGGATCAGATAGACGCACGAGGCATGCTTGACGAGGGCGCCGAAGAGGGACGCGTCGGGCGATGCTGCCGGATCGAGTGCCTGGGGATTCGCACCGCGTTGATAGTCGATGCAGGTTCCCGCTGCCTCCACGGCCCACAATGGCACGGCGAGTGCGGTCGCTAGCAGCAGACCCACCGCGCACTCCTTCGCTGCGAGGCAGAGCGTGAGAATGGAGCTGAGCGGGCGCGCCTCGATTGCCGGCAGCAAGCCCGGGACGATGGGCAGCGCAAGTGCCAGCGCGAGCGCGCTGCGTGCGATGCGCGATAGCGCGTGTGGAGCGAAGATCGGCACGAGGATGAGGGCGGGCAGCCAGCGCAGCGCACCGAGACTGACGGCGAGCAGGAAAGGCAGCAAAGGCGCGATCGGGTTCGTGAGCGCGTTCTGCATGGCACTCATCCGTGTGGTGCCGCGGCGAGCGTGAACGCTTGTTCGACGAGTCGAATGAGCTCGATACCGAACGAGTGGGCGCTGGCGGCGAGCGTCGCGCACACCACGACAAGCTTGACGACGTACGGCAGCGTCTGGTCTTGAATCTGAAAGGCGGAGAGTACGAGCGACATCGCGACGCCTGCACAGGCGGCGACGAGCGCAATGACGAGCGACATCTTGAACGCGAGCACGAGCGCGTGCTGCATGAAGGTCAGCGAATCGGGCATATGTAAACAGACCCTAGCTTCGATACGAAGCGACGAGCGCCTCGATGAGATGCCCCCATCCATTTGCGATCACGAAAAGCAGCAGCTTGAGCGGCAACGAGACCATCGTGGGCGGCACCATCTGCATACCGAGGGCGAGCAGGATGTTGGAGACGAGCAAATCGATCACGACGAACGGAACGAAAAGAATCAAGCCGATCTCGAATGCGGCCTGCAGCTCCGAGACGACGAACGCGGGAACGACGATGCTCCAGTCATCGACAGCGGCTGCTCGCGTTCTGTCGGGCGAACCGTGCAGCGCGAGTTCGACGAACCGCTCGCGCTCTTCGAGTCGGCTGTTGCGCAACATGAACTGACGTAGCGGTTCGGCAATCGCCTGAGCCCGAGCGATCTGCTCATGTCCCGAAATGATGCCCGTCGTCGTCGAGGACACCGCATCTTGAGCGGCGTCGAGGCACGCGCTCAGCGTCGGCGCCATGACAAACAGCGTGGCGGCCAGTGCCACCGCGTTGAGCGCCAGTGTGGACGGCGCTTGCTGCACTCCGATCGCATTCCGAACGAGGACGAGGACGACCGATATCTTCAGATAAGACGTCATGGTGATTGCAGCAAGCGGAAGCAACGAGAGCGTGCCGACCAGGACGAGCAGGCCTAGCGGATGCTGATCGGGCGTCATGGCAATGTGCAGTTCCCCGACGTGCCTTGCCATTGCGTGATCTCGACGGCCAGCCGGCCGTCGAGATCGACGAGCTCGCCATAGCCGACAGGCACGCCGTTGGCTTCGATACGAACAGTCGGTGGCAAACCTTCGGCAAGCCGAAGCAGTGTGCCGCTGCGCGCGGCCGCGAGCGCGCCGAGCGTGAGATCGAGCGTACCGATCACGAACGACAGTTGCACGGGCAGGCGCGCGGGATCGACCGTACCCGAGGTGTGGGACGGGTGTGTAGAGGAAGGGGTGTCGTGTTGCATCACATCCTGAACTTCGAAGCTTGAATCGGCGTCACGCCAGCGGACCTGGAAAGCGAGGCCGGCGACAAAGAGACGGCCAACGCCCGTCGCATCGAACATGGGCGAGGGCAGGCGGATGACGTCGCCGTTTGTGAGAGTTTGGATGTCGGAGCAGGGCAGAGTGAGGGTTCCGGCGATCACGCGCGCTTGGCTGGGCAAGCTTGCGAGCCACGGCTCGATCCCCGGGGACGGGCAATGCCAGGGCAGCTCGTCGATCATCCGGTTGAGCGCGTCGGCGGCAAGGCGCAGGCGCATCGAGACGCTGAGGCGGAGCAGCGTGCAACTGAGGCTGACAACAAAACTGTCGGCGTTGGCTGCGCACGAATCGCGCGAATCGCAGGGATTGTTCGCGGATGCGTCGTACTGCGGATCGCCGAGTGCGGCGCCAAGCGTCGCGGGCAATGCCGCCAGCGCATAGTGCACGAACGCCTCGCGCGCCGGGCGGTGCGCGGCCAAAGCCGTGTCGACGCCTGTCAAAGCGAGTAGCCATGTCTCGTAGTCGTGCCAAATCATGCGGCCAAAACGTGTCGATACGGCGAGGCCGGACGTTGGGATGATAGCGGCGGGCGTGGCGGGACGCAGCTGGAGCGTGGCGGTACCGGCGTCGCCAAGCGAGACGCGAAGGCTGGGTTCGGGGACGAGCCGGGTCGTGGCGACATGAATCGCATCGATACGGCGCGGGACGATTCGGCGGACAGCGCGCGTCATCACGACACCTGTATTGGCGATGTGGCTGGCATCGGCGATAGCGTCGATAGGGCGGGTGAAGACGGGCCAACGGCATCTTCGATTCCCGCCCCAGCCCACAGTTTTTCCGCCAGCCGATATTTTTCCCGTTGTCGCAGACGCTTGCGCTGTGTGTCCTCGCATTCGGCCAACGTCGCCAGCATGACGTCGAGGTGCTTTTTCGCCGCTTCGATAGCGGCGTATGCGTTCGAGCGGCGCGCGACGACCCGCTTGTAAGCATGTTCGTAGCGCGCGAAATCTGTGCGGTTCATGACCTGGGTGCCTGTGGCGCTCTGCGCAAGGCGGCTTTCGAGCGCTTTGCGCAAGCCTGCGATTTCCAGCTCGAGGCGGGCAAGCTCGCTGCGCGCGGCGCCGAGTTCGTCTGACGCGGCGCTCGCATCGCGCCTTGCACGCGCGGCGAATTCGCCAGCCCGTGCGACGCGGGCCTCGGCGTGCCTGCACAAGAGGCGCAATATGCGCGATTCAATCGTTGACGACGGCATGCAGTTGTTCGAGCGTATCGGGCCATGCGCACGGCTTGCGCGTGTCTTGGCGCAGGAAGGCGAGAAGGCGGGAATGACGCGCGACGGCGTCGTCGTTTTCGGTGTCGTGCCCGGGTTCATACTCGCCTAGCGTCAAGAGCAGCTGTAGATCGCGATGCCGTGACAAGAGGCAGCGCAAGCGAGCCGCATCGTTTCGATGCGATTCGACGACGATTGCGTCCATCGCGCGGCTCGTGCTGGCGAGTATGTCGATTGCGGGGAAGTGTCCTCGCTGCGCCAGTTCGGACGAAAGCACGATGTGTCCGTCGAGCAGCGAGCGCGCTTCTTCGGCGATGGGATCGAGCGTCGGTGCTTCGGTCAATACCGTATAGACGGCACTGATGCAGCCCCGCGGCAACGGGCCAGCTCGCTCGGTGAGGCGGGGCAGCATGGCGTAGACGGACGGCGGCAATCCGGCGCTTCCCGTCGGCTCACCGGCGGCGATGCCGATTTCGCGCTGCGCCCGCACGACGCGCGTGAGCGAATCGACGAGCAGGAGCACATGCGCGCCGTTTGCGCTGAGCCCCTCCGCAATCGCCGTGGCCGTGAAGGCGGCGCGCACGCGCTCCATGGCCGTGCGCTCGGAGCTGGCGCAGACGACGACCGTCCGTGCGGCCCCCGCGGAGTCGAGTTCACGCTCGAGGAATTCATTGAGCTCGCGGCCGCGCTCGCCGACGAGCGCGAGCACGATCGCATCGGCGTCGATACCGCGTGCGAGCGCGCCGATCAACGTCGTTTTGCCGCAACCCGGTCCGGCGAAAAGTCCGATGCGTTGACCGCGGCCGACCGTCAACGTGGCATCGATCGCACGTACCCCCGTCGACATGGCATGGGTAATGCGTGGGCGAGCGAGTGCGATGGGCGGGCTGGCGAGCACAGGTCGACGGTTGTATTCGCCGCGAGCGTGCATCGGATGCGATTGCCGTCCCGAGGATGCGATGCGGGAAGAGGCGTCGAGCGGCCGCCCGAGGCCGTCGAGCACCTGACCGAGCAGATGTGTGCCCACGGCGAGCTCGTGGGAGTGCCCCAGCGAGCGCAGCGACATGCCCGGCGCCAACCCCTGTGTTGCGGCGAGCGGGGCCAGCAGCGTGCGCGAATCGTGGAAACCGATGACTTCCGCAAGCATTGGATTGCCGTGCGCGTCTGCGCAATCGAGCTCGCACAGGTGCCCGATCTCGGCGCGAGGCAACCGGGCGACGATGAGTGTGGCACTGACCTCGGTGACACGGCCCAGCGCCTGCGCGGCGGCAAGGCCGGTGCGGCGCTTGCGCACGCTGGCTTCCCACGCATGAAGGCGGGCATCGAGCGCGGCCGTATCAGTTGCGCCGGGCGAGGAGTGCGCGCTTGTCACCATGCGAGCTCCGCGGCCCCGGCACCCGAGAACACGATCTTGTGAGGCTCGATGCGTTGGAGCGTGTAATCGCGCCATCGATAGCCGGGTGCCAGGACTTCGCCCTCGCGCGTCACGACGAAACCGTGGCGGCCGTGGCGGACGCTCAGTACATCGAGCGGCGCGCTTGCGACCCTCGTGGGCGGCGGATAGACGAATGCCTCGACAGGCCGGATCGTTTGCGGTGCTGCTGGCGCGTTGAACCTCGTGACGTCGGTCGCGCGCACGTCCGGCATGGGCACGTCTGGCACGGACCTGGACTTGATCCACAGCAGCGCCGCGCCGAGCAGGATCGCGGCGCCGGCCGCAAGACATGCGAGTTCGACGATCAAGGTACGCAGCGCTGGCCGCGATCCGCTGCCCGACGGGCTGGACGACGCCGGTCCGGTATCCCACGGTGCGGCTTCGTCCGCGATTCCCACCGAAACGGGACCGATCGCCAGACAGGTCCCGGCGCCGACGAGAATCGGCCGGGCAGCCTGACCTGTGCCGCTCGCGCGAAACGACCACACGTCGTCGACGCCCCGGGAGAACGTTGCCGCGTGTCCCGGCATGCCGGGATCGCACAGCACGAGGTCGTTGTCCGGACTGCTGCCGACGCGGATCGTCACGCCATCGAGCGGAACTGCCGCGCCGCGATGCAAGCCGCTCAGGATACGAAGTTCGAGCATGGAAAACGGTTACCGGGTTCGCGTTAGAGTGCGTGCGCACTGAGAAGCACAGCGCGCTGTCGTGCACGCGACGTGGCAACGGGATAGGCCGCAACGAGGCGGGGCGGCGCGCCGGATTCGAGCATTACGGCCGTCGTCAATTCGGTGCTGCTCGTGCTGGCCCATTCCTGTCCGGGCAGTCCGGTCGGCTGCCTCATGGCAAGCCCGATATCGACGGCGATCGCCGCCGCGCCTGTCGGTGGCGCCGGCAGAACGCGCGCAACGAGATCGAGTGCATCGCCGTGCGGGGCCGAACGTCCGTTTGCGTGATCGGCGCTGGGCGCCGATGACGGTGCTGGCGCATTCGGCTTTTCCGCACCGATCGCGAGGCTCAGGTGCCGGTTCGCGAAGCCGACGATGCGCTGCCGGTTGAGCACGCGTGCGCGGTGTTCGGCAAGTGCTTTCAGCCACCCGGCATCGGCTTGAAAATCGTCAGCGCTGGCGGTTGGCGAAGCGATGGCCGCGTCATGGCCCGATGGACCACCCGGTGCGGGAGGTACGAGCGCCGCATCCTCCGTCTCGAGCACGAGCACCTCCATCGAAACCATCGGCTGCGCCCGATCGAGGGCCTCGACGATCTGCGCTATGCGCGTACGCAGAGCAGGATCGCCCCATACCAGCACCGTATTCGTTCGCGCGTCGGCGGTGACGACGATATCGGCTGCGCGCGCGGCTCGCGGCCGCGCGCCGATCGAACGCGGATCGGGCAAGGGGGGCACGATGTGCGCGGCGCCGGGCCGGCTCTGGAAGATCGTATCGACGAGCGGCAGCAACGAGGGCGATGGCGAGGCGACGCCCGGCAAGTCGGGCGTCGAATCCTGCGGCGACACGAACGCCTGCGTCGGTCGGTACCCATCTTCCCCCGCAAGAAGCTGTCGAAGAATCGACGCGACGCCCGGACGCGATGTCTTGCCTCGTTCGAGTGTGGCACCATCGGCAGCCTGCGCATGGTGCAGTACGAAGACCATCGGCTGAGGGCCGACGGTGCCGCCGGTCGCCCGACGCCCGGCGAGGAACTGGCGCAGCAGCGACCGATACTCGCGCGGCCCGCCGATCAATACGGCATCCTGGCCCGGCAGTACGCCCCAGCCGAAGCGCGGCTCATAGAGTCCGACGGCCGCCAACGCCGAGCGCGCGGCTTCGGGGTCGAGGCCGCCAAGTGCCAGGCGTTCGACACGCGAAGCGCTGCGCGCGCTCACATACAGCGTCCTGTTCGCGACGAACCAATCGAAATGATGGGTACGAGCGAGCTGCTCGAGAAAATCGCGGCCGGTCTCGGCGCGAACCCATCCGGCGAGACGGGCCGTGCGCCAGCTCTCGCTTGTGCGATTACGCTCGGCAGGGGCGACCCGAAGCCGCAGCCCGTGATCCTTGGTAAAGCGCTCGAGCGCGTCGAGCGGCGTGGATTGCTCCGCTTGGAAGGCATACGGCGCATCGAGCCCGTCGTGCTTGGGCTCGCTGGGGCGTGCACTGGCGCTGCCGACGACGATCGCGCCGAGCAGCGCTAGCGCGCATCGACGCACCCAGTCAACGGATCTCATTGAGCACCGCCCGCGCAAGCATGAATTTCGTCTGCAAATCGGTTGTCGCGCTCCAGTTTGCGAGCGACACGCCGCGCAGCGCATCGACGTAGCGCTGCCACTCCTCGGGCGCATTTGGCGAAAGCGTGTGGCGGACGTGATCGGCGTGCTCGATGGCGCGCATCAGTCGGAGTTCGGTGGGATTCAGTAAGGGTGTCATGGCGTGTTCGTGAGGCGTGGCATGGGAGACGAGAGCGGTTCACGCGCAATGCCGCTCGAGCTTCGCGCGCAGCCGGGCGAGCCGCGAGCGCACGGTGCCGACAGGGATGTCCAGTCTTTGCGCCACCTGGACGTAGCTGATGTCGTCGATAAAGAGCAACTCGATCATGCGTTGTTGCTCCGGGGGCAGCGACTGCGCGAATTCGATGAATTGCGCGAAACGCTGGTTGATCGACATGCGGCGCTCGGGAGCGAGCGTATCGACGAGTTCTTCTTCATGTTCGTCGATGCTTTCGACGACGAACCGGTAATCCGCCGTGCGGTTGACGTGATTGCGCACGATGTTGAGGGCAATGGCCGTGAGCCACGTTTTCGGATGCGCGGTGCCGCGATAGGAAGCCCGGTTTTCCCATGCGCCGAGATAAGTCGCCTGCAGGATGTCTTCGGCGTCTTCGGCGCTGCGCACGCGACGCATGATGAAGCGTTGAATGGCCAGCGCGTGCGAGCGGTACCAGTCGTCGAATACGACGGACACATCTGCGTCGGCAATGAGCGCCGGCAGGTCCGAAGGCCTCGAAATCATGAGCGTCGAATGGTTTGCGGTTTGGAATAGCCGCGATCGTCGCGCGAGGCCCGGGACTCGAGTCGATTTTGATATGAAAATCGGACGATGTTACCCACCCTCCCGGATCGGTCCGCATCGATTCACTTCACCTTGACGATCGATCAGCACGACGTCCACACGTCGATAGTTCGCCGGATGGAACCGGTGCGTGCGCCATCGTTACTAAGGGATCGATTTCGTCTCGGCATGACGTCGATGCGGGGCGGGATGAAAACGTTTTATATCCACGATGGAGAGTTGGGCCATGACCTTTGCAGCCGTGATTCCCGCGCTGAGTGCGCTGAGCACATTGGCGAGTGCCGTGTCATCAGCCGTCGCGGCCGACGGAACGGAAAACGTCGACCAGATAGGTAGTGCTTTCAAGCGTCAGCAGACCATGCAGTTGAGGACGATCGAATTGCAGACGGAGGCCAACATCCAAAAAATGATGGCGGATACGGCCAACAGCATCGCGAGCGGCCAGCTCGATTCCGCGACCAAGATGCAGAACGCCGCGCACAAGGCGGCCCAGGGCATTCATTTTTAACCGGCACGGCCCGTCGCTGAACGTAGCGGCCGGCCGAATCACTTCGAGAAACGTTATGTCGATGGACGTTCAAGCCGCGACGATGGACCGGATGGCGCGGCACGTGCGGGCGACCGAAACGGTGTCGCGTGCGGCGCTCGCTTTTGCGGAGGAAAAGCGCCGGGTCGATGCGACAGCAGGTCTCGACGCATCGCACTCGCGCATGCTCACCGAACTGATCAACTCGCTTCGCCAGCTGACGCAGCAGATCAAGGCTTGAGGCCGGGCAGGACCGACATGATGAATGGACTGCAACCTGCCGATTTTGAGGCGTTTCAGGCTGGCGCTGCCGCGCCAGCAGCCATTGCCCCCATTGCGGATGCCGCGACGTTCGCCTACGCGCTCGCGCATGCCCCGCTGCCGCGGCAATCGCTGCGCGCCATCGAGCCGCGAGCGCCGGGCGATTCCTCGGCGCTCGATCGTCTCGCAGGACATCTCGAGAACATCGAGCGCACCCGCATCGAAGCCGGTCGACTCCCCGGGCGTATCGCCGAGGCTCACGCGAGTGGCGCCGGCACGGCCGGCATCGCCATTGCGATGCACCGTCAGGCGAGGCTCATGGCTGCGTATCAGCTTGATGTGCTGTGGACCGCGAAAATCGTCGGCACAGCGACAGCTTCACTGAAACAATTGATTGCGGCCTCATGACTCATGGCGTTGCATCGTCGCGTCTTTGCGGCATCGGCTGGTGGGCCGCCGCCGTATCTGCGCTGGCGTTGGCCGGCTGCGACGCACCCATCGAACTGTTTCGTACGTCCGATGTCCAGGCCGCGAACGAAGTCCAGGCCGCGTTGCGTGATCGCGGAATCGGCGTATCTCGCGCCCGCGACAAGGACGCGGTCGTGCTGTCCGTGACGGACGCCGACTTTTCCGGGGCAGCCGGCGCGCTGCGCGATGCAGGGTTGCCGCGCCAGCCGCGCCGTGGGTTGGCCGATGCGTTGACCGAAAAAGGCTTGTTGCCTAGTCCGCTCGAAGAGCGAACGCGCTATGTCCATGCGCTCGAAGCCGCGATCGAAAGCGCGATTCTCGATATCGATGGCGTGGTCTCGGTGCGCGCTCGTGTAGTACCGCCGGAGCGACCTTCGCCCGGTGCGCCGCTTTTTCCCGCCTCGGCGTCGTTGCTGATCAAGCATCGGCCCGATGTCGATCTGACGGGCCTCGTGCCCGGCCTCGTGGGGCTGGTCAAGAACGGCGTGCCGGGGCTTGCGGGCGAGGACGACCGACATGTCGCCGTGTTGCTGGTCAAGGAGCGCGAGCCCGCCGCGGCAACCGTTCGCGCCGCTTCGGGAGCCAAACTGCCCGCGCCCTTCGCAGTATGGGCGGCTGCGGCGGCGCTCGTCGCGGGAGGCGCAGCGGTGCTCGTGTGGCAACTGGGGCGCCGGTTGGGATGGCGAGGAGGCACGCGATGACGGGGCCATTCGATGACGGCTGGCCCGCGTTCTGGTTTGCGCCATGGCGCTGGGCGCACGCCGATTGGCACCAGCGATATGTCCCATCGGCTGCCATCGCGTCTGCCGGAGGCATGGACGGACACCGATTGCTGTTTCGCGGCTGGATCGATACGTTCGAGCTTGGCCGCGATTGGGCGCCGCCGGCCGATGTCCGGTGGTTCGACGCGCTCGGCGCGCCGCCGGAGATGATGCTTGATGCGGCAGCGGTGCTGGGATGGGTTGCACTCGTGCGAGCGGGAGGCATACGAGAAGTGGGCGTGCATGCCGAGCGACGATTGTCGCGCGCACTTCGCTACCGGGAAGTCAACTGCGTCGATGCGCGGCTTGTCGCGTCCGGCGGCGCGCAATGGGATGCGACGGCGTGCGGTCTGGACCTCTTGTCCGCGATGGCCGAGGCCAGCTGGCCTGACATGGCGGCCCGTGTCGCGATGATGCGCGCGCCGCAACGAGGGGCGGCCGATGCGTGTCTCGTCGTCAATCGAATCGATGTCGCACTGTGTGTCACGCTTTGGCTTGCCATACTGCGATGGCTGCGCGCGCCCGATACGGATCCTGGCCTATGAGCTTCGTCTCTCGTCACATCGCTGCGCCACCCGGATGTCCCGTACCGATCACACGGGCGGTCCTTCGTCGCGCGGACCGGGATGAACTCGGTGACGCGACCGACTATGCGCGAGCGGCGCGGCGCGAGGCCGATGCGCTCGTCGCGCGGGCGCGCGATCAAGCCGCCTCGCTGGTCGAGCAAACCTCGCTCGACTGCGCGAAGCGTCTCTCCGATGCGGATGCTGCCTTGCTGGCGCGCGCCATCGAACTCGAAGCCGCGTACCGAGCCTGCCGGGACACATTGACTGAGCGACTCGAAACGACGCTCGATGCGGCACTCGACGCGGCGATAACCGGTCTCGCAGCAACGTTGCCTCTGGCGCAGCGCATGCGCGTCTGTGCGCAAGCGTTGCGCGAGTGCGCGGGTACCGGGGCTGCCGGCTGCCTCTTCCTCAGCTCCGGCGACATCGCGGCACTCGAGGGTACCTCCGGCATCGCGTTGCCGTGGCCCGTGAAGCCGGATGCCTCGCTGACGCCAGGACATTGCCGGCTGGAGGTGGAAGGCGGGGCGTGGGAAATTAAATGGGAATCGATCGTTGAACGTTTGCTCGATCGCCGTTGATGGAGGCAAGCGGGGCTCTCGTTTCCCATATTTTGGTATTTGGCGAAGGGCTAACGCAATATTGAGATGCGATTGTTGGCGCTCGGTATTCCATTTTCGAGATTTTTCGTATTATCGGTTCGACTGATGCCGCTTAGTATTTTTGATTTTTCGGAAGCGAAACCGGGTCCGAGTCGCCCCCGCTGCGCAATACGCTTATCGGCGTGCCGCGTCATTTGGCGACTTGCGTCGGGTCGGAGCCCAACATGAATAAGTCACTGCGCATCATCCTTGCCGACGATCACGCCATCGTCCGCTACGGCATTCGTTTGGCTATCGAGGCCAGCGGCGTCGCCGAAATCGTTGCCGAAGCCTCCACCTCCGATGAACTGATTGCGGCGGTTCAAGCGGAACCGTGCGACGCTATCGTGACCGATTATTCAATGCCTGGCGAGATTACCCAGGATGGCATGGCGTTGGTCGATCGTTTGATGCGAATCTGCCCGGACGTGCCTATTGTCATCGTCACCGCTTTGCGCAATGCCGCAATTCTCAACAAGCTGATTGCCAAAGGGGTCAAGGGTATCGTCGAAAAGGCCGGCGGCGTAACCGAACTGCATTATGCATTGCTGGCGGTGTCGCAAGTGCGCTCCTATCTGAGCCCCGGGCTGCAATCGATGCTCGCGGGGGCGAGTATCGTCGGTACGCGCGTCGGTCAGGAGGCGAAGCTGACGACAGCCGAACTCGAGGTCATTCGGCTTTTCGTGCAGGGCCAGAGCCCGACGGAGATCGCGCAGCGGCTGAATCGCAGTGTCAAGACGATCAGCCGTCACAAGATGAGCGGGCAGCGCAAACTGGGTGCGAACAATAGTCAGCAATTGCTCGATTATTGCCGCAAGAACAACCTGTTTCTGACATGAACACGGGCTCCGGTGGGGGCGCGCCGCATGCGCGGATCTCCTCAGCCTTCGCCGGGCGCATCGTCAGGCTGGCTTGTCTCATCGTGGCAATGTCCATCGCCGGCTGCCAGACACACGAACAGGACGAGCAACCGCCGCATATCGGTTGGGATTTGCGTATCCCGCTGTCTGCGCAGGAGCGAGCTTATCTGGAATCGCTGCCGCCATTGCGCATCGGTACCGATCCTCATTGGGCACCCATTACCTTCGTCGATCCGTCAGGCCGTGTCGGCGGCATTTCGGCGGACTATCTGGACTTCGTTCGCCAGACGCTCGGTTTGCGGCTTCACGTCGTTGCCACGGGGTCATGGGCGAAGACGGTACAGCTCGCGAACGAAGGTGGAATCGACCTCGTCGTCGCAACGTCACAGAAAGACGGCCTCAACAACACGTTCAAATATACGGCCGCCTATGGACGCTATCCGCTCGTCATCGTGACGCGCGAAACCGCGCCCTTCATCGCTGGTGCGGGCGATATTTCGGGTGCCGAGGTCGCGATCGTGAAAGATTCCGACGCGCTATCGGCTCAACTGCCCGGCATGCACGACACGCACAAGATCATCGTCGGTTCGGCCGAGGAGGGGCTCGATGCCGTTGCGCAGGGCAGGGCCTACGCTTACCTTGGCAATCTGGGCGTCGTCGACCGTCTCGTTCGCGAAAAATATGAGGGCATTTTGCGTATCGCGGCGCCGGCAGGCTATGTCGAGGAACTATCGTTCGGCGTCGCGCCGCAATATGCGGAGCTCGTTCCGCTCATCAACCGGGCGTTGGCCGCGATTCCCGAAAGCGAGCGCGAGCATGTCCAGAACAGCTGGCTCTCGGCGCGTTTCACGTTCGGTGTGCCCGCAAGGACGTTATGGATCGTCCTGACGCCCATTGCGGTATTGACCGCGCTTTTCCTCGCGGTCTTATGCGTCTATATGCTTCGGCTTCGCAAAGAGGTACGGCAGCGGCGCTCGACCGAACGGCAGCTCGTCGAACTCACGCAGTCATTGCCGGCAATCGTCTTTCAGCTCCGATTCGTGCGAGCGAAGCATGCCGCTGCCGTCCCGTTCACACTCGTGTTCGTGAATCGCCGCGCCTACGATTGGCTCAATCCGCGAGCGGACAAGACGGATGAACTCTTCAAGCGCTTTTTGGTTGCGCTCGATGCGCAGGCGCGATTCCGGTTGATGCACCGCTTCCTGCGCTCGACTCATTCCCTGGAGACAGTTCGCGCGGAACTCGCGTTGTCGCTCGGCGCGCCACGCGGGACATGGGTCGAACTCGAGGCCGCGCCTCAACTGCATGCGCGCGGGGAAATCGTCTGGAGCGGCTACGTTCGCGACATTACCGAAACCAAGGAAACGCAGACGGCGCTGATCGATGCCAAGCATGACGCCGAGGAGGCGTCCCGCGCGCGCGATGTCTTTCTGGCCACGGTGAGCCATGAGATCCGGACACCGATGAGTGGGGTCGTCGGCATTTTGCAGTTGCTCGATCACGGCAGACTGCCGCCCGACGACCAGCATCTCGTCGACATGGCGCGCAATGCGGCGGAAATTCTGCTGCGCATCCTCAACGATGTTCTCGACTTCGCCAAGAGCGAGAACGGGGAACTCACGCTCGAATGTCAGCCGTTTTCGCTGGCCGACGTGGCGGAACGAACAGCCGGCATTGCCGCTCCCGAGCTCGAGCGCAAAGGATTGCGTTTCGCGGTCGACGTCGCCCGCGATCTTGCGCCACGCTACCTCGGCGACGCTCAGCGCCTCGGACAGGTGCTCCTGAATCTGCTCGGCAACGCGTCGAAGTTCACGGACTACGGCTTCGTTTCGCTCACCGTCAAGGTGCGTCTACGCGAAAAGGGAATCGAGCATGTCGTCATCGAGGTGGCCGATACGGGCATCGGTATCGCCGAGGAGGATCAGGCGCGCCTTTTCGCGCCGTTCGTGCAGGCCCGCTCGCTCGGCGCGAGACGTCCGCCCGGCACCGGCCTGGGGCTCGTGATCTGCAAGCGGCTGATCGAATCGATGGGCGGCACGGTCGCGCTGACGAGCGAACTCGGTCGCGGCACGACGATCGCCATCGATTTGCCGCTGCGTGTCGATCCGGCGATGCGCGCGCAACGCGGCGACGCTGCCGCGACGCATCGCACCCCGGCGGAGTCGAGCGACGGAACGGCGGCTCCGTTGCAAATATTGATCGTCGAGGATCAGGAGATCAACCGGGAGGTACTCAAGCGTCAGCTCCTGACGCTTCGCATTGCCGAATGCCATACGGCCGTCGACGGTAAGCACGCGCTGAGGCTCGTGGAGCGCCGGCCTTACGCCATGGTGATCACCGATTGCATGATGCCGGGTATGGACGGCGTCACGTTGATCCGGCACATTCGAGAGCTCGAACGCAAGCTTGGCCGGCGCCGCGCGCCGCTTATCGCGCTGACGGCGAATGCCATGCCGCAGCAGCGCGAGGATTGTTTCGCCGCCGGGGCTGACGACGTATTCGTGAAACCGGTCGGCATCGACGCGTTGCGCACGCTGCTCGAGCAACATGGCATCGTGGCACCGCCCATCGTCGAACTGGAGAAGGCAGGCATTCCGTCGGAGCGGCACACCGATTTGTGGGAGAAGCTCCAGCGTACGCTCGTCAGCGAGCTGTCGGCGTTGTTGGCCTTGTCGCTTGACGAAGACACCATGCGTGCGAAAGAAATCGTTCACCGCATCGTCGGCACTGCATCGTGGTTTCATCTGCAAACCGTCGCTCAGGCGGCAACGCGCCTCGAAGGGTGCCTCGAAAACGGCGAGCCGCCGCACGAGGCGCTCTTCGAGTTGCGGACCGCGATTTCCCGTGCGACGGCGGAGGTGGCGGACAGCGCGGCAGGTGCACCGTCCTGAGCCGTCAGCGCTACGCCGCATGCCGGCCATCGCGCCTTGTCAGGTCATCGATCGTCGGCGAGATCGAGCGCGTTCGTCAGATCGCCCATCGGCGGATTGCCGTGCGCCACGAGCGCTTCGTTGCGCGTTTTCAGCCCGGGCAGCTCCGTCAGCGCGAACCGGCGCGTGATGAAGCGAAGAATCGATGTCGTATCGTATTGCGTGTGATCGACGAAGCGCTTCTTCGCGAACGGCGAGACGATCATTGCGGGAATGCGGGTGCCGGGGCCGAAGCGGTCGCCCTTGGGCGGCGCCGCGTGATCCCAGAAGCCGCCGTTCTCGTCGTAGGTCACGATCACGACCATGTGCTGCCACTGTGCGCTCTTTTGCAGATGCGCAATGACTTCGGCGATGTGACGATCGCCCGCTTCGACGTCCGTGTAGCCCGGGTGCTCGTTCAGGTTGCCTTGCGGCTTGTAGAACGCCACCTGCGGTAACACGCCTTTATCGATCGCCGCGATGAACTTGCTGCCATCGACGCCGGCATCGAGCAGGTGTCGCGCGCGATTCTCGGTGCCCGGCGCCATATCGGCGAAATAGTTGAACGGCTGGTGGTGCGGCTGGAAATTCGGCGCGGACTGGTCAGGGCCATAAATGACGTTGCGCCGGTTCGTCGCTTCGAGCGCGGCATTCCAGGCACCGCCGTACCAGGCCCAGGAAACGCCCGCGTCGTTGAGTGCATCGCCGATGTGCCGTTGCGTCTGGGGGGGCAGCGTCGTCGGGTTGGCCGGATCGGCAAGCCGCGGATCGCCTCCGGCCGCCGGTGCGTTGCCGCTCGGTTGATAGGCCGGCTGCATGGTATTCACGGCGTAAAAATCCGGCGTCAGATTGCTCGAATTGACGAACTTGGGCGGCCCGGCAAGCGCCGACGCCGGCGAGTTCGCCGCCACCTTGAGGGTGACGCCGTCCGGCTCGACCGCGGAAACGAGGCGGGCCGCCGGACTCTTGTCCGCGTTCGGATAAACGGGCGTACATGCGCACGCGAGCCATTGGTGATTCAGGAAGGAGCCGCCGAATGCGCTCATATAGAAATTATCGGCGAGGGTGTAGCGCCGGGCGATCTTCCAGAGCGGCAGTGTCGAGGCGTCGGCCGCGTAATGGCCCATCGTGAGGCCGCCGGAATCGGCCCAGGCCGCAAACTTGTCGTTCTTGCCGCCATCGATCTGCATCTGGTTTTCATAGAACCGATGCCAGAGATCGCGTGTGGCGACTTGTCGCGATATGTTGAAGCCATTCGGATCGTCGATGGCGAAGGGTGCGTTCGGCAGATCGCGCGTTGCCGCTTCTGTGACGGCGGGGGTGACGCCACGTTGCGTGAGGCCGTTCCAGATGGGCGGCAATGTCGGCAGCGGTTTGCCGTCGCGATCGAGCTGGCGGGCGCTGGCTGCCGAGACGTTTTGCAGACCGTTGGCGCCCGGGAAGTTGCCGTAGAGGTTATCGAAGCTGCGGTTTTCCGCATAGATGACAACGATATTACGAATGCTCGACAAGTCTTGCTTGCCGGTTAACGTGCCATTGGCGCAACCCCCCAATGCGACGAGAGCGGTAATGATGGGCACAGCAAGGCGTTTTCTCGTATTCTTGCGCATCGCTTGTTCTCCGTTGGGTCGGGCGTTTTATGCTGCGTGGCATCTAGCGTCCTGCACTTGCGTTGCGCGAATGCAGCTCGCGCGGGTCGCGGCAGTTTATCGCGATAACGTGTCTTTTTCCTGACGCCAAAATGAGGAGGTGGGACGTGGAGCTCAACGCACGCGAGTGCGCGAGCGCGGCGACGCATGCAGCCGGCGAACGCAGAGCCGCCATAGGGCGACGGCTGCGAAGCGCCATAGGCATTGCAAGCGCGGTGTCGATCGTCGCGACGCTTGCCGGATGCACGCGCCCGGCGCATGAGCTGCGGCCGGACGATGCGGGCGAATTGAGCACACTGGGCATGCGAAGCGGTGCGACGCGAGCCGAAGTGTATGCGTCGGTTCGGATGAAGACGGCGCTCGGCGAGAAGCTCTTTTTCGATCCATCGTTATCGGGCTCGGGCAAGCTCGCCTGCGCATCGTGCCATAGCCCCGCACATGCATTCGGGCCGCCTAATGCGTTGTCCGTCCAACTGGGCGGAAAGGATCTGCACCAACCCGGCTATCGCGCGGTGCCGACACTCATGTACTCGCAATCGGTGCCGGCTTTCAGCGAGCACTATCACGATTCCGACGACGAAGGCGACGAAAGCATCGACGCGGGCCCGACCGGTGGCTTGACATGGGATGGCCGCGTCGACACGCATCGCGCCCAGGCCGCGGTTCCGTTGACCTCGCCATTCGAAATGGGCAGCACGCCCGCGGTTGTCGCCGCGGCGGTGCGCGCCGCGCCTTACGCCGGGACATTTCGCGCGACGTTTGGCGCGAGCGTGCTCGAGGACGACAATGCGACGTTCGATGCGGTCTTGGATGCGCTCGCCGTTTTTCAGGAAAAGCCGTCGGTATTTTCTCCCTACACGAGCAAGTACGACGCTTATCTGGCGGGCCGTGCCATGTTGAGCGAGGCGGAACTGCGCGGCCTGCGGCTCTTCAACGACGAACGCAAAGGCAATTGCGCGAGCTGCCATCCAAGCGCCCGGGCCAAAGACGGCTCGCCGCCGCTCTTTACCGATTTCGGCTTGATCGCGCTCGGTGTGCCGCGCAATCGTGCACTCGCGGGGAATCGCGACGCCGGGTTTTTCGATCTCGGCGCATGTGGGCCTTGGCGCACGGACCTGGCGGGGCGCGACGAATTTTGCGGGCTCTTTCGCACGCCGACGCTGCGCAACGTAGCGACGCGGCACACCTTTTTTCATAACGGCATCTATCGGTCGCTCGAAGACGTCCTGCGCTTTTATGTCGAACGCGATACGAACCCCGAGCGGTTCTACCCGGTCGTGGCGGCGCGCGTGCGCAAGTTCGACGATCTGCCGAAGCGGTATTGGGACAACGTCAATATCGATCCGCCTTTCGACCGCCAGCGCGGCGACAAGCCGGCGCTCGACGAGAGCGAGATTCGCGATGTCATCGCGTTTTTGCGGACGTTGACCGACGGCTACGAAGCGCCGCCGCAATGAGGGTGCGCGTCGAATTGCGTAAAGCACATAGAGCACCTGGAGAACGTAAAGCGCATAGCGTGTAACGTGGATAGCCATGGCCAATTCCCACTAATTATGAATTTTCGTCAAATCCCTCGCTGGGCGGCCCGTATCGCTTGAGTTGCCGCGGTGTGTGGCCTAGGATCGTCATACCTCATGACCTGTTGAGAGGCTCAAATGACAAAGCGACTTGCGGCGGAATTCCTGGGTACGTTCTGGCTCGTGTTGGGCGGCTGCGGCAGCGCCGTTCTCGCTGCCGCGTACCCTCAGTTGGGAATTGGTTTCGCCGGCGTGGCGTTAGCTTTCGGACTCACCGTGCTGACGATGGCGTATGCCGTAGGCCATATCTCGGGTGCGCATTTCAATCCGGCCGTGACGGTCGGGCTGTGTGCGGGCGGGCGTTTTCCCGCGCACGAGGTGGGGCCGTATATCGTTGCGCAAGTGCTCGGCGCGATTGCCGCGGGCGGGGTGCTTTACTGTATTGCCACGGGCAAACCGGGCTTCGATATGGCGGGGGGATTCGCATCGAACGGCTACGGCGCGCATTCGCCCGGTGGCTATTCCGTGACGGCCGCGGCCATGACCGAGTTCGTGCTGACGGCGTTTTTCGTGCTGATCATCCTCGGCGCAACCGATAAACGCGCCCCGGCCGGATTTGCGCCGATCGCAATCGGTCTTGCATTGACGTTGATCCACCTGATCAGCATTCCTGTCACCAATACCTCCGTCAATCCTGCGCGCAGTACCGGCGTGGCTGTGTTCGAGGGCGGCTGGGCGCTCGGGCAGTTGTGGTTTTTCTGGGTCGTGCCGCTCCTCGGCGGGGCGGTGGGTGGAGCGATCTATCGGCTGGTGCTCGAGCCCGCCGCCGCGCCCGCCGTCGGCCAGGCCGCGACGACATGAGCTGGCCGGGTGGCGCTTCGCAGGTAAATAGTCGATGAGCGAGCGCAGCGTATCGTGCGGTGTCGTTGTGCTCGATTCGCGTGGACATGTACTGCTTGCCCATGCGACGGATACGACGCACTGGGACATTCCAAAAGGACAAGGCGAAACGGGGGAAGCGCCGATCGAAGCGGCGCTGCGCGAACTGCGCGAGGAGACCGGCATCGAGCTTGCGCCCGAGCGTCTGAAAGACCTCGGGCGCTTTGCTTATCGACGGGATAAGGATGTGCATCTTTTTGCGGCGCGCGTCGACGAGGGGGAAGTCGATCTCGCGCGCTGCGTTTGCACGTCGATGTTTCCGAGCCGCAGGGACGGCTCGATGATTCCCGAGATGGACGCGTTCCGGTGGGTCGCGCCCGTTGATGTCGGGCGCTTCGCGAGCCGCAGTTTGACGCGGCTCTTCGAGACGGCGCTCTCACTGACCGAATTGCACGAGACATTGTGATTCGCATCCCGCGGTGAGGCGCACCGTGCCCCGGAGTCTCCGAGCCTCTGAGCCCCTCGGGGCGGCCCTGCTCAGGCCGGTTTGCCCCAGCTGTCGCGCAACCCCACGATCCGATTGAAGACCGGTTTGCCCGGTTTGGAGTCATGGCGATCGGCGACGAAGTAGCCATGGCGTTCGAACTGGCAACGCTCTTCCGGTTGCATCGTCTCGGCGCCCGGTTCCAGATAGGCATTCACGACGCGCTTCGAATCGGGGTTCAGCGCTTCGAGGAAATTGCGGCCGCCCGCATCGGGCTGCGCTTCCTTGAAGAGCCGGTCGTAAAGCCGGACTTCGGTCGCGACGGCATGCTTCGCGCTGACCCAGTGGATGTTGCCCTTGACCTTGTACTGGTTGGCGCCTTCCGTGCCGGACTTGCTGTCCGGAAAGTAGTTGCAGTGCACGGCGACGATATTGCCCTGCTCGTCCTTTTGCGCGCCCGTGCATTCGATCACGTAGCCGTAGCGCAGTCGCACCTTGTTGCCTGGAAAGAGGCGGAAATAACCCTTCGGCGGGTTTTCGACGAAGTCCTCCCGCTCGATCCACAGTTCGCGCGAGATCGGAAACGTGCGCTCGCCGCGCTCGGGATGGTGCGGGTGGACCGGCGCGGTGCATGGCTCGGACAGATCGGCCGGGTAATTGTCGATCACGAGTTTGAGCGGATCGAGCACGGCCGCGGTACGCGGCGCTTTCTCGTCGAGATCGTCGCGCAGCGCGCCTTCGAATACGCTCATGTCGATCCATGAATCGACCTTCGTCACGCCGATGCGCTCGCAAAAAAGCCGGATGCTCTCGGGCGTGAAGCCGCGGCGACGAACGCCGACGATCGTCGGCATGCGTGGATCGTCCCATCCGTCGACGTGCCCTTCGGTCACGAGTTGCAACAGCTTGCGCTTGCTCGTGATCGCGTAGGTCAGGTTGAGGCGCGAGAATTCGATTTGCTGCGGCAAAGGCCGCGTGAACACGCCGGCGTCGGCAAGCTCGTTGAGAATCCAGTCGTAAAGAGGGCGATGGTCTTCGAATTCGAGCGTGCAAAGCGAATGCGTGATGTTTTCGAGCGCGTCCGAGATGCAGTGCGTGTAGTCGTACATCGGATAGATGCACCACTGGTCCGCTGTACGGTAGTGATGCGCGAAGCGGATGCGATAGAGCACCGGGTCGCGCATATTCAGATTCGGCGAAGCCATGTCGATCTTCGCGCGCAGGACATGTTCGCCCTCCTGGAATTCGCCCGCCTTCATGCGGCGAAACAGGTCGAGACTCTCTTGCGGCGAGCGCTCGCGATAGGGGGAGGGCTTGCCCGGCTCGGTCAGCGTACCGCGCCCGTGACGCATTTCCTCGGCCGACTGGCTATCGACATAGGCCTTGCCGCGTGCGATCAGCAGCTCGGCGAATTCATAGAGCTTGTCGTAGTAGTCGCTCGCGTAATAGCGATGCGTCGTGCCGTCTTTTTCCCAATCGAAGCCGAGCCAGTGCACGGCATCGACGATGGAATCGACGTATTCGACGCTCTCTTTTTCCGGATTGGTATCGTCCAGGCGCAGGTGGCAAATGCCGCCGTAGTCGCGGGCGATACCGAAATTCAGACAGATGCTCTTTGCGTGGCCGATATGCAGGTAGCCGTTCGGCTCGGGCGGGAAACGCGTTTCGACGCGCCCACCCCATTTCGCGGTGCGATTGTCTTCGTCAATGATATTGCGAATGAAGTTGGACGGCACGGCGGCCGTCGCATCGTTGCGTTCGTTGTTCATGCGGAAAATGAGAATCGGCAAAGTAGGCGGGCCGGGCCCGCGCGGTTTCCGATCATTCTACCTGAGCGGCTCCGGGCGGGCCGGCGGCGGCCAACGACGCCTCAATGTTCGACGCGCGAGATGGCGAAGCCGTCCCATCCTTTGCTGCCGACCGTCTGAATCGCCGTGGTCGATAGCCGGGCATCGGCGCCGGCGAGCTCGAAGTAGCGCCGCACGCCTTGTACGTCGGGGTCCTCGGTGGCAGCGTCGAGCACGCGGCCGGCGCGCACCACGTTGTCGCAGACGATTACTGTGCCTGGGCGCGCCAGCTTCAGTACACCGTCGAGATATTGAGGGTTGTACTCCTTCTTGGCATCGATGAAGACGAAGTCGAACGGCGTTTGCCCTTCGTCGGCGAGTTGGCGCAGTGTCTCGACTGCATTGCCGACGCGAACGGTCACAACGTCGCCAAGCCCGGCGCGCTCGATGTTCTTGCGCGCCAGCGCCGCATACTCGGGATTGATTTCGAGCGTGGTCAGCGAGCCACCGGCCGGCAGCGCCCGCGCCAGCCAGATCGTGCTGTAGCCGCCCAGCGTACCGATCTCCAGAATCCGTCGGGCGCCCTGGATGCGCGCGATGAGTTGCAGCAGCAGCCCCTGGTTCGGTGTCACGTTGATGTCGGGCAAGCCGGCTCGGGCGCTGGCTTGCAGCGCGGCATCGAGCGCGGCATCGGTCGGCACCAGCGCATCGCACAGATAGTTGTCGACGGCATTCCACTCGGTTTCGTTCATCACGGGCTCCTCGTTCGTCATCGTTCGCCGCTTATACTACGCGGCGACGCGCCAAACGCGCTGGGAGGCGCTCGATCCCGCGTTCGTACGTGTGGCCATGCCCGATTGGCAAAGGCCTGGGGTAGCCGCTTCATCGACATCGGTCCGCGCGGCCATATCAATGCTGAAAGCGGGCTCGGCGACTGGGCCGACGGCCTGGCATGGCTCGCATCGCTCGAACGCTGAAACGCGCGGGGGCTTCCAGGCGGAGCTCCGTTGCGTCCCGCCCCCCCATCGTTCAGATGACGGCGCGTGTGCGCAAATCGGCGATCGTCGCGTCGTCGTAGGCCAGAATGCCGCGCAGTACTTCCTCGGTATGCTCGCCGAGCATCGGCGGGGCCGTACGTACCTGCGGCGGTGTCTCGCTCATTACGATCGGATTGCGCACGAGCGCGGCCTGCGTTCCGCTCGGGTGCGGCACGGCGACCCGCATGCCGCGCGCCTGCACCTGCTCGTTGTCGAACACTTCGGCGAGATCGTTGATCGGCCCGCACGGCACGCCGGCGGCTTCGAGTAGCGCGATCCATTCGCGCTTGCCGCGTGACCTCACGATGTCGGCGACGATCGGCACGAGCGTTTCGCGGTGCCGTACGCGTTCGGGGTTTGTTGCGAAGCGCGCGTCGTCGGCGAGTTCGGGGCGCCCACCCACCTGCACGAATTTGCGGAATTGGGTGTCGTTGCCTACGGCGAGAATGATCCATCCGTCGCTGGTCTGGAACGCCTGGTAAGGCACGATGTTTTGGTGCGCATTGCCCCAGCGCTGTGGGGGCCGGCCGCTCGTCAGATAGTTCGAGCCCATATTGGCGAGCATCGCGACTTGCACATCGAGCAGTGCCATGTCGATGTACTGACCGACGCCCGTTCGCTCGCGATGCGCCAGCGCGGCCAGCACAGCGACCGTCGTGTACATTCCCGTCATCAGATCGGCGATTGCCACGCCGGCCTTTTGCGGCCCGCCGCCGGGCAGGCCATCGCGTTCGCCTGTCACGCTCATGAAGCCGCCCATGCCTTGGACGATGAAATCGTAGCCGGCGCGCTCGGCGAGCGGGCCGGTCTGGCCGAAGCCCGTCACCGAGCCATAGATGAGGTCCGGTTTGACCTGGGCGAGCGACGCGTAGTCGAGTCCGTACTTGGCGAGCTGTCCCACCTTGTAGTTTTCGAGCACGACGTCGCTTTGCGCGGCGAGTTCGCGGACGATTCTTTGTCCGTCGGGCGTGGCGATATCGACGGTGACCGAGCGCTTGTTGCGATTCGCGCAGAGGTAGTAAGCGGCCTCGTGTGTATCCGTGCCGTCGGGCGCTTTCAGATAGGGCGGGCCCCAATGCCGCGTGTCGTCGCCCGTGCCGGGCCGCTCGATCTTGATGACGTCGGCGCCGAGATCGGCAAGCGTCTGCGCGCACCAGGGGCCCGCGAGCACACGAGTGAGGTCGAGCACGCGGATGTGGCTGAGCGCTCCCATGTCGGTCGGTGTCTCCTTGGGTCGGTAGCTGGCGCGAGCGGCCAGTGTTGTCGGGATGTTAAGCGCTTTTCGATACATCATGCACGCGGCGTAACGCGGGACCGGGCACCGCCCGGTCGGGATATCCCGGCGACATTTCCGTATAATTGGTCGTTTAGGCGAAAAACGCCCGCCCGCGGCCAGCGTGGGCGCCGGGTTTCCAATCGAGAACGTCCCCAGTCCCTTATGAAAGCCGCCGAAATCCGCGAGAAATTCCTCAAGTTCTTCGAATCGAAGGGCCATACGATCGTCCGCTCGTCGAGCCTCGTACCGGGCAACGACCCGACGCTGCTCTTCACCAATTCGGGCATGGTGCAATTCAAAGACGTGTTTCTCGGCGCCGAGTCGCGCCCCTACACGCGCGCCACGACGGCCCAGCGCAGCGTGCGCGCGGGCGGCAAGCACAACGATCTCGAAAACGTCGGCTACACGGCACGGCATCACACGTTCTTCGAGATGCTCGGCAATTTCTCGTTCGGCGATTACTTCAAGCGCGACGCGATCCGTTACGCCTGGGAACTCCTGACCGGCGTCTACGGCCTGCCCAAGGACAAGCTCTGGGTCACCGTCTACCAGGAGGATGACGAGGCCTACGGCATCTGGGCCGATGAAGTCGGCGTGCCGCGCGAGCGCATCATTCGCATCGGAGACAACAAGGGCGCCCGCTATGCGTCGGACAACTTCTGGCAGATGGCGGACACCGGCCCCTGCGGCCCCTGTTCGGAGATCTTCTACGATCACGGCCCGGAAGTCTGGGGCGGCCCGCCCGGATCGCCCGAAGAAGACGGTGACCGCTACATCGAAATCTGGAACCTCGTGTTCATGCAGTTCAACCGCGATGCCCAGGGCAACATGACGCCGCTGCCCAAGCCTTGCGTCGACACGGGCATGGGCCTCGAGCGCATCGCAGCCGTGTTGCAGCACGTCCACAGCAACTACGAGATCGACCTCTTCGAGGCGCTGATCAAGGCGGCCGCGCGCGAAACGGGCGTGGCGGACCTCGGTAACAATTCGCTGAAAGTCATCGCCGATCACATTCGCGCCTGCTCGTTTCTGATCGTCGATGGCGTGATTCCGGGTAACGAGGGCCGCGGCTACGTGCTGCGCCGGATCGTGCGCCGTGCGATCCGCCATGGCTACAAGCTCGGCTGCAAGCGGTCGTTCTTCCACAAGCTCGTGGCCGATCTTGTCAAGGAAATGGGTGCGGCGTATCCCGAGCTCGCCGATGCGCAAGCTCGCGTGACGGACGTCCTGCGCCAGGAGGAAGAGCGCTTTTTCGAGACCATCGAGCATGGCATGTCGATTCTCGAATCCGCGCTGGCCGATCTCGCGGACAAGGGCGGCAAGACGCTCGACGGCGAGGTTGCTTTCAAGCTTCACGATACCTATGGCTTTCCGCTCGATCTGACAGCCGATGTCTGCCGCGAGCGCAACGTATCGGTCGACGAACCGGCGTTCGACGAAGCGATGTCGCGCCAGCGCGAGCAAGCGCGCGCGGCCGGCAAGTTCAAGATGGCGCAAGGTCTCGAATACTCGGGTGCTAAGACGACGTTCCACGGTTATGAGGAACAGATTTTCGACGACGCCAAGGTCACTGCCCTTTACGTCGACGGTTCGTCTGTCACGCAGGTCTCGCCCGGGCAGGATGCTGTCGTCGTGCTCGATCACACACCGTTTTATGCCGAGTCGGGCGGCCAGGTAGGCGATACGGGCGTGATCGCCAATGCCAGCGTGCGCTTTGCCGTGCTCGATACATTGAAGGTCCAGGCCGACGTGATCGGCCATCACGGCACGCTCGAGCAGGGCACGCTCAAGGTGGGCGACGTGGTGAAGGCCGAGATCGACGCAATCCGCCGCGCGCGCACGGCGCGCAACCACTCGGCGACGCACTTGATGCACAAGGCGTTGCGCGAGGTGCTCGGCTCGCACGTGCAGCAAAAGGGCTCGCTCGTCGACCCGGATAAAACGCGTTTCGACTTCGTTCACAACGCGCCGATGACGGACGACGAAATCCGCCGTGTCGAAGATATCGTCAACGCGGAAGTGCTCGCGAACGCGCCCGGTGTCGTACGCGTCATGCCGTTCGACGAAGCGGTCAAAGGCGGCGCCATGGCGCTCTTCGGCGAAAAATACGGAGACGAGGTGCGGGTGCTCGATCTCGGTTTTTCGCGCGAGCTGTGCGGCGGCACGCACGTGCATCGCACGGGCGACATCGGTTTGTTCAAGATCGTCGCCGAGACCGGCGTCGCGGCCGGCGTTCGCCGCGTCGAGGCGCTGACGGGCGATAACGCTGTGCGCTACACGCAGACGCTCGAGTCGCAGCTCGTTGCCGCGGCCTCGGCACTCAAGGCGCAGCCCTCGGAGCTCACGCAGCGCATCGGGCAGGTGCAGGAGCAGGTCAAATCGCTCGAGAAGGAACTGGCGGCGTTGAAGTCGAAGCTGGCTTCGAGCCAGGGCGACGAGCTCGCGGCGAAGGCCGTCGATGTGGCTGGCGTGCAGGTTCTCGCGGCTACGCTCGACGGTGCCGACGTCAAGACGCTTCGCGAGACCGTGGATAAGCTCAAGGACAAGCTCAAGCATGCGGCCATCGTGCTCGCGGCCGTCGACGGTGGCAAGGTCAGTCTGATTGCCGGCGTGACGCCGGAGGCGAGCAAGAAGGTCAAGGCTGGGGAACTCGTCAACTTTGTCGCACAGCAAGTCGGCGGCAAGGGCGGCGGTCGACCCGATATGGCTCAGGCGGGCGGCACCGAGCCCGCCGCGCTGCCGGCGGCACTGGCAGCGGTCACCGGATGGGTGCAGGGTCAGCTTTGATCGCCGCGGCGCTCGATCGCGCGGCGAGCAGCAGCTCGCGCAGCGCCTTGAGCGCCGCCGAGCACTGCCCCCGGCGCCAGACGAGCAGCGTATCGATTGCATCGAGTTCCTCGAGCGGATGAACGGCCACATCGTCCGCGCCGCGCGGCCATAGCTCGAGAACCGAGCGCGGCGCGACCGCCACCCCCGCGCCCGCGGCGACGCAGGCCACGATCGCGTGATACGAGCCGAGCTCGAGCACGCGGGCCGGACGGATCCCGTGCCCGGCGTACCACCGCTCGATATATTCGCGATACGAACAGCCGCGCTCGAATGCCACCAGCGTAGACAGCGCGATATCCGACGCTTTGCGAATGGGCCGATGGCCGCGCGGGGTCAGCATGACGAGCGTTTCCTGAAAGACTGCAACGCTCTCGAGCGATTCGTCGAGCACGTCCGGCTCGGGCGGTCGCGCCATCAACGCGGCGTCGATTTCGAATTTCGACAGCCGTTCCATCAGGCAGCCCGTGGTTGCCGTCGTCAATTCCAGCGCCACGTCGGGCCATCGCTGATGGTAGCTGGCGAGCAGGTTCGGCAGCCGCGCTGCGGCTGTGCTTTCCATCGTACCGAGCGACAATCGCCCGCGAGGTTGATCGTCGACGAGCGCTTGCCGCGCCTCGTCGGCCAGCGCCAGTAACCGTTCCGCGTACGGCAGCAGCGTCTCGCCTGCTGGCGTCAGCACGAGCCTGCGTCCATCGCGCACGAAAAGCGGCGTGCCGAGTTCCGCCTCCAATTGCTTGACGCGCGTCGTCACGTTCGATTGCACGCGGTTGAGTTTCATCGCGGCGCGCGTAACGCCGTTTTCCCGGACGACCGCCCGGAAAACGGTCAATGCAGCGAGATCCATGATTCTCTCTTGAAGATGATTGCGTTCAATATTATTCATTTTTGGAGAACGAATCGTCAAGCTATGATGGTTTTGTCCCAACCGCCGAGCGCTGCACCGATATCGCCATGAGCCATTCCATGCCAGGAAGTTATGCTCCATCGTTGGCCGGCGAGCCCAGCCCCGCGCGGGCGGCGCTTGCCTGCATGGTCGTGCTGGCGGTCGCCCTTGGGGTCGGGCGCTTCGCGTTCACGCCGCTTTTGCCGCTGATGCTGCGCGGCGGAGCACTCGATTTGCAGGGGGGCGGCTGGTTGGCATCGGCGAATTACGCGGGCTATTTCGTCGGTGCAATGACTTGCGCGATCCTGCCTGTGCAGCCGGGGCGTGTGGTGCGCATAGGGCTGGCGGCGACGGTAGTGCTGACCTGCGCCATGGGTGTCGTCGACGCGTTCTGGGCCTGGGCTGCGATTCGTTTCGCGGCCGGGGCAGTGAGCGCATGGACGTTCGTGTTCGCCTCGCAATGGGGGCTCGCGCACCTGGCGAGGCGCGGTGCGCACGCTTGGGGCGGGCTCATCTATACGGGGCCGGGTATCGGCATCGTCGTCACCGGGCTTTTTGCCGGCTTACTCGCCCGGTATGGGGCGGCGGCCGGCTGGATAGGCTTCGGAGTCCTTTGTGCCGCGCTGAGCGTACCGATCTGGCGCACGTTTGCCCACGAAGGGGCGAGTCATGCCGCGAAGGCGGTGACGGGCGCCGCCTCGCCTGCGCGTGGGCCGGCCGATGCGCATGCTCCGTCGGAGCCGCACGCTCGCGCGCAAGGCGCGTGGCTCGTGCTGCTTTATGGCTTACCGGGCTTCGGCTACATCATCACCGCGACGTTTTTGCCTGTCATCGCCCGCCATGCGCTGCCGGGTTCCGCGTGGCCCGACCTGTTCTGGCCGATGTTCGGCGCCGCGCTGATTCCGGGGGCGCTGCTCGCCGCGCGTGTGCCGCCCACCTGGGATAACCGGGCCCTGCTCGCCATCTGTTATCTACTGCAAGCGGTCGGTATCGCGCTTGGCATCGTGTTTCCGAATGTTGCGGGCTTTGCGCTCGGCAGCATCCTGATCGGCCTTCCGTTCACGGCCATCACGCTCTTTGCCATGCGAGAGGCGCGCCGGCTGAAGGGCGAGCGGGCCGCGGGGCTGATGGGCTATGCGACGGCGGCCTATGGCCTCGGGCAGATCATCGGTCCGCTCGTTGCAGCGCCGATCGCGGCGCGGGTCGGGTCGTTTTCTCCCGCGCTTTGGCTGGCCGCCGCGCTGCTCGTGGCAGGTGCCGTCGGGCTCGCGACCTTGGCGATGTGGAGCACCGGAATGCGCCGGAATCGTTCGTAGGCGTGTCGAGCGCCGCGCTCGAAAAGCAAAGCCGTTAGAATGTGCGCGTTCCGGCTTGCGCCGGCCCAGCCACGTTCCCTGCGATCCATGAGCGTCACCAGCGATTATCGGTACTGCCCGCACTGCATGAAGCCGCTCGTCGAGCGGGACGATGCCGCCGAAGAGGGCGGCCGCACGCGCCGCGTGTGCCCGGATGGCGATTGTGGGTTCGTTCACTGGAACAACCCTGTGCCAGTCGTCGCGGCAATCGTCGAGTATGAAGGCAAGATCCTGCTCGCCCGCAATGCCGCCTGGGCGGAGGGCGTCTTCGCGCTGATCACCGGTTTTCTCGAGAACGGCGAGACGCCGGAAGCCGGGGTCGCGCGCGAAGTGCTCGAAGAAACGTCGCTGCACGTCGAGACGGCCGAACTCATCGGCGTCTACGAATTCATTCGCAAGAACGAGCTCATCATCGCTTACCACGTGCAAGCCCACGGCACGATTTCGCTTTCGCCGGAGCTGCTCGAATATCGGCTCGTCGAGCCGGCAAAGCTGCGGCCATGGCGCGCGGGAACCGGTCAGGCGCTGGCCGAGTGGATGCGCCGGCGCGGCCTGCCATACGAGTTCGTGGACCGGCCGGGACAGTGATGTCCGCGGCCGTCATGAGCACACCCCTCGTCGATCTCATGAACGGCATCAGCTACGGGCTGCTGCTTTTCATGCTCTCCGCGGGCTTGACCCTGATCTTCAGTTTTCTCGGCGTGCTCAACGTCGCGCATGCGAGCTTTTATATGCTCGGCGCCTATGTCGGCACGGCAATCGGCGCCCAGTGGAGCTTCTGGATTGCGATCGGCGCGGCACCCGCCGTTGTGGGCGTGGCCGGCGGGTTGGTCGAGCGGCTGCTGCTGCGGCGAGTGCGCGCGCAAGGCTCGCTGCACGAACTGTTGCTGACATTCGGGCTCGCGTACTGTCTTGGCGAAGCCGTCAAGCTCATTTGGGGACCCGGTACGTTGGCGGCGCCTGTGCCGGCCATACTCGATGCGCCGTTCATCGTGTTCGACGGAGCCACTTTCTCGCGCTATCGCGCGTTCGTGATGGCGATAGCGCTCGTCATGTTGGGGCTGCTTTACGCCGTACTGCATCTTTCGCGAACCGGCCTCGTGCTGCGCGCGGCGCTTGACGCGCGGCAGGCCGTGGAGGCGCTCGGCCACGATGTTCCGCGCATCGGTACGCTCGTTTTTGCTTTGGGGACCGGCCTCGCGGCGCTGGCGGGCGTCGTCGGTGCGCCGCTCTTCGTCGTCGAGCCGGGCATGGCCGAATCGATGGGATCGATCGTCTTCGTCGTTGCTATCGTGGGTGGGCTGGGCTCGGTGGGCGGCGCGCTTGCGGCCTCGCTTGCTATCGGCTGCCTTCAGACTTTCGCGGCTGCCAGCCCCTGGCGGCTTGGCACGCTCGCCGATGCAGCCGGGCTTGCGTTGCCGCCGCAGTGGGCCGCGCTGACGCTGACACAGCTTGCGCCGCTCGTGCCGTACGTGCTGCTCGTGGCGATGCTCGTATGGCGGCCGCGTGGGATCGCCGGAACGCGCGGCGATGCACCGTAACCGGCTGGGCACGATGCACAATCGAACGTCGCACGCCTTATCCAAACTCGCGCCGTGGGTCGTGCTCGTCGCGATCCTGGCCGCGCCGCTGGCGCTCGGGGGAGAGTATCGATGGCTCCTCGCCTATCTCGCACAAACGGCGGCGATGATCGTCTTCGCGCTTTCCTACAACCTGCTGCTCGGTGAAACGGGGTTGCTCTCGTTTGGGCATGCGGCTTATTCGGGGCTTGCCGCATTCATGGCTGCTCAAGCGTTCAACCGGTACGCGATTGCCATCCCTTGTCTGCCATTGGTGGGCGGCGTAGCCGGCGCGGCACTGGCCGTTCCATTCGGTTTTATCGCTACGCGCCGGGCCGGCACCGCATTCGCGATGATCACGCTCGGTATCGGCGAACTGGCGCTGGCGGTCGTTTGGGCGGCGCCGGCCGGTTTCGGCGACGCGGCCGGCGTCGTCATCGATCGTGCGGCCGGGCCAGCCTGGGGCCATTGGACGTTCGGGCCGGCGCGCGAAGCCTACACCGTGGTGGCGGTATGGTGCGTGTTGGCCTGCGCAGCCATGGCGGCGCTTACGCGAACGCCGTTCACGCGGCTGGCCAACGCCGTGCGGGACAACGAACGGCGCGTGTCGGCGCTCGGCACCGACCCGCGCCGCGTTCGCTTTGCGATGGTCGTCGTCTCGGCATTTTTTGCCGGCGTGGCAGGAACGCTCACGCTCATCGATGTCGAAATCGCTTCTTCCGAAGGCCTGAGCATGGCGCGCTCGGGCGACGCGCTGATCGCCACCGTGATGGGCGGCAGCGCGTCGTTTTTCGGGCCGATGTTCGGGGCAGCGGTACTGACGGGATTCAGCGTCGGGCTGGCGTCGGTGACGCGCGCATGGCCACTCTATCTTGGGTTGGCTTTCGTGGCGATCGTGATGTGCGCGCCCAGGGGCGTCGTCGGTCTTGTCGGTCGAGGCCTTGCGACGCTCGCCATGCTGCGCGCGCAAAGCGTGCGCGAACGGCTCGCCGCGGTTCGCGCAGCGTCGTTTGGTGCCTTGGCGTTATCGGCATGGCTCGCTGCCTGCGTGCTCGCTGTCGAGACGCTCTATGCGCGTCAATTCCCAACCGATGCGGCAGGGCAATGGCACATCGGCCGCCACGGGTTCGATGCAGCCTCGCCGATGACGTGGGCGACCGTGGGCGCGTTTGTGTGCGTCGGTGCGATCGCGGCGCATCATGCGCGGCGCGTGCGAATGCGCAAGCATGGCAGGCCGGCCCATCGAGGAGCGCAGTCATGACCCGCGCGGCACTGGCGCTGAGGGGCATCGAGCTGCGCTTCGGCGCGACCGAGATCTTGCGCGGCGTCGATCTTTCGATCGAGGCGGGGGAGCGCCACGCGCTGATCGGTCCGAACGGTGCGGGTAAATCGACGCTGTTCGATGTCATTGCCGGCAACCGTCGCGCCGACAAGGGGCGCGTCGCGCTCGACGGTATCGACATCACCGGACGCGCGGCGCACGCAATCGCGCGACGCGGCCTCGCGCGTAGTTTTCAGACGACAACCGTTTTCGAGCGGATGAGCGTGCTCGAGAACCTGCGCTGTGCAGTGCGTTGCGGCAGTGCGCGCTCGCTGGGATGGCGCCGCTATCTCGCCGGCTCGCGCGAAGTCGACCGGCGGGCGTGGGAAGTGCTCGACGCGTTGGCGCTGAGCGGAGATGCCGACGTGCCTGCCGCGGCGCTTAGCTATGGCGACGCACGGGCGCTCGATCTCGGTATCGCGCTGGCGAGCGGCGCGACGACGCTGCTCGTCGACGAACCGACGGCCGGTCTCAATCGCCATGAAGCGCGCCGCGCCATTGCGCTGTTGCGCGCGGTCAGCGCGGGCAGGACGCTGCTCATGATCGAGCATGATATGGAGGCCGTGTTCGGTCTGGCCGATCGCATCTCGGTCCTCGTGCAGGGACGCATCATGGCGACGGGCACACCCGACGAGATTCGTGCCGATGCGCGCGTGCGCGCCGCCTATCTCGGCGATAGGCCACTGTCATGAGCACGCTGCTGACCGTGCGCGGGCTACGCGCTTTTTATGGCGAGATGCAAGCGCTCGACGACGTCGATCTATCCATCGACGCCGGTGAAATCGTGGCGCTCGTCGGACGCAACGGCGCGGGGAGGTCCACGTTTGCCAAGGCACTGCTTGGGCTCGTCGCGCGCGAGGGGTCGGTGCGCTTCGATGGAGAAGAACTGATCGCGCTGCCGACCTTCGAGATCGCGCGCCGGGGGATCGGCTATGTCGCCGAGCGGCGCGACGTTTTTGCGGAACTCTCCGTCGACGAGAATCTGCGGCTCGGCGTCAAGCCTGGCAAAGGGCGGCAGGCAATACGCGCGGCGCTGGAGCGAGCGTACGCCCGGTTCCCGATGCTGGCGGCCCGGCGCAACACGCGCGCGGGCAGGCTCTCGGGCGGCGAACAACAGATGCTGGCGCTCGCGCGGGCATGGCTTGGCGAGCCGCGCCTCATGATCGTCGATGAACCGACCGAAGGTCTGGCGCCACAGGCGGTGGTCGACGTGCTGCGGTATCTGCGCGAATTGAGCGAGGAGGGCGGTGCGGTGCTGCTGATCGAGCAGCGCTTCGGTATCGCGCGGGACATCGCTCGACGTGTCGCCGTGATGGGGCATGGGCGTCTCGTGTTCGACGGCGCGATGCAAACGCTTGACCCACGCATCGTCGACGAATGGATTGCGATTGGGCAGTGAGTCGATGTCCGCGCTGGCAGTTCGTACGTCGTATTTCGATTTTTGCTCTTCGAGATAGTCGGTCTCGATTACCGGCTGGCACCGCGCGTTTCCGATCGTCCGAGAACGCGTGCGCGGCCAGCGCGGCGCAACGTTGGCGCGGATACGATCATCCCCGCTTCCGCAGATGCAGCTCCGCCCCGGAGCGCGCGCGGATGCGACGGTCCCGTCAAGGAGAGTGCGCCATGGCTTACCCGATCAACACAACGACTACTCCGGAATTTCCCGAGCCGTTGCTCATATACGAATCGATGACCCAGAACAGCAGTTCCATTGTGGCAGGTGAACCGTATCCGCCCTCGATGAACGGGTTCGCATTGACAGCCAGTCAATCCACGCTTTTCAGAGATCAGATTCCGCCATTCGCGTTTTGACATTTTGACGTTTCGGCCGGCACGTTGCCGGCCATGACGCATTCAAAGGAGAGTCGAATCATGAGCGATGGCATCGTACACGTCAGCAATCAATCGAGCCGCGACATTTTCATTTGCGGCGATCCAAACTGGGACGACCAGATTCTGATCCTCAACGGTCGTCCGAAGGCGAGGCCGTACCGGTTGCCGCCTGGGCGTTCGGCGGAGCTCTTCGTTCCGGCGGAAGACAACGGCGAAATCGACTCACATGCATTGGGCGTGATCGTTGCCGACGGTAAGGACTTCGACTACGGCTCGTCCGGCGCTTACCAGACGACTATCGGGCGACAGCAGGAAACGGGTTGGCTTGGCGTGACGGACGAGAGCGTGCTCAATGCGCCCGCGGTCCGCTATTCGACCACGAGCGAGGGATCGCTCTCGATGAAGATGGAGTTTGTCGACGCCGAGCCGAACGCGTCCATAGACACTCGTCCGCTACGGTTTTGAGCCAGGATTCGTCGCGAGCACCGCGGCGGCGCGAACGGAGCCTTCGTGGGTAAGGGGCCTGCCGGTCACCCGCCGAAGTTTCAACGCATGGAGATCAGCCTGAAAAACGGCTCGTCGCGAAGGCGCGCGCTCTGCTCGGCGCCGCCCTCGCGTCCACTGCGATGTTCGTTTCGATATGAGGCATAACGCCAATGAGACGGCCACACATCGGAGGCCGGGCGCTCGCCGGGTTCGATTCCGGCGCTCGTCAGCGCGGCTTCCAGATCGTCGATGAACGTCCGGATTCGATTCAGGTGAGCGGCGGTATAGCGCGTCTGCTCGTCAGTCTTCGCATACAACGTGAATTGCGCGCCGCGATAGACGCGCGCATACGGCGTGCACCGTGCCAAATCCGTGACCTTCCATTTTTCGATCGGGTTGTCCGCCGAAAAGAGCAATGGGGCGATGACGTCCCATGCGGCGCCCAGGGCGCCGGGCGTTACGCTCAAATGAATCTTGTCGCCAGCGAATTTGACGTCGCCGCGGCTGCCCGTGCGGTTCGCATGAATGAATACGTCCTCGAACCCGGGGGCAAGCGAGAAGGCGAATGTCTGTGCGCCGAAGGCGGCTTCGGGCAGTCCGGCATAGCTCGGCGTCGCATGCGCCGGCGCGAACTGAGCGCGCGACATCATCGACATGGCCGTGCGCAGCGTCGCCTCCTCGTTTCGCAGCATCGTGGTGGGAGAGGCGGGCGGCGGAACATTCGACGTTTGCTGCAAGAACGAAAGGTTCAGCGAGAAATTGGGCCTTGGGCGGGGCATCGTTCGGCGTACTCCATCAGGTAGAGTCGCGTCGATGCGATCATGCTCCGATTGACAATCCGAGCAAGCCGCGGACGCGGACAAAGACCCGAGAGTAGCGTCGCGATGCGCCCGATGACACGCTGAAATTTCTCAAACGTCGCGCGTGATGATCCACTCGTGCGCGGGATCGTTCTTGAAGTGCCAGACGCGCTGCGGCCCTGCCATGACGTTGAGATAGTAGGAATCGTATCCGTACGGCACCACCACCGGATGATAGCCGCGGGGCACCATGACCACGTCGTGATTCTCGACCGCCATCGATTCGTCAATATCGCGGCTGTCCGTATAGACGCGCTGGAACGCAAATCCTTGCGGCGGATCGAGTCGATGGTAGTACGTCTCTTCGAGCGCGCTTTCGAGCGGAATGTTGTCGGCGTCGTGTTTGTGCGGCGGATAGCTCGATGCGTGTCCGCCCGGCGTACGTACCTCGACGACGAGCAGCGATTCGGCCGGCTCCGTTTGCGGCAGGATGTCGCAAACATAGCGCGTATTGAGCCCCTTGCCGCGCACCGTGCGCTTCATCTGTGACGGCTCGATCAGACGCATGGGGAAACGCCCGGTGCCCGGGGCGCTGGCCACGCCGAGCTCCGCGTTTCGCTCGGCGCGCACGGTGGCGCGCGGTCCCGGTGGCAGATAGAGCGCATAGGGGGCGGTGTCCTCGAAAACACTGTCGCGTGCGCCAAGGCTCGAAAATCGCTGGCCGTCTGTTTCGATCGTCACCGTACCCGTCAACACGACGATGCAGACTTCGCGCCCCGTCTCGTGAACATCGAGCGTTTCGCCCTCGCTCATTCTGTGCGCGGCGAAGCCGACATAACGCCAACCGGCCGATTCGGGCGTCACGCGTGCGATCGTCGAACCCTCGCGCTGGGCTTTCACGAGCAGGCTCATCACGCGATCTCCTTGGCAGTGCGGGCAGCGGCGGGCTCGGAAGGTGCATCGACGAGCGCGCGCAGCGTGCGATATCCTTTTTCGGCGAATGCGTAGCTTGGCGCGATGACGGGGTCCTGCTCGGCTTCGACGACGAGCCACCCACGATAGCCGATTTGCTTGAGCTTGCCGATCACCGAGGCGAAATCGACAGCGCCATCTCCCGGCACCGTGAATGCACCGTTGATGACCGCTTCGAGGAAGCTCCAGTCGCGATTGCGGGCAAGCTTGACGACATCGGGCCGCACATCCTTACAGTGCACATGGCAAACGCGCGCGGCGTATCGATCGAGGAGCGCGAGCGGATCGCCACCGGCGAACGTGATATGGCCCGTGTCGAGCAGCAGGCCGACGGCGTCGGTCGTGCGCTGCATGAGCTCATCGACATCGGCCGGCGTTTCGACGTACGCCCCCATGTGATGGTGATAAGCGACACGCACGCCGTGCGAAAGCGTATAGCGCGCGAAGCGCTCGAGCCGCTCGGCGTAGGCGCTCCGTTGCGCCTCGGTGACAAACCGCGGCCGCTGAAAAAGCGGTTGCGGCGAGCCTTGTATCGTATCGGCAACTTCGCCATAAACCATCACCGTCGCCCCGTTTTTAGCGAGCAGCTCGAGATGCGGTCCCACGGCGGCAATTTCGTCTTCCGCGCTGCGTTGCGCGAGCCGGCCGGAATACCACCCGGAGACGAGTGCAAGATCGTATTGCGCGAGCAGGGTTTTCAGCGCCTGCGGTTCGCGCGGAAATTTATTGCCGAGCTCGAAACCCTCGTAACCGATCTGGCGGCCTTCCGTCAGAGCGACTTCGAGCGGCGTTTCGCCGCCCAACGAGGGGAGGTCGTCGTTCATCCACGACAGCGGATTGATGCCGATGCGGACTTCGAAAGCAGTCATGCTGATCCTCGATGTGTAATGTGCTTTTTGCCTGGCTTGCCGCGGATTGCAACTCAACCCGCAACTCAGTCGGCAAATCAACCTTTGGCGCGAGCCGCGAGCTGAGCCTCGTAGGCCGCACGCGCATCGCGTACCGCCTCGCGCTCGGACACGGCCGGCACGGCGACTTCCCACCACCAGCCACCGTCGTCCGTCGTGCGGGCCGGATCGGTATCGATGACGAGTACCGTCGTCCGATCGGCCGCGCGCGCACGCGCGAGCGCGGCTTCGAGGCCGGCCACATCGGCCACATGTTCGGCATGCGCGCCCAGCGAGCGCGCGTGCGCGGCGAAGTCGATCGCGGGCGCGCCTTGCGGGCCTTGCAGGCAATCGTCCAGCAGATTGTTGAACGGCGCACCGCCGCAGGCTTGTTGCAGGCGGTTGATGCAGCCGTAGCCGCGATTGTCGAGCACGACGACGATGAGCTTGGCGCCCAGCATCACGGAAGTCGCGATCTCGCTGTTCATCATCAGATAGCTGCCATCGCCCACGAGAACGATCACTTCGCGTTGCGGCCGGGCGAGCTTTACGCCGAGGCCGCCCGCGATCTCGTAGCCCATGCACGAGTAACCGTACTCGACGTGATAGGCACCCGGGCGTGCTGCCCGCCAAAGCTTGTGCAACTCGGCTGGCAGCGTTCCTGCCGCACAGACGGCGATATCGTCCTCGGCCGAACGGGCCGACGAGCGCTGGACGGCACCAATCACATCGGCGTCGTACGGCAGCGTGTCGGCAATCGGCTGGGCGTGAGTGCGCTGCGCGACCGTATCGCGCCATTGTCCGGCCAGTGCGTGCGCGCGTTCGGTCCACGCAGTGCTGGCTCGCCACGATCCCAGGAGGGCAGCAAGCGCGTCCAATGCGGCGCAGGCATCGGCGACGACGGGCGCTGCGCGATGCTTGATGCCATCGAACATGTTCGCGTTGACGCAAATCACTTCGGCTTGCGTGAACAGCGTATTCGAGCCCGTCGTGAAGTCCTGCAACCGAGTGCCGACCGCGAGCACGCAATCGGCTTCGTGCGCGAGCGCATTGGCGGCACTCGCACCCGTGACGCCGATGGCGCCCACATTGAGCGGATGATCCCACGGCAGCGCACTTTTGCCGGCTTGCGTTTCAGCGACGGGGATGCCGTGGCGTTCCGCCAGCGCGGCGAGCGCGGCGGCCGCGCCGCGGCTGTAGAGCACGCCACCGCCCGCCACGATCATCGGGCGCGAGGCGCGCTGCAATGCCGTGAGCGCAGCATCGAGCTCAGCCGGGCTCGGCGCCGGGGCGTGGAAGGTCACGAGCCGCGGCATGAAGAATTCAACCGGGAAATCGTACGCCATCGCCTGCACGTCTTGCGGCATTGCGAGCGTGACAGGTCCGCACAACGCGGCGTCGGTCAGCACGCGTAGCGCGCGCGGCAGCGCGGTGAGCAGTTGCGCGGGATGCACGATGCGATCGAAATATCGCGACACCGGCTTGAGCGTGTCGTTGGCCGACACGCCGCCGTCATGGAAGTCTTCGACCTGTTGCAGCACCGGGTCCGGCGCGCGCGAGACGAAGATGTCGCCGGGCAGCAGCAAGACGGGCAATCGATTGACGTGCGCGAGCGCCGCCGCCGTGACGAGGTTCGTGGCGCCGGGCCCGATCGAAGTCGTCACCGCCATCATGCGGCGGCGAAAATGCGCTTTGGCGTAAGCGATCGCCGCATGCGCCATGGCTTGCTCGTTGTGCGCGCGGTAGGTGGGCAGTGCTTCGCGGTGCTGATAGAGCGCTTCGCCGATGCCGGCCACATTGCCGTGGCCGAAGATCGCAAAGACGCCGCCGAAAAGCGGAACGGTCTCTATCTGGCCGTCGTCGGTATCGATCGAAACGCGCTGTGCGGCGAGAAACCGCACAAGCGCTTGCGCGGCGGTCAGACGTACGGTCGCGGCTGTGCCCGTTTGGCGGCCGAAGTTCGTGTCGGGTGCGTTTTCGGGTGCATTCATCACGCGGCCTCTCGTTTTGCATTCGACGCATGCGGCGTGGCATTCGCACGTGCCGCGCGCCATGAGCCGATCAACATCTCGAACGTTTCGCGTACGTGCGCGATCAATGCCTCGTCGCCGATCTGGCCCGCGAGCCAGGCTCGGCTCGGTTCATGAAAGATCGTGCGCCCGACCGTGAAGCCCTTGCAAGTTGTCGATTCGGCGGCTGCGCGAAAGCCGTCGGCCAGTTGCTCGACGCCAGCCGACAAGCCTAGCAGCACCACACCGCGGCAGTACGGATCGCGCTCGCCGATGAGCGTATCGATCGCTTTCCACTGTCCGGCGGTCATCGGCGCGAGCTTCCACCATTCGGGCTGAATGCCGAGGTTGTAAAGACGTTTGAGTGCGCGGTAGACGGTATCCGGCGCGTCGGGGAGCGGGGCGCGCTTCGGCGGAATCACTTCGAGCAAAAGCTCATGCCCGCTTGCCTGCACGGCATCGTAAAGCGCGCGCAATTGCGCTTCCTGCTCGATGCGCTCCTCGATCGGTGCATCGGGGTGGTAGTGGACGAGGCATTTGACGACATGCTCGCGCGGCCAGCTCGCGAGCGTCGTGCCGATCGAGCGTCCGTGTTCGAACACGAGCGGCTGCGATCCCGGCAGCTCGACAGGGCGGCCAATCCACCAGCCGCGGCCCGTTGCGGCGTTCAGCGCGTCTTGTCCATAGCGGTCGTCGATGAGTACGCCGATACGTCCCTCGAGCCCAAGGCTTTGCTCGGTCGCCGCGACTGCTTGCACGAAGAGCTGCTTGAGCGCGGCGATGCGTGTCTCGCTGGCACCCGTTTGCTGCGCCAGTTCGAAGAACTGATTGCGATGATCGAATGCAAAGCCGAGTACTTCGTCGCGCGGGGGGCGCTTGACACTGACGCGATGCAGCCGCGAAAGTGCGGCATCCCGATCGGGCCGGCGCATGCGGGCCGGGTCCTCGCCGGCGGCTTTGCGGAAGTAGTCGAGCTCCGCCGGCGTGGGCATTGCGGGGGCGCATGCGTGGCGCGCCACCACGAGCGCCCCGCAGATGTTCGCGGTCTGCGCGCAGCGTTCGAACGGTGCGTCGCGCAGCCATTCCGACAGAAAGCCGGAGGCGAACGCATCCCCGGCGCCGAGCACGTTGAGTACCTCCACTTCTACGCCGCGGTAAGTCGGTGCGTCGTCGATCGATGCGGGCACCGCGCCATCGACGATCGTGCAGCCGAGCGGCCCGCGCTTGACGACCAGCGTGGCGCTCGTGACCGCGCGCACCATCGCGAGGGCATCGACGAGTTCATCCTTGCCGCCGGCGATGCGAAATTCCTCCTCGGTGCCGATGACGAGATCGAACAGCGGCAGGATGCGCTGCAAGTGCGCGGTGACGCTGTCGTTCGCAATGAAGCGCGTTTCGCCGTCCGCTTTGCCCGTGAGACCCCAGAGGACCGGCCGATAGTCGATGTCGAGTACCGTGCGGACTTGATTGCGGCGCGCGTAATCGAGCGCGCGGCGGCTCGCGCGGTTGACGCGCTCGGTCGAAAAATGCGTACCGGTAATGAGGAGTGCCTTGCTCGACGCGATGAAGGCTTCGTCGAAGTCGCTTTCGTCGATCGCCATATCGGCGCAGTTCTCGCGATAGAAGATGAGCGGGAACGTATCGCGGTCCTTCAGGCCGAGCAGCACGAGCGCCGTGAGCCGCTCCATGTCGACGCGCGTATGGCTGACGTCGCAGCCTTCGAGCGCAAGCGTTTCGGTCAGAAAACGCCCCATGTGGTCATTGCCGACGCGCGCGAGCATCGACGACGCCAGGCCGAGGCGCGCGCAGCCGAAGGCGATATTCGCCGATGAGCCACCGAGATATTTGGCGAAGCTCGCAACGTCTTCGAGGCGCGCGCCGATCTGCTGAGCGTAAAGATCGACAGCAAGCCGGCCGAGGCAGATGATGTCGCGTGTACGGCCGGGCGCGAAGCGGCTCGGCGTGGCGAGAGGGTCTTGGTTCGCTGCCATGGAAAGTTCGGGATCGTAGTGAATGGGCGTGTCAGATCGTGGCGCCATCGAGCTCGGCGATCATCTTCTGCATTTCGGCGCCGCCTGCCATCATGTCGAGGACGGCTTCCTTGCTGATCGTGTCCTTCGTGAACGTGCCCATCGAGCGGCCTCGATTGAGCAGCGTGAACGAATCGCCGATCGGATAGGCGTGGTGCACGTTGTGCGTGATGAAGATGACGGAAATGCCGCGCTCGCGCGCCTTGTGAATCAGCTTGAGGACATTGAAGCTTTGCTTGACCCCGAGTGCCGCGGTCGGCTCGTCGAGGATCAGCACGCGCGCGCCGAAGTGAATGGCGCGCGCGATGGCGAGGCACTGACGCTCGCCGCCCGACATCGTGCCGATCGGCTGGTTGGCGTCGCGCACATGGATACCCATTTCGGCGAGCTTGTCGCGGGCCGTTGTCGCCGCCGTTTCGATATCCATGACATTGACGAGCCCGAAAAGCTTTTTCTGCGGCTCGCGACCCATGAAGAAATTGCGTGCAACCGATAGCAACGGCACGAGCGCAAGGTCTTGATAGACGGTGGCGATGCCGAGATCGAGCGCGTCTTTCGGCGACGTGAAGTGCACCGGTTTGCCATCGACGCGATAGGTGCCTTCGCTCGGTGCATGCACGCCCGCGAGCGTTTTGATGAGCGTCGACTTACCGGCGCCGTTGTCGCCGAGCAGGCAGTGGACTTCGCCGCGCCGCAGCTTGATCGTGACGTCCTTGAGCGCAATGACGTTGCCGAAATAGCGGCTGACGTTCTCGAGCGCGAGGATGAAATCGTCGTCGCTTGTTTTCGGGGTTTGGAGGGTTGCCATCGTTCAGTCTCCGTTAGCGCGAGGTCGCAACGCGGCTGCGGACGTAGTGATTGAAGAGCACCGCGAAGAGCAGCATCAGGCCGAGGAATACGCGGAACCAGTCGGAATCGATGTTCGTATAGCTGATGCCGATCTGCACGACACCGAAGATGAGCGCGCCGAACGATGCGCCGACGACGGAACCGTAGCCGCCTGTCAGCAGCGTGCCGCCGATCACCGCGGCGATGATCGCTTCGAACTCTTTTTGCAGGCCCCGGTCTGCCGCGGCCGAACCGATGTCGCAGACTTGCAGCACCGCAAAGAGGCACGCGCAGAACGCGGTCAGCACGAAAAGGCGGATCTTGACGCGCCGCACGGGCACGCCAACGTTCTTGGCCGCGTTGGCATCGCCGCCGACGGCGAAGATCCAGTTGCCGAAACGCGTCTTGGCGAGCGTGAATGCGCCGATGGCGGCAAGCACGATCCACCAGACGATCACTTTCGGCACGCCCGGCACGAGCGGCTGGCCGTTATCGAGCAACTTCACGATGCCGATATGCGCGAGCCAGCGGAAAAAGTCGTGGAACGCAACACCCTGGAACAGCGTGTGTGCGAACGCGCTGTGGGATGCCACGTCGCCGACGCCCGAGATGATCGTGCGATCCGCGAACATGACGGAGAGCGCGAGCGTCAGGCCGCGCAAAATGAAGAGAAAGGCGAGCGTGACGATGAACGACGGCAGCTTCGTGCGCATGACGAGATAGCCGTTGAGCGCGCCGAGCGCCATCGAGCCCACGAACGCAAACAGAATCGACAGTTCGATCGGCCAATGAAAATACATGGTGGGCAGCGCGACCATCATGCCCGCGAAGCCGATCATCGATCCGATCGACAGATCGAACTCTCCGGCAATCATGAGCAGACATGCGCCGACGGACAGAATGCCGAGGTAGGCGGCAACCTGCGACCAGTTCATGATGCCGTCGAGGTTGAACATGCCCGAGTCGCCCGCGCCGAGCGCGAAGACGAGAAACACCATGACCGTGCCGGCGAGCGCGGCGAACTCGGGGCGATTGAGCAGATGTTTGAACCAGGATTCGCTGCGCACGCGTTCGTCGGCGGCGGGCGCGGCAAGTGCGGGGGAACCCGGCTCGTCGGGCTGGTTCACGTTGCCGTGAATGTGATCGGTGACGCCCATCGAATGTCTCCAAGCTGAATCGCGCGGGCGAACCGGGCCGGGCATCCCCGGGCCAGGCCGGTTCGTGCCGCGCTTGAGAAAGGTGGAATCGGAGGTCGGACCGCGCCTGACGCATCAGGCCGAGGCGCGGCTACGTCAGCGGTATTGCCCCGCGAACTTGACGACCTTGTCGAGGTTCTCCTTGGTAATGAAACCGGGACCGGAGCGGATCGTGGTCGGATCGTAGACGGGCTCCAGGCCGTATTCGGCGAGACGCGCCTTGAACTTCTCATTGCTCTGCAAAATCTTCTCGATCTTGGCTGGGTCCGTGGTGTGGTCCTTCTTCACGATGGCGAGCACCGCAACCGGGATATAGCCTTGCAAATAGGGCTGCTGGTCGATAGCGAACTGGATCGTGCCGTCTTGAATGCCCTTCGCGATATCTTGCGAGAAGTCGAACGTCGCGAACCAGATCTTGCCGGCCTTGCCCATTTGCTGCAGTGCCTTGATCGTCGGCTCAGCCGAGTTCGGGCCAAGCGCGAGCACACCGCCGGTGTCCGGGTGGTTGCGCAGGTACGCTTGAACCTTCGTCTGAATCCCCGTCGGGTCCGTGCCTGCGTCGAGCGTCGAAGTCTTGAAATTGACGCCGAGCGCTTCGGCGAAGCCGCGGCAGCGCTCGAACGACGCCGGATTCGTCGCATAGTGATTGACGCAGAGGAACGACTTCACGCCTGCCGCTTTCGCCTTGAGCCCGGCAGCATGACCTGCCGCGTACTCGGGCTGGCCGACATGCATGATCGCGCCAAGCTCCTTGCTCTGCTTTTCCGTGCCGGAGTTGATGGTCACGAGCGGAATGTGCTTGTCCGTGACCTTCTTGATCGAGCCCTTCAGCACGTCGTAATCGGCGATCGTCGCGATGACGCCGTCATAGTTGCGCGCTGCTGCCTGTTCGATGAGACGCGACATGTCCGACAAATCGCCGTTGGGCGGATTGCGGTAATCGGTCTGGACGTTGAAGTCCTCGTCGGCCTGCTTGATGGCGTTCTTGATCGTGTTCCACCAGGAATCCGAATCCGGCGCGTGGCTGATCAACACGAATTTCGCATCGGCCGCCTGGGCGGCCGGCGCGGCGAGCGCCGTGAAGGCGATGGCGAGCCCCGATGCGAGCGTTGCCGCGATCGTCTTCAAAGCGGCCTTGCGGTTGCCTTGTTTCATTTGTCTCCACCTGTTCGAAGTTTATGTTGTGACGAGCGCGGCGCGGAACCGGCCATGTCGCTCACGGAAAAGAGTAGGCGAACTCGCGAGAGATTGCAAAGAAAATTTCATCTGTATGGAAAATGGAAAATTCATTCCATTTCAGGCGACCGACGCCTATAATCGGCATCCATCGCAGCGTGCCTTCGGGCATGGTGCGGCGCAGGAAAACAAGAGAGGAAACGAGCCATGCAGGAAGACAGCACCGATCAGCTTCCGAGCGTCGAGGAGTTGATGCAGCGTGTCGCGGATGCGTACGACTCGCTGCCGCGGCAATTGAAAAGCGTGGCGACCTATATCGAGCAGCACCGTTCGAGCGTCATGGTGGACCGCACGAGCGATATTGCCGCGAGTTGCGGCGTACATCCTTCGGCCGTCGTCCGTTTTGCGCAGCGCTTCGGTTTCTCGGGTTTTTCCGATCTGCAGGAAGTGTTCAAGCAGGCGTATGCCGGCCAGAACCCCTCCGGCCAGACCTACAAGCAGCGCATCCGCAAGTTGATCGACGACAAGCCCGGACGCCTGTCGGGCCGCACCATGGCGCGCGAATTCATCACGGCTTGCCGCAATGGACTGGACGAGCTCGATGCCTCGCTCGACGACGAACAGTTCGACGCCGCGGTGACGATGCTCGAACGCGCCGAGAACATATACGTGGTGGGTGTACGTCGGTCGTTCGCGGTGGCGAGCTATATCGTCTATGCACTCCAGCATACGGCCAAGCGCGTGCATCTGATTTCGGGATTCGGCGGCATGTACCGCGAGCAGATCCGCAGCGTGAAAAAGGGCGATGTCGTCGTCGCGATCAGCTTCGAACCCTATGGCCGCGAAACGCAGTATTGCCTGCGCGTCGCGCATCATCATCAGGCGCAAACGCTCGTCATTACGGACAGCCGTCTGTCTCCGCTCGCACGCTATGCGAGCGCGCAATTGTTTGTGAAGGAAGGCAGCGCGTTCGCATTTCGCGCGCTGACAAGCACGATCTGCCTGTGTCAGGCGCTTTTCGTCGCGCTCGCCTACAGGCTTGAACTCAAAGTCGAAGAATCGAAAGACATTGGAGGATACGATGACTGACCAGTCCCACGGCGCCATGAACGTCGCCGTGTTCGGAGCCGGCCGCATTGGCCGCATTCACGCAGGCAATCTCGCGCGGCATCCGGGCGCGCGGCTCAAATATGTGATCGATGTCAATCGCGAAGCCGCCGAGGCGTTGGCGCGCGAGCATGGCGCGGAAGTCGTCGAAGCCGATGCCGCGCTGAGCGACCGCTCGATCGGCGCAACGGTCATTTGCTCGAGCACCGATACGCACGCCGATCTGATCGAGCGCTCGGCCGCGCAGGGCAAGCATGTGTTTTGCGAAAAGCCTGTCGATCTTGCGCTCGAACGCGCACGAGCCTGCGCGCAGGCTGTCGAGCGTGCCGGCGTCGTCTGCATGATCGGCTTTCAGCGGCGCTTCGATCCGACGTTCGCGGCCGTCAAGGCGCGGCTCGATGCCGGCGAAATCGGAACGCCCGAGATGCTGGTCGTGACGAGCCGCGACCCGGGTGCGCCGCCGGTCGACTACATCCGGCGCTCGGGCGGCATCTTCAAGGACATGCTCATTCACGACTTCGACATCTTCCGCTGGATTCTCGGCGATGAAGCGGAGACGCTGCATGCGACAGGCAGTTGCCTGACCGATCCGGCGATCGAGCAAGCGGGCGACGCGGACTGCACGGCGGTCACGATCCGCACGAAGCAGGGGCGGCTCTGTCAGATCAACACGACGCGCCGCGCTGCCTATGGCTACGACCAGCGCTTCGAAGTGCTCGGCAGCGGCGGCATGCTGCAGGCCGGCAACGTTCGGCCGACCGAGGTGACAGCGTTCGGCGCAAAGGCCGTCTCGACGGACGTTCCCGAGGCGTTTTTCCTCGAGCGCTATCGCGTGGCGTACGCGAATGAAATCGCGCATTTCTTCGATGCGGTGACGCATGGCACGGCGGTACGGACGACGATTGCCGACGGCGTGAAGGCGCTCGAACTGGCCGAAGCGGCGACACGTTCCTGGCGTGAAGGCCGCGCGGTGCACATCGACGAAGCGGTGGCGTGAGATGACTGCGACGACTTTCGTCCAGCGCGTGCCGGTCAGGATTGGCGTCGCGGGGCTCGGGCGTCTCGGCGCGCGGCACGCGATGAATCTGGCCTATCGCGTGCCGGGCGCCGTGCTGAAAGCGGTGTGCTCGCCTGTCGAGGCGGAGCGCACGTGGGCAAGCGAGGCGTTACCGGGGCCGCGGATTCATGGCGATTACGAAGCGTTGCTTGCCGATTCCGAGATCGATGCCGTATGGCTCGTGACCCCTTCGTCGCTGCATGCCGAACAAATCGTTGCCGCGTTGCGTGCCGGCAAGCATGTGTTCTGCGAGAAGCCGTTGTCGCTCGACGTGGCCGAATGCGAACGCGTGCTGGCGGTGGCGCGCGAGCATCCGTCGCTCGTTGCGACGATCGGCTTTATGCGCCGCTTCGATCCGAGCTACCGCGACGCCCATGACAAAGTGGCGGCGGGCCAGATCGGTCGCCCGTTCATGATCCGTTCGCAGACGACCGACAAGAACGATCCCGAAGGGTTTTTTGTCCGCTTCGCGCCGACGTCGGGCGGCATTTTTCTGGACTGCACGGTGCACGACATCGATATTGCGCGCTGGTTCTTCGGCAATGCGCGTGCCGTCCGCGCTTATGCGACCGGGACGATCGCGCTACACGAGGGTTTGCGTGCGTGCGGCGATGTCGATAATGGCGTGGGCGTCGTAGAGTTCGAGGGCGGGCGGCTTGCCGTCTTTTACGCTTCGCGCACCATGGCGCACGGCAACGATACGCACAGCGAGGTGATCGGCACCGCCGGGGCGCTCACCATCGGTCAGAACCCGCGCGCCAATCGCGTCGAGATTTACGATGAGCGTGGCGTGCGAAACGAATGCACGCCGACATTCTTCGATCGTTTCGAAGAGGCCTTTTTGTGCGAGGCGCAGGCTTTCGTCGCGTCGGTCGCATCGGTCGCGTCCGGTGCGGCGGACGGCCAGAGTATGGCGTCGGGTGCCTCGCTTGCCGATGCACTCGAAGCGACGCGCATTGGGCAAGCGCTGCGTCAGGCGCTCGAAAACGGTCAACCCGTCGCGTTGTAGCATCGGCGAGCGGCTAACGCCGGGGTGGAACCGATCCTTTCCAACGGGCCTGCCATGCAGGCCCGTCTTGCTTTATTTCGGCCTTTATTCGGGCGTTCGTCCGAGAAACGCGCACATCGATTTCGCTGATCTTTTCCGTCAGTAATTTGTCGCTCAGTTCTGCCGCAGTTGTCTTCTTTCATAGACGGGGGAGGGGCTGTGAATCAAGTGATCCTGGCGAATGGCAACAAGGTGGGTTGGACAGCCGCATTGACGGCGCTCTCGTTCGGCATTTCTCTTTTTCCGCTCATGAGGATGAGTGGCGTTGAAATAGAATATTTGACGACAGACGATGCGATAAGGCGATTGCTAGTCTTGCCGTTGACCGTGAGCTTTTACGTTTTTGTGGCGTGTTTCTCGTTGATGGGTTTCGATACTGCCGAAGCCGGGGCGCCCAATGAGCCGGAAGCTCCGCCCGAAAGGAAGCGCAAGGCACTGGGTATGGCGCAGGTGATCGGCGTAGTGTGGCTCAATCCACTGCATCGACGCGATTATCCGACCGAATGGAGAATTCTTTCGACGCTCGGGTTGATCAAGCCGGACCAAGTCCGCGACGTGACGGGCGCGAACGCGGTGGCACCCTGCGCATCGCAACCTGCGCTGACACGTGCCCGTCGAATCGGTGAAAGCGAAACGCTCCATCGGGCTCATGAAAGGTATATCGACGAAATGTTTGCGCTGCTCGGCCGCGGGCGTTTTGAAGGTCGCGACAGACGTGCGGATATTGGCGCTACACATGTGGAATATGCCATTCCCGCTTATCGGCTCGATCCGGTTGAAGTGCAGGAGTGCGTGCGTAGACGGATGGTCGGCCAATTCGCTGCCGGAAATGCGCTGCTCGAAGACAGGCCGGTCGAGTTGCGATCTGCGCACGTGCATCTGACGCGTGGCGGTGCGAATGCCGGCTTCTTTTCCCTCAATGCCGCGCTCGACTATTTGCAGCAGAACCCGGACAAGTGTGTGTGGGTAATGAACTGGGACGCACCGGATTGCCCGTCGAAGGACAAACAGTCCAACGAGAATCTGGCGTTGCTGGTGCTGGCAGGTCCTCGATTTGAAGCCGAGTCTGCGCCACTTGCGTGGATTGGCGAAGCTGCTATCGGGAACATCGGGAACTACGTCCCGAAGCCGGGAGCCGTGCGTGCAATCGAGGCATGGCGAGATACGGTGGCGATGGCGGTTGCCAATGCGAATAGCGAGGTAGCGAATATCGACTACGTGATCCATGACGCAGGCGCGGGCAGCGATATCGCCTGGGCACGGCTTGGCACACTCGGTCTGACGCTTGCTGAAATGCTTGCCGCGTTCGATTACCGCAAGCAGGCCTTCAATACGGCGGCGCGTCTGGGCGATATGGGCGCGGGGAGTGCGCTGACCAACATTGCGATGGCTATTGGCCGGGCTCATCATGTCGGCAACAACGTGCTCGTTGCCGGGACGACCGATTCCGGTCGCCCGGTCGCGGTCGTTGTTGTCCCTCCCGAGCGGTCCGATGGTGTCGGCTTCAACGCCGTGCGGTTCCGCGCACGCGGCGATGCTGGCGGCTGTCAGCCTTGGTGGGGGTATGCGGCCACGCAAGCGCCGTGTGACGCGGTGCGGTAAAATTCGACGTTTGCATTTCTCGATTCAACCGGCTGCGGCTGACGTAGCCGAGCTGTTCCGGACGAAGGCCGATCACCGATGGAAATTCACAAGGAAGTCGACGCGCGCGGGCTCAATTGCCCGCTGCCGATTCTGCGCGCGAAGAAGGCGCTGGCCGACATGGAAAGCGGCCAGATTCTGAAGGTACTCGCGACCGATCCGGGCTCGCAGCGCGATTTTGCGGCGTTCGCCAAGCAGACCGGCAATGAGATTGTCGAAAGCTCGTCGCAGGACAAGACGTTCGTGTTTTTGATGCGTCGCCGCTGAGCGGGATGTACAGGTGCAGTGCGGCTGGTTTCGACTGAACTAGCGCATCGGGAGACCGCTCACGGCCGCACGCAATTGCTCTGTTCGACGGTTGTTCAACTCCGTGAAACATGCGAGGCGCCGCATGTCCAAGGCATTGCCGATTGCTCCACCGCCTATCGATGCAGAAAATGCGCATTGTGCTTCCCGGTACCGCTCAAATGCTTTGCTCGACGATTTCAGTTTCGTTTGGGCTTGACTGACGAAATTTGCATCTTCGTCCCACTTGGCGAGCGCGTTGGCTGTCTGACGCTCGGCATCTTTGAGCGCCTTGTCGCTGTTCCGCGCTTTTTGTTCAAGGCAGTCATGCATACCAGCTTCCGAATCGCCGCTGCATCGTTCGCGAATGGTGCGTTCGTCCTGAGTAGCCACTGCTTGCGCGGATGCTGTCGAGAGTACGGACCAAGAAAGAAGAAATGCCGTAACGAAGATTATTGCGCGCATGCCACTTCCTTTCCTTTACGCTTCCGTTTTTATCCAGTCGTAAGAGTCGGCGCGACCTACCGCTTCTGCTTCGTTCAAGAAGTCGACTCACATTCCAAAAAGCATCGAGCGTCGGAGCCGTTCAGCTCCGACGCTCGCTTGGCAACACTTAGGCCCAGCTAGCTTCTCGACGATCAGCTATCCATCACGGGCGAGCGCGTACGCAGATAATGCTCGAACTCCTCCGCTACTTCGGGATGGCGCAGCGCGAATTCCACCGTTGCCTTCAGGTAGCCGAGCTTGCTCCCGCAATCGAAACGTGTGCCGTGATACTTGTACGCGAGCACCTGCTCATCGGAGAGCAGCGATTGAATCGCGTCCGTGAGCTGAATTTCACCGCCGGCACCGGGCTTGATCGAACGCAGGTGTTCGAAAATGCGCGGTTTGAGCACATATCGGCCGACTACGCCAAGATTGGAAGGTGCCACCTCGGGCGCCGGTTTCTCGACGATGCCCGACATCTTGATGATCGCCTCTTCCCACTCCTTGCCATCGACGATCCCGTAAGACTTGGTGTCTTGCGGCGGAATTTCTTCCACGCCGATGACCGAGCTGTGATAGTGGTCGAACACATCGACCATCTGCTTCATGACGCTCGGTACGGCGTAGAGCAGGTCGTCCGCGAGGATGACGGCGAACGGGTTCTCGCCGACGAGTTTTTCCGCGCACAGCACCGCGTGCCCGAGTCCGAGAGCCTCGGGCTGCCGTACATAGAAGCAGTCGACATGGCTCGGCTTGATGCTGCGCACGAGCTCGAGCAGGCGCTCCTTGCCGCGTGCCTCGAGCTCCGCTTCGATTTCGTAGGATTTATCGAAGTGATCCTCGATCGCGCGCTTGCTGCGGCCCGTCACGAAAATCATTTCGGTGATGCCTGCGGACATCGCTTCTTCGACCGCATACTGGATCAGCGGCTTGTCGACGATCGGCAGCATCTCCTTGGGACTCGCCTTGGTGGCGGGAAGAAACCGTGTGCCGAGACCGGCCACGGGAAAGACTGCCTTGGTGACTTTTAGCATGGCATTACCCTGATTTTATCGATTGGCTTTGTCGAAACGACTCGTCCAGCACGCGTCATACAGGTAGTCGTGCCAGCTGCGCGCTCAGCTTGGCGACGGTGTCCCTGTATTGTGACAGCCTTTTTTGCTCTTGCTCCACGACCGCGGCCGGTGCTTTTGCGACAAAAGATTCGTTGCCGAGTTTCGCGGCGCACTTGGTAATTTCCGCATCGAGTCGAGCAATTTCCTTGCCAAGGCGCTCCCGCTCTGCCGCGACGTCGATCTCGACCTTCAACACGAGCCGGTCCCCGCCTGCAATCGCAGTGGGGGCGCCGTGGGCTTCGCGATCGAGTGTGGCCTCGTCCGCAATCACGCGAACCTCGGAAAGGCGCGCCAGCGCCTGGGCATAGGCGGCGAGGCTCGCCCAGCGCTCGGCGTCGCCGTGCACGAGCAGCGGTACCTTCGTCGCGGGCGACAGGTTCATTTCGCCGCGCAGATTGCGGCAGGCGTCGATGGCGGCTTTCAGATCGGCCGCCCAGCGCTCGGCCGCCTCGTCGATCTTGCTGTCCCGCGCGCGCGGGTAGGGCTGCACCATGATGGATGCGGCGCCCGGGGCCGCGTCCTGGGGGTAGCTGTCGGTGAGCGGCGCAACTTTTTGCCACAGCGCCTCGGTGATGAACGGGATGATCGGGTGCGCCAGGCGCAGCACCGTTTCGAGCACGCGCAACAGCGTCCGGCGCGTCGCCCGCTGCTGAGCCGGCGTGCCGTTTTGGAGCTGCACCTTCGCCAGCTCGAGGTACCAATCGCAATACTCGTCCCACACGAACTTGTAGATCGTGTTCGCGACATTGTCGAACCGGTAATCGGCAAAGCCCTTTTCCACTTCCGCCTCGGTGCGCTGCAGCAGCGAAACGATCCAGCGGTCGGCCTGCGAGAAATCGGTGTACCCGCCCGCGCCGCAGTCGCCGGGCGCGCATGGCTTGGGCTGCGAAAAACCGCAATCGTGGCCTTCGCAATTCATCAGAACGAAGCGCGTCGCGTTCCACAATTTGTTACAAAAATTGCGATAACCCTCGCAGCGCGCGAGGTCGAAATTGACGTTGCGCCCGAGGGTGGCCATCGAAGCCATCGTGAAACGCAGCGCATCGGTGCCGAACGCCGCGATACCGTTTGGAAACTCCTTGCGCGTCTTTTTCTCGATCGATTCGGCCTGCTTCGGATTCATGAGGCCGGTGGTGCGCTTCGCGACGAGCGTTTCGAGATCGATACCGTCGACGATATCGATCGGATCGAGCGTGTTGCCCTTGCTTTTCGACATCTTCTGGCCTTCGTGATCGCGCACGAGCCCGTGGACGTAGACGGTGTCGAACGGAACGCGCCCGGTGAAGTGGGTCGTCATCATGATCATCCGGGCGACCCAGAAGAAAATGATGTCGAAGCCCGTGACGAGCACCGAGGAGGGCAGGAAGCACTGCAGCTCTTTGGTCTCGTTGGGCCAGCCAAGCGAGGAGAACGGCACGAGCGCCGACGAGAACCACGTGTCGAGCACGTCCTCGTCGCGCTTCAATGCGCCCATATAGCCGCGCTGAGCGGCTTGGGCACGCGCCTCGTCTTCGCTTCCCGCGACGAACACTTCGCCGTTCTCGCCGTACCAGGCCGGGATCTGGTGGCCCCACCAGAGTTGGCGCGAAATGCACCAGTCCTGAATGTTTTCGAGCCACTGATAGTAAGTGGAGGTCCAGTTTTCGGGCACGAAGCGGATCTCGCCGCGACGCACGACATCGAGCGCCGTTTCGGCGATCGACTTGCCGGGGTTGAACGTGCCGGCCGGTGCCGGTTTGCTCATCGCGACGAACCATTGATCGGTCAGCATCGGCTCCAGCACGACACCGGTGCGGTCCCCGCGCGGCACCATCAACTGGTGCGGCTTGACTGCTTCGAGCAAGCCCGCCTGATCGAGGTCGGCAACGATGCGCTTGCGGGCTTCGAAGCGATCGAGGCCGCGATAGGCCGCGGGCGCGTTGTCGTTGATCTTCGCATCGAGCGTCAGGATTTCGATCTGCGGCAGACCGTGACGCTGGCCCACCTGGTAGTCGTTGAAATCGTGCGCCGGTGTCACTTTGACGACGCCGGTGCCGAATTCGCGGTCGACGTAGTCGTCCGCGATGATCGGGATCTCGCGATCCGTGAGCGGCAGCTTCGCCTTCTTGCCGATCAGCGCCGCGTAGCGCTCGTCTTCCGGGTGGACCATCAGGGCGACGTCGCCGAGCATCGTTTCGGGACGCGTCGTGGCCACCGTGAGGTGCCCACCGCCGTCGGCCAGCGGGTAGCGGATATGCCAGAGGTGCCCGTTTTCCTCCTCGCTTGCGACTTCGAGATCGGATACCGCCGTCATCAGCACCGGGTCCCAGTTCACGAGCCGTTTGCCGCGATAGATGAGCCCCTGCTCGTAAAGCCGAACGAAGACGTCGGAAACCACTTTCGACATCTTCTCGTCCATCGTGAAATACTCGCGCGACCAATCGATCGACGCGCCGAGACGCCGCACCTGCTGCGTAATCGTCGAGCCCGATTGCGTCTTCCACGCCCAGACGCGTTCGACGAACTGCTCGCGCCCAAGATCGTGACGCGAAACGCCTTGCTGATCGAGCTGGCGCTCGACGACGATCTGCGTCGCGATGCCGGCGTGGTCCGTGCCCGGCAGCCAGAGCGTGTTGTCGCCGAGCATGCGGTGGTAGCGCGTCAAACCGTCCATGATGGTCTGGTTGAACGCGTGTCCCATGTGCAGCGTGCCCGTGACGTTCGGCGGCGGCAGCTGAATCGAGAAATTGGGACGGCCCGGCTCGAAAGCCGGGGCGGCGTAGCCGCGTCGTTCCCATTCGGGCCCCCATTGGGCCTCGATCGTCTGGGGCTCGAAACTCTTCGCCAGCGTGGTGTCGCTCATGGTTGGAAATCCGCCGAAAGATGCATGAAAAGACCGAAAACATTGAATTATAAAGGGCTCCGCCAGCGCCCATGTGCGAGGGGGGCCCGACGCTGGTTCGTTCCCGCTGGCTATAATGGGCGCCGTGCCTCATCCATCGCATTGTCTACCGCCTCCTCCATGCCCGATCTGCTCGCCAATCTGAATCCCGAACAACTCGCGGCCGTCACGCTGCCGAACGAACCGGCACTGATTCTGGCCGGTGCCGGCAGCGGCAAAACGCGCGTGCTGATCACGCGCATCGCGTGGCTGATCCAGCAGGGGCTCGCGTCGCCTCCGACGGTGCTCGCCGTCACGTTCACGAACAAGGCGGCGCGCGAAATGATGGCGCGGCTGTCGGCGCTCTTGCCGATCGACACCCGCGGCATGTGGATCGGCACGTTTCACGGGCTGTGCAACCGGATGCTGCGCGCGCATCACCGCGATGCGGCGCTGCCGGCCACTTTTCAGATCCTCGATACGGCCGATCAGCTGTCGGCCATCAAGCGCCTGATGAAGGGCTTGAACGTCGACGACGAAAAATATCCGCCGAAGAACCTGCAATACTTCATCAACAATGCGAAGGAGCAGGGGCTGCGTCCCGATCAGGTGGACGCCACCGATAACTTCAACCAGAAATTCGTCGAGCTCTACCGTGCCTACGAGCAGCAATGCCAGCGCGAAGGCGTCGTCGATTTCCCCGAGCTGCTCTTGCGCTGCTACGAGCTGCTCGCGCACAACGCGCCGCTGCGCGCGCATTATCAGGCGCGCTTTCGTCATATCCTCGTCGACGAGTTTCAGGACACGAACAAGCTTCAGTACGCGTGGCTGAAGCTGCTCGCGGGACAGTCGAATGCCATATTCGCCGTCGGTGACGACGACCAGTCCATCTATGCGTTTCGCGGCGCGAACGTCGGCAACATGCGCGATTTCGAGCGTGAGTTCGACGTGCGGCAGCTGATCAAACTCGAGCAGAACTACCGCTCGCACGGACACATTCTCGACGCGGCCAACGAGCTGATCGCGAACAATGCGCGCCGGCTCGGCAAGAATCTGCGTACCGATGCGGGGCACGGCGAGCCCGTGCGCGTCTATGAGGCGGCCACGGATACGCAGGAGGCCGCCTGGATCGTCGAGGAAATCCGTGCGCTCATGAACAACGGGCTGGCGCGCAGTGAAGTCGCCGTCCTCTATCGCAGCAACGCGCAGTCACGCACGATCGAACACACGCTCGTCAACGCCGGCATTCCGTACCGCGTTTATGGCGGGCTGCGCTTTTTCGAGCGGCAGGAAATCAAGCATGCGCTCGCGTACCTGCGGCTCATCGATAATCCCAACGACGACACGGCCTTTGCGCGCGTCGTCAATTTTCCGACACGCGGCATCGGCGCGCGCTCGATCGAGCAGCTGGCCGACGCGGCGCGGCTTTATAACTGCTCCATGGCGGCGGCCATTCCCTACGTGACGGGCAAAGCCGGCTCGAGCCTTGGCTCGTTCGCGAATCTGATTGCGAAAATGCGTGCCGAAACCGAGCGCATGAGCTTGCCCGAAACGGTCGAGCATGTCGTGCGCGCGAGCGGTCTGGCCGAGTTTTATGAAGGCGAGCGCGAGGGTCAGGACAGGCTCGAGAACTTGCAGGAGCTCGTCAATGCGGCTGTCGCGTTCGTGAGCGAAGAGGGCTACGGTCTCGACACGCCGGCCCGCTCGATCCCGCTCGCTGCGGGTGCGAGCGCCGCTCCGGGTATTGCGTTGAGCACCGACGATCCGGCCGTGACGGTACTCGATGCGCCGGGGCTGGGTGAGCCCGCGCAAAACCCCGACACGATGACGCCGCTGGCCGGCTTTCTGTCGCACGCCTCGCTCGAAGCGGGCGACTCGCAGGCACAGGCCGGCCAGGACGCCGTGCAACTGATGACCGTGCACGCCGCGAAGGGGCTCGAATTCACGGCCGTCTTCATCTCGGGGCTCGAGGAGGGGCTTTTCCCGCACGAAAACAGCGCGATCGATCCGGACGGGCTCGAAGAGGAGCGCCGCCTCATGTATGTGGCGATTACGCGCGCCAAGGAGCGCCTTTACCTGTCGTTCGCGCAAAGCCGCATGCTGCATGGTCAGACGCGCTACAACGTGCGGTCGCGGTTTTTCGACGAGCTGCCGCAAACCACACTCAAGTGGCTCACGCCGAAGGCCGAGGCGGGCGCGCGCTGGGGCGGTCGATCGGACAATGCCGCGTGGAATCGCGATTGGTTCGCGCGGCCAGCTCGCCAGGACCGCTACGGCGGCGGGTATGCCGCGACCGAGGCACCCGCCGCGCCGCTGCCCGCGTTTGCCAACGAGCAGCGGGCGGCCGACACCGGCTTCCGCGTGGGCCAGCAGGTGTTTCACACCAAGTTCGGCGAAGGTGCCATCACCGCGCTCGAGGGCAGCGGGGCGGACGCGCGTGCGCATGTCCGATTCAAGCGGCACGGGGAAAAGTGGCTCGCACTTGCCGTCGCCAAACTGCAAGTTGTCGAATGAATGAGGGTGTCGATGGGCACGTACAGCAACGATAGCGGCGCTCGGGGCATGCATTGCGACGAGAGCACCGTGCGCCGGCTCGGGGTGCTGGCCGCATTGCCGCAAGAGCTCGGCGATCTCGTCGAAGCGATGCGCGCCGAAGGCGGGATGCGCACGGTGACGCTCGGTCGCCGCGATTATCACGTCGGCACCGCCCATGGCGTGCCCTGCGTGACCACCCTCGCGCGGATCGGCAAAGTGGCGGCGGCCGCCAGCGCCAGCGCGCTGATTCACATATTCGGCGTCGATTCGATGATTTTTACAGGCGTGGCCGGTGGCGTCGGTCCGGGCGTGCGCGTCGGCGACATCGTGGTTGCCGATTCGCTGCTGCAGCACGACCTCGATGCTTCGCCGCTGTTCCCACGCTATGAGGTGCCGCTACTCGAGCGCGCGCACTTTCCCACGTATGAGCCGCTGGCTGACGGGCTCGCGGCTGCGTGCGAGCGCTTCCTGGCCGACGAAAGCGCGATGCTGGCTGAGCGCTTCGGTTTTAACGGCCCGCAAGTGCACCGGGGGTTGATCATCAGCGGTGACCGGTTCGTTTCGAGCACGAGCGAAGTGCGCGCCCTGTCGGCGGCGTTGCCCGAAGCGATGGCCGTCGAGATGGAAGGCGCGGCCATGGCACAGGTCTGCTACGAGCATGACGTGCCGCACGCGATCGTACGTACGATCTCCGATACGGCCGACGATCACGCGACGGCTTTATTCACTACATTCCTGAGCGACATTGCCGGCGCTTATTCTTCCGGTGTGCTGCAGCGCTTTTTGCGCGCGTACGCGGCCGCGGCCGCGGAGTCGGGCGGCCACGGCTAGTCCGCGACGGAGTCATCGTCCTCCTACCGCCGGTCGATATCGATCACCCAGTTGGGCTGCGCATGCTGGACGAGCCTGCTCTCGTAAAGCGCGTTCGCGAGGTTAAGCGCCTGCGTGCCGGCAAGATTGTCGATCTTGTATGCGGCGCCGCCCGCAATCGGTTTCGCGCGCAGTCCGCGTGCAGCCAACCACGCCTCGACGCGCTGCGCGCTTGCACCGTCCGCAACCGTGAACACGACGCCAGGTGCCTGGACCATGAGCTTTCCGCGGCGCCAATCCGCCTGGCTCGAATAGACGGTTAGCGCAGATGGGCTCGCGTCCTGCGGAGCGCGTTCGTAGATAGGTGGCAAATTCTGCCCGGCCGCAATACGCGCCGCGCCGCGCGGCGCGGTCTCCCGGTTGTCTGGAGCGTGCAGCTGCGGTTGCCGATAGAGCAGCACCTTTGTCTCGCCGTTGTACCAGTAAGTCGGCGCCGGAGAGTCGGACGCGATGGCGGGCGCCTGTGCCGCGGCGCAAACCAGCGCGACAGCGCACATAGCGACAAGAGTGGGTCGTAACATGAGGGGCCTCGTTCAGTAGACGTTCAGCTTGGCGCTGCGCAGGCGGATCGGCTCGCCGGTGTTCAGCGCATCCTCGATCCGCAGCGTCCAATCGCCGCTCACGGGCTCGTCGAGGGCCGTGACCGCGTGAGTCCGGTAGCGATGGTTGAACATTTCAGTACTGCATGCCTCGGGGGGCAAACCATAGTTCTCGTACGAAGCCGTGCAGCGCGAATACTCGGGGCTCAGGAGCAATTGGGTGCCGCGAGGCGATTCCAGCGTGACGCGCAATGCGCGGAAATTCGGGTGCTCGAGTGCAATATCGGCTTCGAGGAATTCAACCGCGCGATTTCCACACGACATCTTCATCGTCCGCGCCATGTGACCCGTTGCCGCTGCTGCATCTTCGTCCTCAACGACGGCGCCACTGCATCCCTGCTTCCAGAACGCCGAAGTCGAACCCCCGACCGATTTGAAGCGCTGCGCGTAGGAGACCGCCGCTTCTGCATCGACGAGGCCGAAGCCGTAGCGCGTGCTGTAGCGATAGGGCTTACCGGTGTACGGATTCGTCGCGCCGGTGGCGACCCAATGGGCGGCTGGATCGTTCTCCATAGAAGGCAGGATGCGCGCCGTGCGCGCGAGAATAAAGCGCACGTCGCGCCACGTCAGGTCGGGGTTCGCCTGCAGCATCAACGCGACAATGCCCGAGACGGCGGGCGTCGCGGCCGACGTACCGCCGAACTCATGCGTGTATTTGCCGTACGGTTTCGTCGTCGTAATGCCGGGGCCTTGCGGTACGCCTTGGGCGTCGGGCATGTCGTCGCTCGGCGCGCACACGAGCAAGTTCGATCCGTTCGACGAATACTCGGACGCAACGCCGTTCGCATTGATGGCGCACACCGTCAGCGCTTGCGTGGGCGTGTAACGATCGAAGTTGCTCCATCCATAGTGAGGCGGACGTGGCTGCGTCGATTCCAAAAAATCCTTGTTACCGTTGCCGGCCGCGAAGACGTAGACGATTCCTTTACCGTTGCGGCCCTCATCGACGCCTTTTCGGACGATGTCCTCTTCAATGGCTTCCCGCATGCCCGGCATGGCAACGTTGGAGGAGCCCCAACTGTTGTTGGATACGGAGATGCGACCGTCGGCGATGCCGAGGCCCAGGGCGTCCGCGAGATCGGACTCCTGCTTGCTCAACAACAGGTTGGCGCCCGCGAGTTTCGCAGCGGATGCGACACCGACACCACCCGAGTCGTTGCGCGCGGCGGCAATGACCCCCGCCACAGCCGTACCGTGAGCTTTCTCCTCGATGGAAGGGGTTGGATCGCTACCGCCCGTCTGGTAGTTGCGGCTCAAGCCGATCGCTATGTTGGCGCGCAGATCCTCGTGCCCGACTTCGATACCGTCATCCACCACCGCGACGGTGACGCCGCTACCGTCGAGGCCCTGCTTCCACACGGGCGCGACATTGATATCCACACCCGGCGTTCCGCGCCACAGGCGGTCGGGACGGACGAGCTGACCTGTATTGACGAGATGCCATTGATACTTCGAGAGAGGATCGCCCGGCAATTGCGCGCTGACAGGGGCGGAGGGGGCAGTGGCGGCTGGCGAGTCGCCGCCGCCGCACGCGGCGACCATGCTCGATAAGAGGGCGGCGAGCAGAGCGCGCGGTGCGGTGACCGGCGGCGACGCTATGGGACGAGCGCCGCGGCCTCGCTGAAAATCGGTCATTCACGACTCCTTTGCGGTGACGGGTGTTCCCCGACGGGGCAAAGTAATCGTTTTCATTTCTCGCCCTCAGCGCGGGGCGAGAAATCAGACGAACGGAACCCCGCGGCGTGCGGGGGCGTACGTGGGCTAGGTGGCGCGTGCCTGCCGTTTTTGCTCGATGTTGGGCAGCAAGACCGTGAGAATGCCGATCAGCGGCAGGAACGAACAGACCTTGTAGACATAGTCGATGCTGGTCGCGTCGGCCAATTCGCCGAGCGCTGCCGCCCCGACCCCGCCGAGGCCGAACGCAAATCCGAAGAACAGGCCCGCGACCATTCCCACGTTGCCGGGAATCAGCTCTTGCGCATAGACGAGGATGGCCGAGAACGCCGAGGCGAGCACGAAACCGATGATGACGGTCAGCACGCCTGTCCAGAACAGGTTCGCGTACGGCAGCAACAGCGTGAACGGAGCAACGCCGAGAATCGACACCCAGATCACATACTTGCGCCCGATGCGATCGCCGATGGGGCCGCCCACGATCGTCCCCGCCGCGACAGACGCAAGGAAAACGAACAGGTGGATCTGCGCGGCCTGTACGCTCAGATGGAACTTGTCCATCAGATAAAAGGTGAAGTAGCTGTTGATGCTCGCGAGATAGAAGTACTTCGAGAACACGAGCAGCACCAGCACGCCGATGGCAAGCGCGACGCGTTGCTTCGAGAGTTCGGGATGCCCTGCGCGCGCCTGGGCCTTTTTCTTCGTGGCCGGATGCCGGCTGTACCAGCGGCCGATCTGAGCGAGCACGACGATAGCGACGAGCGCCGCGACCGAAAACCAGGCGATGCTGCGTTGGCCGTGCGGAATGACGATGAGCGCGGCGAGCAGCGGGCCGAGCGACGTGCCGGCGTTACCGCCGACCTGGAACAGCGACTGCGCGAGCCCGTAGCGGCCTCCCGACGCCATCCGTGCGACGCGCGACGACTCGGGGTGGAACACGGACGATCCGCAGCCAACGAGCGCGGCCGCGACGAGCAGCACGCCGAAGTTCGGCGCGATGGACATCAACAGCAGGCCGCTCAACGTGAAGCCCATGCCGATCGGCAGGGAGTACGGCTGTGGGCGCTTGTCGGTATAGATGCCGACGAGCGGCTGCAGCAGCGATGCGGTGATTTGATAGGTCAACGTGATGAGGCCGACCTGCGCGAAAGACAGCGAAAAGTTCGCCTTGAGCATCGGGTAGATCGCCAGCACGAGCGACTGAATCATGTCGTTCAGCAGGTGCGAGAAGCTGATGGCTCCGAGCACGGAATAGACAGTGCGCTGAATACCGCCGGCGGCAGCTGTGGAGGCGGGTATTTGAGGCGCGGCATTCGCCGCGAGAGCGTTCTTTTGCATGCCAGGCATCCTGTGAGAGTGGGCATTTGCCGCTTTGTCGAGCGGCCCAAGGGGCGCGAACGGTACCCAGGCATGGGCCGGTCAGTGCCAATTCGATTTCGTAAGTGTAATTTGTCTTAAAAAGACAGCTCGGACAATGTTTGTTGCGAACAGGACATTGCTTTCTCTATATGCGTTAAGGACGACGCCCTGTCGTGGGCAGAGCGCGAGGCTCGGAAACGGATGCCAGCTTTTCGTTCCGGCGCTTTTTGGCGGGGTATAACCCCACTCGCATGCGGGAAAGGCATGTAAAAAATGCGCGCGAAATACGGGTTTCCTCTCGTACGCCGCGACTCAAGAAGGCCGCCGAACATGCCGTTGATCAGCGGTAGCGGCCGCATTTGCCGTCCAGCCCGCCCACGAGGCGGCGCATTACAAGAAGGGGGTTGCATGAAGGTGGTTTCACGGGGTTTGCGTGCGGGCGCGAAGTTCGTGCCCGATGGTGCGGTGGCGGACGATCGCTCGCGCGGTGCCGGGGTGAAGGGGCGCCTGAACGGACTGTCCGTCAAGATGTCTTTGCGCCTGGCATTTGCGGTATTGCTCGCCGGTACGCTGGCGATCGGCATATTTGCCCTCGCCCAGATCAGCCGCTTGAACGACTCCTCACGATCGATCTACGAACAGGGCCATGTGGCCAGCCGGGCGGCGGAAGAGGTGCGTGGCAACATGCTGCGCTCGAGCCGCGCGCAGAAAATGCTGCTCACGGCCACGACCGCCAAGGAGCGCGACGAGCTCGGCGCCGAAATCGACAAAGGCCTTGCCGCGATCAACGAGGAACTGGGCACGCTCAAACAGTACACCGACGTCAGCGACAAGGCGGCGCTCGAGCAGCAAACGAAGCTGGCAGCCGCGGTATCGGCCTGGGCGGGGCATTTGCGCGACTTCGTCACCCTCATGAAGGCACAGCCGCTCGACCTGTCGCAGATGAATTGGCAAGTCGGTATGCAGGACGTCTCGCTGCTCGTGGAAACCGGCAAACTCGAAAAGCTCGTCGATGCGCTCGTCGCCGCGCGCGGCGCGCAGGCGAAAGCGACGATCGACGCATCGGCATTTATCTTCAAGTCGTCTTTCGTGATGATGTCCGCGATGACGGCTGCGTTGATCGCGGTGGCCATCGTCGTCAGCGAGTGGGTCGTGCGGCGCTTGACGCGACAACTGGGCGGCGAGCCGGGCTATGCCAAGGATATCGCCAGCCGGATCGCATCCGGCGATCTGTCGCATCCGATCGCGCTCGGCAAGAAGGACACGTCGAGCATGCTCTACGCGCTCTCGGAAATGCGCACCGGGCTGGCGGGAACGGTCGGCGAAATCGCGGCGAGCGCCGAGGCCATTTCATCGGCGGCGGGCGAAATTTCGATGGGTAACCTCGATTTGTCGCAGCGCACGGAGCAACAGGCCGTTTCGCTCGAGCGGACCGCATCGAGTATGGAGCAGCTGACTTCGACGGTGCGCCAAAATGCCGACAACGCCAAGCAGGCGAGTTCGCTTGCGAACAATGCGTCGGAGATTGCGTCGACGTGCGGTTCGGTCGTCTCGCGCGTCGTGACGACGATGGGCGAAATCAACGAGAGCGCGAAGAACATCGGCGACATTATCGGCGTAATCGACGGTATCGCATTTCAAACCAACATCCTCGCGCTCAACGCGGCTGTGGAAGCGGCGCGCGCGGGCGAGCAGGGGCGCGGATTTGCCGTGGTCGCGGGCGAGGTGCGTTCGCTCGCGCAGCGCAGCGCGGCAGCCGCCAAGGAGATCAAGACGCTCATCAATACTTCGCTCGAGCGCGTGGAGAACGGATCGACGCTGGCCGAAGACGCGGGGCGCACGATGGATGAAGTGGTGAAGGCGGTCAGGCGCGTGACCGACATCATGGGCGAGATTTCCGCGGCATCGACCGAGCAGAGTTCGGGCATCGAGGAAATCAACCGCGCGGTTACGCAGATGGACGCCGGTACCCAGCAAAACGCGGCGCTCGTCGAAGAGGCCACCGCGGCAGCGCGCTCGCTCGACGATCAGGCGAAAGCACTCAAGCGGCTTGTCGGGCAGTTCAAGCTGCATGGTTGAGGGGACATTTCGACGGGACACTTCCGCGAATTCGAACTTGCGTTAAAATGCGCGGCGGGCGCGGCAGGGCGCCCGTTCTCGCGAAAGCCACCGCACCTGCTTCAGCAGTCGTTCGGTTCCTTGTGACGCATTGCAACCTCGACCTTCCAGCCGCAGCGAGAACGGCGTGATGAAAGGAGAGCGTTCATGTGGTCCACCGTCAGTCCCGTCCATTCCAATGTTTCCCACGTCGAGTTCCTGCGTCGCCACGCGCGCCGGTTGCTGCGCGCCGCACATGCGGACGCGAGCCGCGCGTTGCCGGTATTGCGGCGGATCGTGACAGCGGGGGTCATTCCCGCCCATACGCTCACGGAGCTCTTTGCCGCGCGCGAGTCGGTGCGACTCAAGCATGTGCTCAATTTGCTTGCAGCCGAACTGGGTTATGTCGATTGGGCCGCGTGCAAGCGCAATGTCGATGCGCGCCCAAGCGCCGAACTCGATGCGCTGCGTTTCGATGCGGGAAGTTTCGCCGATTTCGCGACCAACTGGTTCGCCGACCATGCCGCGGCGCGCGCGTGGCAGGCCGTGCACGGCGGCTATCTCGTGCGGTATGGCGCGCAGACAGTGGCGATCCTGCACGATCGCGCGGCGAGCGTGGGCGCTCGGTGACGTTAGCCTGACCGTCCCTGTCAGCTCGGCGAAACGACAACCGTACAAGTCGTGCCGGCGGCAAGCATGACGCCCGCCGGCACCTCGTCGATATGGATGCGCACCGGCACGCGTTGAGCGAGGCGCACCCAGTTGAACGTCGGATTCACATCGGCCACGAGCTGCCGGCTTTGCGGATTGTCGCGATCGTAGATGCCGCGCGAGATGCTCTCGACGTGGCCCTTCAGCGTGCCGCCGCTCATTAGACGGATCTCGGCCTTGTCGCCAATCTTCATGCGCGGCAGCTTCGTTTCCTCGAAATAGCCATAGACCCAGAACGAGCGGCTGTCGATGATCGCGAGCTTAGGTGTCCCGGCCGTCGCATAGTCACCCCGATAGAGCGACAGGTTGGTGACGTAGCCATCCACCGGTGAGACCACGATCGTTCGCGCGAGATTGAGCTTCGCCGCGTCGAGCGCCGCCAGCGCTTGACGATATTGCGCTTCGGCGGTCGCGGCCGATTGCGAGGCGTTCTCGCGGCTTTCCTTCGACACGACAAGGCTGTCCATGTCGGCGCGCCGCAACGCGTCGGCACGGCGCATCTGCCATTCGGCCCGGCGTGCCGCAACGGTCGCTTCGGCCTCGTCGACCGCCACCTGGTAATGCGAAGGGTCGATGCGCATCAGCACCTGGCCTTTTTTGACGAACCCGTTATCGGCGATCGGCAGATCGACGACAGCACCCGAAACATCGGGCGCCACATTGACGATCTCGGCACGCACGCGGCCGTCGCGTGTCCACGGCTCGTCCATATAGTGAATCCAGAGCGCGCGACCGATCGCCAGCGCGGCGACGAGCGCGGCAGCCGTGGCAAGGAAGCTGATCAGGTAACGCCATATCGGATGGCGGGCTTCGAAAGTGTTCATGATGGTTTCGAACGGTGATTCAAAGATAGACGGCCAACCCGAGCGCGCCGCATACGATCACGAGCAGGCTTGCGCGCAGGAGCGACGGGTGCCACACAATGCGATAAATGCCGACGGCGGCGAGCAGCCGATCGAGCAGCCACGCGAGCGCGGCACCGCCCACGCAAAGCGGCACGATGGCCGGCACGTAGGCACCGAAAATGGCGAGATCACGCGGCATGAGGGGCTCCTTGTCCGGGCGGTACGTCGCCGCCTTCGCCCGCGCGTTGCCCGTGCGAAGCGAAGGCGGCGAGCGGCGATTGCGGGTCCATCAGCGCGGTACGCATAAAGTGCAGATGGCTCAGGATGCGCTGCAGACGATGGCGCTCGTCGCGTGGCGGCGCGAATGCGGCAAGAGCCTGCCGGGTCGCGGCGATCGCATCGACGCTGGCCGCGAGCGCTGCATCGAGACGCGCGCCGCGCGGGCGCTCGAACAGCGCCGCCAACTCGCGCTGAGCAGTTGCGATGCTGCGCCGCCAAGGCATCGTCGGTGCATAGCGCGCGTCGCGCGGCAGCCCGGCGAGCTCGCCTCGCAGGTCGATTGCGGCATGGCCGACTTCGAGTACGGCGACGAGCCATGCCAGCGTGTCGCACCGCGCTGCCGGCGCGCGATCGGCCACCGCATAAGCCTGGAATGCGAGATCGCGCGCGCGACTTTCGAAGCGCGCGCGTACGCTCGCAAGCGGCGCCCGGCACGCCAGCGCGACCTGACGCCGCAAGTCGGCCACGAGGTGGCCCATGAGCCAGGGCGTCGAGGGCGGCAGCAGTACCGCGAACGCAACGCCACAGGCGAGCATCGAGAGCATCAGCGCGAGCGTGCTGTCGGCGAACCCGGCCGGATCGTACTGCATGACGTTGTCGGGGCCGGCCAGCACGCAAAAGAAAATGCAGAAGCCCGCGCCGATGCCGGCCAGCTTCGGACGCGTCGTGAGAAACACGCCGAATGCGAGCGGCGGCGCGAGCACCGCGCATAAGAGGGCGAACCCGTCAATACGGGGATAGACGCCGAATACGACGATCGCACCCGCCGCTGCCGCAAGCAACGTTCCGACACTCATCTGCAGCGCCATCCGGGTAGGGCGGGGCGACGACGACGCGAGCGCGCAGACCGCGGCCGCGTTCAACACGAGCGTGGCGCCGCTGGGCCACGCTGTGGCCAGCCAAAACGCGCTCAGCGCGGCCATGACGATGGCGCCGCGCACGCCGGCAATCGCGGTGACGACAAGGCTCGTTTTCGGCTCGTAACGTTCCGGCGAGCGTTCGCGCGCATGGGTCGTCGTTGCGAGCGACGCGTAGGTTTGCGCATAGGCGTGCATATCGTCGACGAAGCGATAGAGCAGCTCGGAAGCGGTGTCGAAGTCGAGCAGCGCTGAATCGGGCAGCGCGTTCAACCGCTCGCGCGTGGCGCGCACACGGCTCGGGAGTTCATGCTTGAAGTGCTGAAGCCGGTCGGCCGAGCGAACCGCATCAGCCGCTCGAAGTACCGGCTCGCCGGGCGTGTAGAGCATTGGAGCAAGCTCGACGAAGTACGGCTCGAGCGCACCGATGATCTCGCGCGCGCCCGCGGCACGCAGGCGATTCATCAACTGATGCAGGGAGTGAAAGCGCGTCGAGGCTGTCATGAACTCGCTGTTCAGCCGAGCGAGGCGCCCGGAGCGCTTGCGCGCGTCGTGGCTCTCGAATACAGCGATGCTGCGCATGGCCTCGAAGCCGACGATCTCGGCCAGAAAGCGCGCATTCGTGCGCTCGATCTGCTCGCGCGCCATGCGCCCGGCGAGCGCGGCCGCCACGTACTCTACGAACTTCGAAAAGCGCGCGCGCACAGTGCTGCGCATCTGATCGCTGGCGTGCTGCGGCAACACGAGCGCGCTCACGAAGCCGGCGCACAGCACACCGAGTGAAACTTCGGCCGCGCGTGTGAGCGCGGCGAGAAACGCGCCGTCGGGATGCTGCGCGGCCGGTATGCCGATGAGCGCCGCCGTATAACCGGCGAGCAAAAAGCCATATGAGCGGAAGTTGCGGTTGCGCGCGGCGCCGGCCGTGCAGATGCCGGTCCACAGCGCGAGCGCGCCGAGAAACAATTCGGGCTGCTGCGCGAACAGCGCGACGAGCGTGAGCGTGGCGACGAGGCCCACTAGCGTCCCGCCGATCCGGTAGAAACTCTTTGCGAGCACGGCGCCGCTTTGCGGCTGCATGACGATGAATACCGTGGTCATGGCGGTGCGCGGTTGCGGTAGATCGAGCCGTAACGCAATGGCAAGGGCGGCGAATGCCGCCAGGAGCGCCTTGCCCACATGCACCCAGGTGCGACCCTCGGTGCGCCACCAATCGCTCAGCGCGCCGCGCCAAGCCGGAGCACCGGCGACGATGGCGTTCGCGTTGTCGGACATGATCGCTCGCTCCTTTATTTGGCAGAGTGCGTGTCGGCGCGCGCGGCCTGCATGCCATGCGCCGGTACGAGGCGTGCGTCGGTTGGTCCGTCGGCGGGCGTCGCCAATCCGCCGCCGAGTGCGCTCATCAGCGTGGCGTAGGCGGCGAGCCGTGCGGCCCGGACTTCGGCGACGCGTTCCTGGGCGCTGAGCCAGCGCGTTTCCTCGACGATGACATTGACGTAGTCTGTGAGTCCGCGCCGGAAGCCCCGGTCGGCCAAGCGGTAGCTGCGCTCGGCCGCATCGGCGGCGCGCTCGGCATCGTGCTGCTGAGCCTCGAGCGAGCGCAGGCGCACCGTCGCGTCGGCGATCTCCTTGAGCGCGCCGACGATCGATTGATCGTAGCGGGCCACGGCCTCGTCATAGCCCGCGGCCGCGGCGCCGAGGCGCGCACGCAGGGCGCCGCCGTCGAAGATGGGCAAAGACAGCGCCGGTCCGCCGGTCCATCCGCCGTTTGCAGAGCGCAGGAAACGAAATAGCGGGCCGGCTGCGGCGTAGCCGCCAAGCGTTGCCACGAGATCGACGTTCGGGTAGAACGCGGCGTGCGCCACGTCGATGCCGCGTGCCTCGCCGGCAACGGCCCAACGCGCCGCGACGACGTCGGGCCGGTGGCCGATCAGCTCGGCCGGCAGGCGAGTAGGCAGTTCGGCACGCGCGTTCAACGCCAGTGCCGGGCGCGCGAGCGCCGCACCCGCGCCGGGTCCTTTGCCGAGCAGGGCGGCAAGCTGATTTCGATCGAGCTCGATGGCCTCCCGGCGCGCCTCGACCGACCGTTCGTACTCGGGCAGCGGCGCTTCGGCCTGGCTGACCTCGAACTGTGTACCGATTCCGCCAGCAAGGCGTCGCCGCGCGAGATCGGCCAATTGCCGCTGACGTGCCAGTACGTCGGTTGCGATATCGAGCAGGGCGTAATGCTGAGCGAAATCGACATAGGCGCGCACGACGTTAGCTTCGATTTCGAGTTGGGCGGCACGTGCATCGGCTGCGCGAGCGTGCGCGACATCGAGCGCACGCTCGGTCTCGCTTTTGTCGCGGCCCCAGAGATCCAGGTGATACGACAGGCGCAAGGCGGCGGTGTTGTTCCAGGTGGTGCGCCCGGCGAGCGGCCCGGGGCCGTAATAGAGATTGTCGGGCCAATGCTGGCGCGTGATATCGAGGCTGCCCGCTACCTGCGGAGCTTCCGCTGCCTCGGCGACGCCCGCCATCGATGCGGCTTCGCGCACGCGGGCCGAAGCGGCCGCAAGTGTGGGGTTCGCCGCGGTTGCGGCCTGCACGAGCTTATCGAGCTGAGGGTCGCCGAAGGCTCGCCACCAATCGGTCTCGGGCCAGTGCGCGTTCGCGTTCGCCGCGGCGATGGCGGGACCCGCGTCGAGCCCGGCGGCGTCGGGCAATTGCGCCTGCGGTGCGATGCCATGCGTGCTCGCGCAGCCCGTCATTATCATGGACAGTGCAAGAAACGCGAGCGCGACGCAACGTTCCCCGATCCGCAGTGGCACGATTCTCTCCTCGACAGCGGTAATAGGCTGAATCGATTATATTTTTCGGGCCATTGTGGAATAAGCCGTAATGATGTAAGGGATCTTTGCGGGTCTTGAGATAATCGATGTTGCGGCTCATGCAACAATCGAGTCGCATCGTTGAACGGAAAATCGGCTATGGACACGCTTCAGAACATGCGCGTTTTCGCGCGCGTCGTCGAATCGGGCAGCTTCACCGCGGCTGCTCAGCATTTGAATACGACGACGGCCTACGCTTCGCGCGCGGTATCCGATCTCGAAGCGCATCTGCACACCCGGCTCTTGAACCGGACGACCCGGCGCATCGCGCTCACGGAGGCGGGCGAGCGCTACTTGCGGCGCTGCCAGCAAATTCTTGCGTATGTAGAGGAGGCCGAAGCCGAAGCGAGCGATGCGCACGCGCGCCCGTCCGGCAAGCTGCGCATGCACGCGATGGCGAGCTTCGGCGGACATCACGTCGTGCCCGCGATCGGCCGCTATCGGCAGCGCTATCCGGACGTGTCGGTCGAGCTGACCTTGGCTCAGCGTATCCCCGATCTGCTCGACGAGGGCTACGATGTTTCGCTCGTGCTCGGCTATCACTTGCCCGATTCGGGACTCGTGTCGCAACGTCTCGGCAGCGTCTTCAGCATCGCGTGCGCCTCGCCCGCTTATCTCGAAAGGCACGGCGTTCCGAAAACGCCGGGCGAATTGGCCGAGCACGTCTGTCTGCGGCTCGTGACGCCCGGCTCGACGTTCGATAAATGGGATTTCGATGGCCCGAATGGCGCCGAAACTTTCGTGCTCCCGCCCGCACCGTTTCAGGTCAACGGCGCGGAAGCGATGGCGATGGCCGTGCGCGAAGGCATGGGCATCGCCGTATTGCCGACCTTTACGGTGATGCGAGGGTTGAAAAGCGGCGATTTGCGCTGGGTCCTGCCTGAATATACGTCGCAACCGATGAATATTTACGCGCTCTATTCGTCACGCGAATATCTGGATGCGAAGATCAGGACCTGGGTGGATTTCATGCGCGCAGAGTTACCCGCGACGCTCGCTGCGAAGCAAGCCGCGCTGCGGCAGTTCGTATCGGACTGAAAGCGTCACGCCGGCGAGCGCGACGCACGATGCATCAGTGCCTACGGCGCCAGTCCAGCATGTGATGAGATGCGAGCCAGTGGTGAACGATGCCTTCGCCATGTTCGCGCTTGTACGAGCGCGATTCGAAGATCGTCAGCCCAACCAGCACCAGCAGGCCCACTCCGAGTCCGACCAGGCCCGCGATCGATTCAGCGTCCATGGATGCCTCCTTTCGCCATAAAGCGACGAATACATATTAGGACACTTCGGCGCAAAAAAGGGAGGGTGAGTGGCGGGTAGCGCCGCCGGCCGGCATCAGTCGCGCGCTTGCACGCAGACCCACGGCGAGACGACGACAGCCCAAAGTTCGGGGTCGCGCGCCGCGAAGTCAGCAGCTGTTTCGGCTTGCAGCCGCTCGACGAGCCCGGCCGACAGCCACTGCGCGACTTGTTGCGAATCGTCGGCCGCGATGGCTGTGGCCACGCTGACGAGATCGAGATCGCGCGCGACGCGCAGCAGCATGCCGCGCGCAAAAAATCGCTCGAGCTCGCTCCAGCCGATTTTCGCGGTTTCTCCGAGCAGTTTCTGATAGAGCGCGCTCTGCTGAGCGTCGCCGGCGGGGGGATGTTCGGAAGTCATGATGGGAATAAGCGTTTTTGAAGCGGCGTCACTATAACCGATTGCCATCTCCGACGATCGATTACATCTCGTAACCGGCGGTGATGTTCCGCATCGTTCGGCGCGATAGAATCCACGGTCGCCACTTTGGCCCGCTGGATTACGAACTTCATATAAGGACAGTAGCTCATGACAGCGATTTCCATTTCGCGCTACGACCCATTCGCGCGCCTCTTGCACTGGCTCATCGTCGCACTGCTCGTCGTGCAATACGTCGTCGCATGGACAATGCCCGAAATCCATCGCGGGACACAGGCCGTCGGGCTCATCACCTGGCATCTCGAACTCGGCACCGCAATCGTCGCGGTCATGATCGTGCGGATCGTGTGGCGGCTGTTGCGGCGGGAGCCGGATGTCGTTGAAGCAACGCCGTCGATGCGCGTCGTCGCGCGCCTCACGCATGTCCTCCTCTACGTACTGCTGATCGTGCAGCCTGTGATGGGCTGGATCAACGCTTCATCGCGGGGCTGGCACATTACGCTGTTCGGCGCCATTCCGTTGCCCGCGCTATCCGTCACCGGTTCGCCGCTCGGCCACGAAATGGGAGATATTCACCAGGTACTCGCCTGGGGGCTGCTCGGCTTGATCGGCCTGCATCTCGTCGGCGCGCTTTATCATCACTTCATTTTGCGCGACGGCGTATTGCGGCGCATGGCTTGACGCGCGCCACGGCGTAGCGCGCGTCCGCTCTACAGCGCATCGGGCGGGGTCTCGCGCAGCGCGCGGCGAATGATCTTGCCAGTCGCGGTCATCGGCAAGCTCGTCACGAAAGCCACCGCTCGCGGATATTCATGTGCGGCGAGTCGCGTCTTGACGTGCTCTTGAATCTCGCGCTCGAGCGCAGGCGACGGCGTAAAGCCCGGATTCAGCACGATGAACGCCTTGACGATTTCGGTTCGCGTTGCGTCGGGAATGCCGACGACCGCCGCAAGCCGCACGGCCGGGTGCCCCAGCAGACAATCTTCGATGGGCCCGGGGCCGATCCGATAGCCGGCGCTCGTAATGACATCGTCGTTGCGGCCGACGAAGCGGAAAAAGCCTTCTTCATCCTGCATACCGAGATCGCCCGTCAGCAGATAATCGCCGGCGAATTTCTCGCGGGTGGCTTCGTCATTGCGCCAGTAGCCGAGGAACATCACCGGGTCAGGCGAGCGGATGCCGATGTTGCCTTCGGTGCCCGGCGGCAGCTCGCGTCCTTCGTCGTCGACGACGGCCACGCGATGGCCCGGCACGGCTTTGCCGATCGAGCCGATGCGAGGTTCGAAGAGGGCGCTGCATGAACTGAGGACGACGTTGCATTCGGTCTGCCCGTAGAACTCGTTGAGCGTGACGCCGAGAGCAGTGCGTCCCCACTCGATCAATTCCTCGCCGAGCGATTCACCGCCGCTCGAAACCGCGACGAGCGAAAGCGCGAATCGCTCGCGCGGAGACTGAACCGTACGCATCATCTTGAGCGCCGTGGGCGGCAAGAACGCATGCGTGACACCGTGACGCGCCATCAGGTCGAATGCGGCCTCGGCCTCGAACTTCTCGAAGCGGCGGGCGAGCACGGGTACGCCGTGATGCCAGGCGGGCAGCAGAACGTCGAGCAATCCGCCGATCCACGCCCAGTCCGCCGGAGTCCACATCATGCGGGCGTTGTCGGGAAAAAACGCAAGCGGCATCTCGACGCCGGGCAGGTGGCCGAGCAGGACCCGGTGGCCGTGCAGCGCGCCTTTCGGCTTGCCGGTAGTGCCTGATGTATAGATGATGACTGCGGGATCGTCGGCGTGCGTATCGGCCGGCGTGAACTCGGGCGACCGGGATTCGAGTTCGGGCCAGAAGGCGAGCGCCTCGGGTAGCGCGGCGAAAGGAGCCTCGTCATCGATGCAATAGACCGCCTTCAACTCGGGCAGCGCGGCGCGGATCGGCGCGATTTTCGCGAGACCCGCCGCGTTCGTGACAAGTGCCGCGGCACCGCTGTTCGCGAGGCGATATTCGAGCGCCTCCTGGCCGAACAGTGCAAAGAGCGGCACTGCCACGGCACCGAGCTTATAGGCAGCCAGATGGGCGAGCGCCGTTTCGGGCGCTTGAGGCAGGAAGATGCCGATGCGCTCGCCGCGCGCAACGCCGCGGGCCGCGAAGCTCGCTGCGAGCCGGTTGGAAAGCGTCTTCAAGTCGTCGAAGCTGTAGCGCACGATCGCGCCGTCGGCGCGTTCGTAGACAAGGGCGAGGCGACCGCTTCCATCGGCCCATTTGTCGCACACATCGACGCCGATGTTGTAGCGTTCGGGAACGTCCCACGTGAAGGATTGCACAAGGGATTCGTAGCTATCGGTTTTCGTCAGCATGTCAGTCTGGCTCCCGCGATTCGTCCGACGCATTAATTGAACTGATTAAAAATGCGGCCAATTACATAATAATTACTGAAGAAAGTTTTTTGCCGGTTAAATCAGCCTAATCGTTATTGAATCATCGTTTCCCTGACATTACATCGGCTTTGGCGGACAATTAACTGGATACCGCCCGCTGGGCGATTGTGGGCGTTGCGCCGAACGACTAGATTTCTACTCGGCGCACGGCGAACCGGTCCTTTGCCTCAATGCGCCGAACCCCCGTTGGCCCGGCACTGCCGGGCCTTTTTTTTGGACGGCTCGCCACGGCCTGATAATCAGCACTACTGACCGTTGCATGATCAACGTGTCGGCAGGTAACGCGCCGGGTCGATCGACTGTCCTTTGTACCGCAATTCAAAGTGCAGCGCGACACGATCGTTGTCACTGTCGCCCATCGCCGCGATCTGCTGGCCTTGCGAAACCGTCTGACCTTCCTGGACGAGCAGTTTGCTGTTGTGAGCATAGGCAGTGAGATAGTCCGCATTGTGTTTGACGATGAGCAAATTGCCGTAGCCGCGCAACCCGTTGCCGGCATAGACGACCGTTCCGCTTGCCGCCGCAATGACCGGAGTGCCAAGCGCGTTGGCGATATCGATGCCCTTCGAGCTACCACCGTCGAAGTGACGTACCGTCGTTCCCTGGGCGGGCCATACGAGCGCGATGCGCGAGGAGGGGGCAGGCGTGGCCGGGGTGCCCGCGCTCGCGCGTGGCCCGACGCTTGCCGAGGCGGTATCGGGTGCCGTGCGGACATCGCCGGGCGCCGGGCGCGTCGAACTCGCGCCGGGCGGAGCGACGCGCAGCACTTGTCCGACTTCGATGGCATCGGGATTCGTGAGATTGTTCCAGCGTACGATGCTGGGTACCGATTGGCGGTGTGCGCGCGCAATCTTCGATACTGTGTCTCCGCGCTCCACGCGGTAATACCCGGGCCCGACACTGGGCGTGCCGCATGCTGCCAGCGTCGCCGCCATCGCCGCGGCGGCCAGCCGCCTTATCGTTGTTCTCGACATTCATCCTCGCTTGAACCGTTGCACGCGTCGCGCCCACGGTGGGCGGCGCGGCGCGCTCGAAACGTCCGATTTTAACGGCTCGCGGGCGCGCGGCAGCGCTGTCGGCCGCGCAGTCAGCCGATATCGGAGACCGAGATGCGCAGGATTGCCGTATGGCTCTCTCCCCGGGCGATCCAACGCAAGCCGAATCCGTTGTGGATGGCGTCGGGCAGCCCGAGCCAGGGCTCGACGCAATAGAAATCGGAGGTGTCTTTCTCCGTCCAGGTCGTCACGGCATACCAGGGAATGGAGCCAGGCCGGTCCAGATCGATTTCGATGCGTTTGCGAAGCGGCAGGCAGGTAATGCCGATCGGCGTCGACGGTATCGTCTGCAAACAATGGAAGCGGTCGCGAATGCGCGCTTCGTCGAGCGTATAGCGCGGCTCGCCGGGCACCGGCGCACTGATGGCACCGTCTTCGAGCTGATGCCGGCGGTCCGTCTCGGGCAGTTCGAGCGTGGTTTGCGAGCGCAGCGCATGCGGCAGTGCAAAGTAAAAGTGATGGCCGGCATAGTAGGGCATCGGTTGCGTGCCGGTATTCGATGTGGTGAGCGACACCTCGAGCGTATGGGTATCGACGAACCGGTAGCACGCCTCGAAACGGAAGGCGAACGGGTAGGCCTCGCGGGTCTCGTCGCTGTCGGTCAGCGTCATGCGGATGCCACGGCCGTCGGCGTCGAGCTCCGCCGCGAACGGCAGGTCGCGCGCAAAGCCGTGCATCGGCATGGGCCGTACGACGCCCGCGCTGTCGCACCATTCGCCGAGCCGCCCGTCCACGCGGTGCCGCGCGAGGAAGGGGAACAGCAGCGGATTGCCGCCGCGCACCCGCGCGAGCTGGCTCCAATCCGCCTGATCGGGCCAGTAGATGACAGGTTCGGCGCCGATGCTCCAGGAGAGCAGGCGGCCGCCGAATTGAGGCGCGATGCGCATCAGGGAGTCGCCGTGGCGCAGTTCTACGATGTCGTGGTCTTGAAAGCGGGTCGTCATGGTCCGTCGGTTCCGGGAAAGAGGCGGCGTTGACTGCCGGCCGGGGTGCGCCAAAGCCGCCATTGTGCGCCAGCCGCGGCTCCGGAAAAACCCTTGCTCGGGAAATCTCGACTTTGTCCGACTCCGGGGGATGCCCATAATGCCACTTTCGCGCCGCCCGAAAGGGGTTGCCGGCGCCGCTTCTCCCGTTTCTCTGGAGCACGCATGGATCTCGCCATGGCAATGGCGCTCACGCTGTTCGGCATGTTCGCCGGCAGCACGGCGCTGTTCTTTTATCGCATCGCCCGCTGATCGGCCGGCGAATGCTTCGAGCCGCCTCGCAAGGTGTTCGCGGGCGGTGCCTCTGTGCCCTTCGGTGACAGACTGTCCCGGCTTGCCGTGACAGACAGCGTTGCATGCGCGGCAAGCGTTCGTCCTGTGACGCAAACGTGTGCCCCGCGCGGCACACGTCTATCTCTCCTTCCTTCGGCATGAACTCTGCTTGGACCCCGGGCCGGCCGAAGCAGCCTTGGGCGACGAGCGCGCGTTTCGCGCGCGGCACTCGGACCTGCGGCGGGTGGGGGATCGATCGATGGCATTGGGGGAAGAGCTTCAAGACTGGCGTGGCGACGCCTTGCGCCTCGAAGACGAGGTCGGCAAGGTCGTCATCGGCCAGCAGCAGACCATCCGCTTGATCAACGTCGCGCTGTTCGCGCGCGGTCACGTGCTGCTCGAGGGCGGCGTCGGCGTGGGCAAGACGACCGTGCTGCGCGCGTTCGCGCGTGCCGTGGGGGGAGCCTTCGAGCGCGTGGAAGGCACGATCGACCTGATGCCGGGCGATCTCGTCTATCACACCTATGTCGATGCGCAAGGCAAGCCGCGCATCGATCCGGGGCCGCTCCTGCGGCGCGGCGAGCAGCTCACGACCTTCTTTTTCAACGAGATCAACCGTGCCCGTCCGCAGGTGCAGTCGTTACTGTTGCGGGCGATGGCGGAGCGCTCGGTTGCGGCGTTCGACCGCGAATACCGCTTCCCGCACCTGACGGTATTCGCCGATCGCAACAAGGTCGAGAAGGAGGAGACGTTCGAGCTTGCCTCGGCGGCGCGCGACCGTTTTCTCTTCGAGCTCAATATGCCGACGCCCGAGGATGCCGATGTGCGGCGCGCGCTCGTCTTCGATACCGCATTTCACGATGCCGATGCGCTCGTCGAGCAGGTGCGCCCGGGCGTCGTTGCGTGGGAGAGGCTCAACGCGATGGGCGCGGCGATCCAGCGCGGTATTCACGCGAGCGAGGCGATCGAGCGCTATCTGCTCGACATCTGGCAGGCCACTGAAGCGCCGCAACGCTTCGGTGTCGTCCTCGAAGGCGTCGATATGGACCGGCTGATCCTGGCCGGGGCGAGCCCACGCGGCATGAGCGCGCTCATGCGCGCGGCGCGTGTCCGTGCATGGCTGGCCGGTCGCTCGCACGTGAGCCCCGACGATGTTCAGGCGGTGCTGCCTGCCGCGCTGGGCCATCGCGTCTTTTTTACGCCGATCTACGAGTTGCGCCGGCAGGAGTTGGCGCAAGCGCTCATCGATGCCATCGTCGCGCGGCTTGCCGTGCCCTGACGTGACGCCATGAGCGGGCCGACCGAATTCCACTATCGACTGCCGGGGCGCGCGAGCGGCTCCCGGCCCGGCTCGCACCCGGGCACGAGCCTGGGCGCGGGCCAGGAGTTCGCCATGCATGCGCGGCTCGTCGACTATCCCGATCCAAGACGGCTCGACTTGCGCGCCAGCGTGCAATCGGTGCGCCGCGAATGGCTCGTGCGCCTGAGCTTGCAGCGAGTCGCGGTGCCCGTGCATGCGGTCGTCGACGTCTCGTCTTCGATGCGCTTCGGCGCGCGTCGCACGAAACTCGACGTCGTCGCCGATTTCGTCGAAGCGCTCGGTTTCAGCGGGTTTCGCTCGGGTGATCGCGTCGGCATGAGCGCGTTCGACGCGAACCCGCGTGACGATCTGTTCGTGCCGCCGCGTTATGGCCGGGGCGGCGGGGAAATCATGGCCGGGATGCTGCGCGCCGCCCGCGCGGGCCACGACGGCAACGGTGCGCACGGGCTCGCGCGCGTATTGATGCCGCTCGCGGGTCGCCCGGGGCTCGTCTTCATCGCCTCGGATTTTCACTGGCCGCTAGATTTGCTGCCGGCGGTGCTCGATACGCTCTCGCATGCCTCGGTCGTGCCGATCGTCGTCTGGGACGCCGCCGAGCTCGCGCCGCCTGACGAGGGGCGGCTGCTCGCCGTCCACGATGTCGAGTCGGGGGTGCGCCGGACTGTGTGGTTGTCGCAGCGCGTCCGTAGCGCATGGCGCGAGGCCGTGGCCCGGCGCCGCGCCGAACTCGACGCGTTGTTCGCGAAACGGAGCATGCGCCCGTTCTATTTGGTGGGGGCGTTCGATGGGGACGCGCTCTCGCGGTACTTCATGGAGCAGGGCGTATGAGTTGCGTCGTACGCCGGTCTCGCGTGCGGACCGCATTCGTTTTGACCTATGCGGCTTCCAAGGCATGTGTCCTGTCGATCTGCGCGACGTTTGCGTTATCGATCGGCGTGCCAACGAATTGCGTCGCCGCGACGGATACGATTGCCGTTGTGGACGAGCCGCGCGCGTTCGGCCATACGATCGGCGATGTCCTCGTGCAGCGCGTGCGCTTGGTCGCGGGCGGGCACGATGGCCCCGCTCAGGAGTGGCTACTGCCCTCGGGAGGCCGCGTCGACGTGTGGCTCGAGCGGCGGCCGGCGCGCATCGAATCCGCGGCGGGCGGTAGCCGCTGGCTCGTGCTTACGTATCAGGTGACGAATGCGCCGAGTGCGCTGACGCAAACCGAGCTGCCGGCGCTCGTCCTGCGCACACGTGCGGGCGATCAGCTGCGCGTGCCGGCTTGGCCGATCAGCGTCGGTCCGCTCGCACCCGATTCGGCATTCGGCGCAGGCGGGCTCACCGCGGTACAGCCCGATCGCGGACCCGCGCCGCTTGCGCTTGCACCGATCGAGCGGCGCATCGGTCTCGGCCTCGCGGGTCTTGTCGCCACGGTCCTCGCGTGGCTCGCGTGGTGGATCGCGCGAAATCGCCGCGACGCGGCCCGCTTGCCGTTCGCCCGCGCATGGCGCGAGTTTCGTCGACGAGGCATGGCAAACGGCAATGTCGATGGCAGCGACGATAGCGATGCCGCGTGGCGGCTCGTCCATCGCGCATTGAACGAGACGGCGGGCTTCGTCGTGCAGTCGAGCTCGTTGCCGCGTCTTCTCGCGAGCTCGCCATGGCTGCAGCCGTTGCGGGCGCAACTGGACGAGTTCTACCGGCGCTCGGAGGCGCGTTTCTTTTCGTCGACTCGCGACGAGCCGCCCGATCGGTCGGCCTCCGGCGTCCCGCCGCCTGCGCTCGCCGCGCTGGTGCATTTGCTTTATCGAGCCGAAAGGGGCCGGCATCGATGAGTGCTGCCATCGATTTCGCTTCGCCCGCGGTTCTGCTCTTGCTGCCGCTTGCCCTACTGCCGCTCTTGCCGCGGCGCGGCGAGACTTTGCCGTTTTCATGGTCGGTCTGGATTCCGCGTGACAGGCTCGGACGTTGGCTTGGGCTCGTTGCGCGCGTGGCAGCGGCGCTGGCGATGGCTGCCATCGTTGTCGGTCTCGCGGGCCCGGGCCGTTCGCATCTCGAAGCGCGGCGCATGGGGCGCGGCGCCGAGATTCTGATTCTGATGGATCGCAGCGGCAGCATGAATGGCGTGATGGCGAGCAAAGGCGTCAACACGTCGGGTGTTTCGAAGAATGCGGTCGCACGTGCCGCGTTGATGGAATTCGTCGACGGTCGCCCGAACGATCGTCTTGCGTTCATGATGTTTGGCATCAGCCCCGTGCTCGCCATGCCGTTCACCTACGATCACACGATCGTCCGCGATGCGATCGACGGTACGAAGATCGGCCGCGGCCAGCCCGATACGCAGCTCGGACGCGGACTCGTCGCTGCGATCGGTCAGTTCGACCGGCGGCCCTGGACCGGGCATCGCGCCATTGTGCTCGTGTCCGACGGCGGTGCGCTGCTCGATGCGGCCACGCGTGCGCGAATCGCCGAAGGGCTCGCGCGCAACCGTATCGCGCTCTACTTCATCTACTTGCGCAGTAGCATCTTCAGCCCCGAGCTCGATCGCGCCGCGCAGGCGGAGGACGCGTTGTCGCCCGAGGCGCAGCTGCATCGTTTCTTTCTGACGCTCAGGACACCTTATCGATTGTTCCAGGCCGGCGACGCGGGTGCGATGAACGCCGCGATGAACGAAATCAATCGGCAGCAGAACTTTCCCGTGTCATTCGTCGAGCGCCTGCCGCGTCAGGATCGAAGTCCCTGGTGCTACGCGCTGGCACTCGCATGTTGTGCGCTTGTGATCGCCTCGCGCGCGATTCAGGTCAGGAGCTGGATATGAGACGCAAGTCGCTTCATGCCGCTTTTGGCGCTATGAGCCTCATTTGCGCGATCTATGCAGGTGCGCAGGCGCTGACGCTTGCGCACGCCTCGCATATCAACGGCGAGATTGCGGCCATTGCCGATGCCGCGAGGGGCTCTTTAACGGTGCCACCGGACGCGCAACGCTCGTCCGGAAGCGAGCGGGTGGCCGCGACGGTTGCCGCGACACACGGAGGGAACGGACCGGGGCCAGGCGCATCGCGCGAAGTAAGACTCGCATGGGCGATTGCTTTGTCGTCGGCCAAGCGCTACGGCGAGGCGGTCAGTGTTTTCGATGCCCTCATCGAGGACGGTCCGCCCGACGCCATCGGCCGCGCCGCGCTCTTCGACTCAGCCAACATGTACCTTCGTCAAGGCGCGGGCGATGGGGCCGGCGCACTGCGTTCGTTGCCGCTGGTGGAGCAGGCCAAGGCGCGCTACCGCACGCTGCTTCGGATTGCGCCCGACGATTGGGATGCACGGTACAACCTCGAGCGCGCGTTGCGCATGGCGCCGGAAACCGTCGCCGATACCGACGCGGGGCAAGGAACCACGAAGCGCGACATCAGGCTGCGCGGCGCCAAAAGCGAGGATTTACCGTGAAGGTGCGCGAACGCGTACTTGCCATGATGCGATCGCGCGATGCTGCGATCGGCGCGGCGGCGTTGTTGCTCGTCGCCGTGCTCGTCTTTCCGCGCATCGAGTTGCCGCGCGATACGTTCACCTACATGGTGACGTTCGACATCACGCAAAGCATGGAGACCGAAGACATCACCTTGAATGGGGCACCGACGAGCCGGCTCGCATTCGCAAAGGCCGCCATGCGCGACGCGCTTACGCGTTTGCCCTGCGGTTCGAAGATCGGTTGGAGCATTTTCACGGGGCAGGCCACACTGCCGCTTCTCCCGCCGATCGAGGTTTGCCGCAACTTCGACGCGTTGCTGGCCTCGCTCGACGGCATCGATGGCCGGATGCGCTGGACCAACTGGAGCCGTATTGCCGAAGGCGGTGTCTACTCGGCCGTCCGTGTGGCGCATGAGCTGGGGCGTGGTGTCGAGGTCGTATTCATCACCGACGGGCAGGAGGCGCCGCCCATCTTGCCGTCCAACTCGCCCGAGATCGAGATTGCCGTGCCGGGCGTGAGCGGGTGGCTGATTGGGGTGGGCGGCGATCAGCCTGTGCCGGTTCCTAAAAGCGATGTGGACGGCAATCGTATCGGATTTTGGAGCGCATCCGAGGTGGTCCAGGTACCGCCCGCATTGCGCGCTTCTCCGACGTCCGAGAGCCATGAGGAGCTCTCGGCGCTGCAAGGGGAGTATCTCGCGCGGGTTGCCTCGCGCATCGGGTTTGCGTATCGGCGTTTGAGTGGTGGCGATTCGCTTGCGCAAGCGCTGCAAGATGTGCGTTTTGCCCATCGGGAGAGGGTGCCGACAGATGTGCGACGCATTCCTGCCATACTCGCGCTCATCTTGCTCGTCGGGCGCTATGTTGGCTCGCTTCGGTTGCGATCCTGGCGCCCCGCGGCACTGGCTTCGGGAAGTCCTCCCGAGACGCCGTAGTGCCTGATACTGTCCCGCATGTGCTGCATGTGACTTGTCGCAGCCACGGGGGCAAGCGCCGACGCCGACGGGCTTATGCGTATCTTCATTGTAGATACGAAGTGCTTGCGGTTTCGGTGCAATGTATCTACAATGGATAAACATTGGAGGTCATATGGAACTCAAGATTCAAAAGTGGGGTAACAGCGCGGCCGTTCGGTTGCCCAGTATGCTGCTCGAGCAGATCCACGCATCGGTTGGTGGATCGCTGAATGCGGACGTGCGGCCCGATGGCGTGCTGTTGACTCCCGCCCGACGCAAGTATTCGCTGGTCGATCTCGTCGCCCAATGCGATGTGAACGCGCCTATCCCGGCCGACTTGGAGGCTTGGGCCGAGGCCAAGCCGGTGGGGCGTGAAGCATGGTGAGGCGGGTCAAGTTCGAGCGGGGTGACATCGTGCGCGTGAGCCTGAATCCGACAGTCGGCCGTGAGCAACAAGGCGATTTTCGTCCTGCGCTTGTGCTTTCTCCCGCCGCGTTTAATGCCTTGGGCGTGGCGCTCGTCGCCCCGATTACACAGGGCGGCGAATTTGCCCGCTTTGCAGGGTTCGCGGTGCCGCTGTCGGGATCGGGAACAGAGACGCAGGGCGTGGCCCTGGTGAACATGGTGCACACGCTCGACCTTGAAGGGCGCGGCGCGCGCAAGATCGAACGCGCACCCGTTGCAGTGGTCGACGACGCGCTGGCCCGGCTTCAAACGATTATCGAATAGAAAGACGCAGAGCAAGCGGCACCATTGTCGCGGCGACGAACTAGGTCGAGGGATAAAGGAATGGTGGTTCGTTATAAGCACTACAAGGGCGGCATCTACGAACTCGTGTGCGAGGCCACGATGGAGGCGGACCGTACGCCCATCATCGTCTATCGTGCTTCTGATGGCTCAATTTGGTGTCGGCCGAAGGCGGTGTTCTTTGAGCCAGTCGAAGTCGACGGGGTGCAAGTCCAGCGCTTTGAAGAGATCCGTTAAACCACACGAGGACCAAAATGCGTCTTTTACTTGCCCTGATAGTGCCGTGGCTCCAGTTCTTCACGATCGGCCGGCCGCTTGCAGGCATCATCTGCCTGCTGCTTCAGATTACTCTCATTGGCTGGATTCCGGCTGCGATTTGGTCTGTCTATGCGCTGAGCCAGTATAAGACGGACAAGAAGATCGAGCGCGCTCTTGCGAACCGCAGCTGACATAGAAAAGCTCGGCATGCGAGCATGCAACGCAAGAGAAATCACGACGATGTACTTTAAGGATCATCCGAAATGAGTGCGCTGACATTTCTGAACGATACTTTGTTCACCGCCCAGTTTGTCGCAATGAGGGGCCAACTGCCCCTGAACCGTCTGCCGCTGACGAACCCTGGGGCGACACTCCAGCTCCCGTCGGACGACTCCTATCAGGTGATTGCCACGATGCCCGACGGGGGCAATACCTACGAATCCTCGCCAGTCACGATAAATGGGCCGACGGCTTTTCTTGCGCAGATCACCGACAACGTCGAGAAACGCACATTCGACTTGGAGATAAAGGTCGACAAGAACACCTCTGCTGAGATGGTCTTCCAGTCAACAGCTATAAACCCGGTGACGTTTGACATTTCGAAGCACGGCAAGCTGCTGAAACGTGTCGTGGTCCAGAACTCTTTCGAGGTCGAAACGCTGACGCTCGGCAACGACTATACGATCTATGCCGTGATCAACGGCATAACGACGCGCTCGATGCGGACCAGCAATCCGAACGCCGTCATCACGGCATTAGCCGACGATGGCCACTTCACCCTTAGCGTCAGATGACTTGCGATGACGTGCGACTGCGTTCGGAACATCGCGATTCGGGCGTTGTCACACATCGGCTACCTTGCCGACTGGCGCGGTTCGCCGCGCGGACCCCGCAGGCGATTCATACGGAGAACGAACGATATGCTGGAGACACGATATCAACGCGTAGGCACGGCAAAGTCTTTCGCGCTTGCCGCAGTTGCACTCATCCTGGCAAGTGCCGCGCATGCAGCGCCGGTGGCTTACGTCACGAGCGAAAAGGCCGGTGTCGGGGTAATCGACCTCGACAGCATGACGCTGAAAAAGACCTTTTCGATCGGCGCGAGCGGCCCGCGCGGCCTCGGCCTCAATGAAGACGGCACGCGCCTCTTGGTAGCGGACAAGAACACGGGCGAGCTAGCCGCAATCGATACGGCAACGGGCAAAGTAGTCGAGCACGTGAAGATCGGCAAGAACCCCGAATACGTGCGTGTACATGGTGGGCGCGCCTATGTCACCTACGAACCGGGCGATACGGGCAAGCCAGAGCCATCCGCCGCCGGCAGTAAAGGCGGCAAGGGCGGCAAGGGCGGCGATGACGACGATGCGAACAAACCGCCGGCCGAGATTGCAGTCGTGGACCTGAAAACCTGGCAGGTGATGCGCTCGGTGAAGAGCGGGCATGAGACCGAGGGTGTCGAATTCTCGCGCGACGGTAGCCTGATGCTCGTGACGAACGAAGGCGACGATACGGTTTCCATCTATCGCACCGATACGGCCGAGCCGGTCAAGACCGTCAAGCTCGCGGAGGGTGGCCGGCCGCGCGGCATCAAGGCGTCGCCCGATGGCAAGACCTATGTCATCACCCTCGAATCGTCGAGCAAATTCGTTGTACTCGACGCGAGCGATTACCACATCGTGAAGACCGTGGATACGAAGCTCGGCCCATACGGCATCGCCTACGGGCCGGCGGGCAAGCATATCGTGGTCGCGGCGGCACGCGACAAGACGTTGCAGGTGTTCGATGCGCAAACCTATGCCCACGTCACCGACGCGCCCATTGGCCAGCGCTGCTGGCACTTCAGCTACACGCCTGACGGCAGCAAGCTGATGCTCGCGTGCGGACGCTCGGATGCTGTCTATGTGCTCGATGCCAAGACCTACGCTCCGATCAAGCAGATCGGCAATCTGCCGCTCGCGTGGGGCATCGTCACCTATCCGCCGAGCGACGGGTCGATCGAGTCGCGCTGAAAACGCTCGCCGTGAGCAAGCCGCGGCAGGGATGCCGCGGCATCAGTCCCACACATAGCGCAGGCCGACCCACATGCCGCGCGGCGCGCCCACGCCGACGAACTGCTCGTTCACCGGGTTCGCCCCGTCGAACGTGTGATTCGGACCGTTGAAGTCATTCGAGCCAAGCAAACCGAAGCTCGCATAGCGCTTGTCGAGCAGATTGGTCACGCGTGCAAAGACCTGAAGCTGTTTGGTCACGCGATAGGTCGTGTCGAGATCGATCAGAAAGTAGCCTGCGATCCTGCCGTTCACATCGGCGTTGTTTTCGTCACCGCGTGCGAAGATGCTGCCACGGTAGGTCAGATTGCCGCCGATATCCCATTTCGGCGTGGCACTGTAGTCGGCGCGTAGCTTGAACGTATGCGCGGGAATCCCCGGTACTTTATCTCCGGGTTTGACAGCGATATTGCCGTTTGCATCCGCGCTCGAATTGCTCGCGCTGTGCTCGGTCCACGCGGTTCGATAGGTGGCATCGACATAGCTGTAGCTCGCGCCGATGCCGAACGCACCAAACTTCGTCCGGCCCGCAAGCTCGACGCCTTGCCGCCGGGTCGTACCGACATTCTGGAAAAATCCCTGCGCGTTGCCTGCGCTGCCGATGAACTGGATATCGTCCTTGAGCGACGTGCGGTAGACGGCCGCACTCCAGGTCGTCGCGGCGCCGAGTTTGCCGCGCGCGCCGATCTCGAACGTCTTCGAGATGACGGGTTTGAGCGCCGGGTCGCTCAGAAAATCGTTGGGCAGCGAGCAGGGTGCGCTCGGGTCCGCGCAGGCGAGCTCGATGGCCGTGGGCACCCGCATGCCTTCGTTATAGGTGGCGTAGGCGGTGAACGCCGCTGTCGGGTTCCAGTTGATGCCGGCAGCCGGATTGAAGCGCGAAAACACGTGCCGGCCGTCAAGCTGAGGTTGCGTCCCGCTCGAGTCGCCGATCTGCGCGCTCGACCAGTTGTAGCGGCCCGCCAGCGTCAGCGTCCACTGCTTCGATAGCGAAAGCGTGTCCGAGAAGTACACGCCGTAATTGGCGCTGCGCGTCTTCGCGTCGGTCTTCGGAACGAAATCGCCGATGCCGATGGCTTCCCGTTCGTCGTTGAAAAATGCGTCTTGCAGCGCTGCCGTATAACGCGAGTTTGCGATATCGGCGGACACGCCGGTGACGAGCTGATTGTCGTGGCCGGCAACCGTGCCGAGCGCCGTCAGCTGCAGGCTCGCGCCGTAGCTGTCGGTCGTGACGACCGATTGCTGGTTGGTGCCTTGCAGTGTGTCGATCGCGCCTGTCGCGTCCGCTGTACCGAAATCGTTGTTTGTGTTGCTGCTCAGATTGCCGTTGCGGTAGTGCCGGTAATAGGCATTGCCGCTCAATTGAAACGTATCGTTGAGCGCCCGATCGCCCGAGAGCGTCAGGTAGCCTACGCTGTTTCGATTGTGATCGGGGAACGTGTAAGGCTGACTGGGGTTGCCGAGAAACGAGCGCGGCAGCGTTTGAGCGCCTTCGAGTGTGTTGTTGGCGCCGCCAGCGGATAGGGAGAGCGTCGTATCGGCGTCGGTATAGCGCAGCTTGCCGAACGCCTGGCGCACGCGGCTCGCGTTGTGTGCGGCCCACCCGTTCTCATTGGCCGCATTCGCCGTGAAGTAGTAATCGAGGTGCGAACCGAGCGTGCCGCCTTGTTCGATCTGCGCCGCCTTGCGGCCCCATGAACCCACGGTGACTTCGGCTTCGCCCCCCGGGCTCGTCTTGCCGTTGCGCGTCGTGATGACGAGTGCGCCTCCGAGCGTGTTCAAGCCGTAGGTTGGATTCGAGCCCGGGATCAGCTGCATCGTGTCGATAGCGGCTTCGGGGATGAGGTCCCAGTTCACGACGTCGCCAAATGGTTCGTTCACACGGACGCCATCGACGAACACCGAGAGTCCTTGCGGCGTTCCGAGCAGTGGCGAGGCGGTAAAGCCGCGATAGTTGACATCGGTTTGATAGGGATTGCCTTGAGCCTCGTTGATATCGACACTGGGCAGGTTTTTCTCGAAGTAGTCGGCGATGGTCGCCCGATGCTGGCGGTCGAGATCGCGCGCGCGGACCGTCTGGACGTTGGCGGGCACCTGCGAGAGCGGGGTGCCGAG